>CALLUO010000057.1 GCA_938010425.1 uncultured Elioraea sp.
GCCGTGTTGCTCATCCTCGGCGCGCTGCCGCTGCTCATGGGGCTTGCGGTGGTGCTGCCGGTTCTGGGCCACGCAACCTGGCACCTCTATCGGCGCGTCGTCGTCTGGTGAGGCCCCCGGGCCAGGTGGCGGTGAAGACGCAGGCCGGCGCGCCTGCCGCCTGGCAAGCCATCTCGACCACCTTGGCCTCGGGGTGGATCAAGGCGCGAAAAAGCCCGTCGAAGGTCGCAGCGAAGTAGCCGCAAGCGGGGGTGGCAGTCTGCAGGCCACGGCCGAGCGGCCCATCGGCGATGATGAAGGCAAGCGGCGGTCCGTAGTCGACATGGAAACGACCGGAACCGGCGAAAGTCCAAGCGTGTCGGCCGATCGCCCGTGCCAGCACGCGGGCCGCGAGCGATGGCGGCAGCAGGCCGAGCAGTCCCTGCACCACGCGCGGAATGCGGTGCGCGAGCAGGTAGCGCGCTGTGCGATCGCCAGCCTCGCGCGACACATCCTCGACGACAGTTTGTAGCAAGAGCCTGCGCGCGGCGCGGTGCAGGGCAACGACGTCAACCTCGTCCACCATGTCCAGAGGCGGCTTGGCTAAGTAGCGAGCAAGACCGGCATCGGCGAAGACCCGAGCGGTTGTTTCGTCACCGCATCGCGCGCGCAGCGCCTCCGCAAAACGGGTGATTGCATTAGGGCCAATCCTGCCCGTCGCGGTACCGTTCTGACCACCCTGCCGGCCGCCGGGACCACTGCCGTCCATGGCGGGCTTACCCGTTTGGACGATTGTCCAGGTTTTCTGGCAACGGCTCGCTGCCGCCACCGCAGGCCTTGACGAAGTCGATGCGCTTCACCGCCTTTGGTTCGGCAAGGGGAGGTGGCGCCAGCGTCTCCTCCATCTGTTCAGTTCCGCCGCCGCACGCCTTGACCATCTCGGCCGGTCGAAGCGTGCCCCCCTTAGGCTTGCGCCGATGCACCGTCTTCCACATAGCGTTGGGCGGCGCGCTGTCAGGCAGAGCCTCCAGCTTGCGCGACTCGTCGAAGTTCCACCTGAGACGGTGTTTTGTCTGCGGTCCCCAGTAGCCGAACTTGCCGAGGTCGTAAAACTTTCGCTGGAAAGCCGACTTCATGTACGCCTTCAGACAGCCCATGAGGTAACGCCGCTTGAGCCGATCGCGCGTCCAGGGATATCCGAGGAACGTCTTGCGCATGTAGAAGCGGCGATAGTTGTGCATGGTGCGATCGAGCAGCGTGCCGCGATCCATCGCATCCGGCTTCATGATCGGCGTAACAAAATTGTACTTCTCGAAATCGAACACCTCCACCTTGTCGCCAAGTTCGTTGAAAAGATCACTGAAGGGCCAGGGCGTGTACATCGCCCAGTTCGCCATGTCGGGGTCCCAGTCGATCGCCATCCGATAGGTCTCTTCCAGCGTCTCGACCGTCTCGTTCTCAAGACCGACAATGAACTGCGCCTCCGATACGATTCCGTTCTTACGCAAAAGCTCGATCGCCTTCTTGTTCTGCGCGACGGTGGTTTCCTTGTTGAAGCGGTCCAGGTTGAGCTGGGCAGCCGCTTCCGTACCCAGACTGATGTGGATCAGGCCGGCCTTACGGTACATTGGCAGCAAATCTTCGTCGCGTAGGATGTCGGTCACGCGCGTATTGATGCCCCATAGTACCGGCAGCTTGCGTGCAATCAGCTCCTCGCAAAACGCAACGAACTTCTTCTTGTTGATGGTCGGCTCTTCGTCAGCAAGAATGAAGAAGCCTACGTTGTGCTCCTTCACGAGCTGCTCGATCTCGTCTACCACCAGCTTCGGGTTGCGGACGCGGTAGTCGCGCCAGAACTTCCACTGGCTGCAGAAGCTGCACGTGAACGGGCAGCCACGCGCGAAGTTGGGAATGGCGACGCGCGTGTTCATGGGGATGTAGATGTACTTCGACCAGTCCAGAATGCCCCAATCGGGCCAAATCCGGTCGATGTCCGCGATCGGCGGCTCGGCCGGTGTAGCGACGACTCGATCATCCTCGCGATAAGCGATGCCGCGCACGGTATTCCGCTCATCAGGCCAGCGCCCTTCATCGACGGTGCGGACGAGATTGAGGAAGACCTCTTCGCCCTCACCGCGCACCACTGCATCAATCCAGGGCGCTTCCGTCAGTACCTGGGCGTAAAGGAATGTGCCATGAATCCCGCCCAGTACTGTCACCACGTCTGGGTTGACTTCCTTCGCGATCTGCAGCGTCCTTTCGGCGCGATAGATCGAGGGCGTGATCGCAGTGGCGCCGACGATGTCGGGGGCGAGAGAGCGGAGACGTTCGCGCAATTGCTCTTCCGACAAATGATCCGTCATCGCATCGATGAACGTGATGTCGGAGTAGCCATTCGCCTTTAGATAGCCAGTCAGGTAGGCAACCCACGCTGGCGGCCAGTTGCCCGCGATTTCGGCGCCGCCGGAGTGGTAGTTTGGGTGGACGAGAACGATACGCATGGGGTTTATCCCCTTCGCCGACGACGATTAGGCGAAGGGTAGCGCAACGGCCATCGGGTGCCTTGCGGTGGATCAACCCTGAAGAGCAAAGGCGCGACCCGGCGCGTCCTTTTGGCCTGGCCGCCTTCGCTGAAACGGAGAGATTTCCCTCGTGGGGAAAGAGGATCAGGCCGCGGCGGAAGGCCCAAGCCGCACCGTCACCACCGGTGCCGGCTCTACAGCACGCACAGGGGCTGCGGCGACAGCAGGCATCGTCCAGCCTTCCGGCATCGGGCGATACTGTGTCTTCCAGCGCAGCCATACGCCGTACGCTGCAAGCAGGCTTAGCGCACCGGCGAGATCGAGCAGGCCGACACCGAGCACCTCGCCAGCCACAACGTAAGCGAGCGTCAGCTTGAGACCAAGGAACACGAGCCCGCCCATCATCAGCGGCGGAACCACGTCGCCGATCACCACCAGCGAGGGGTGGAGCGGCGGACGGGGGTCAGGCAAACCGGCCGCGGCGATGGCGCGCTCGGCAGCCAGAATTTTCCGTCGGCGCGCATAGGCAAACCAAACGATGGCAGCAGCAACAAGCAGAAGAGGAGGGCCGATCAGGTTCTGCATAGTTTCCTCCAGCGAAGGGCAGCGCGGGCACTCCGCTCCAGCATGCTGCCATTCTCGTCCCGGGGCAGGTCAACAGGAAACTCATCAGCGCGCGGCACGGGCAAGCAGAGCGCGCGGCGCGCGGTCGCGCCGTTCAAGACGGTCGTACAGCGAAACGAGCCAGGCGACCCGCGCGTCGAAACCCCGCGCCGCGGCCGGCGCCGGCGAGGCAGCCGCTGCGGCCTCGACCAGGAAGCGAGCCGCCTCGACCGGCGGGTCGTGCAGATGGGTCAGTGGCCAGAATGCGGTCCTCGCTCTGGCCGCAGCGAGCAGCATCAGCTTGCGCGACTTCGGCACCACCGCGCGGACGGACACCGAGTCGAGACCGTTCCGTTCCACCGCTCGCCCGATTTCAGCGTAGATCAGGCGTGCCGCTCCAATCCCTGCCCGGCAGTTCGCCGGCAGACGGGCGATCCCAGCTTCCGCGCGCCGATAGAGACGCTCAGCTTCCGCCAGAAGGCGCGCCACCACCCGTCCGAGTGCGGCCGTAAACTGCGGCGCGGCGAGAAAGGCGTCGGCATCAATCCCTTCTTCCGCGAGCCAATCGAGCGGCAGATAGAGCCGCCCAGCGCGCGCATCCTCGCCGACGTCGCGCGCGATGTTGGTCAATTGCATGGCGATACCGAGGTCGCAGGCGCGCGCGAGCACGTCTGGGTCGCGCTGGTCCATGAGCAGAGCCATGATCGCGCCTACCGAGGCAGCCACACGGGAAGCGTAAGCGTGCAGCGCGGAGAGGTCGGGATAGCGCCGTGCTTCGGCATCCCAGGCGAACCCCTCCAGCAGAGCCTCCGGTAAGGCGCGCGGAATGCCGAAGCGCCAGACGGCCTCGGCGAAGGCGCGATCGGCCGAAATGGGCAAGGGCCGCCCAGCATAGGCGCGATCAAGCCGATCTCGCAGACGCATGATCGCGGTAAGCCGGCCATGGTCGACGTCGATCGCGTCATCAGCAAGGCGGCAGAAAGCGTAGATCGCGCACGCGGGGTCGCGCACACGCGGCGGAAGCAGCAGGGAGGCGGCGAAGAAGCTCTTCGATCCCGACCGCAGCAGCGCTCGGCAATTGGCATGGTCGGCCCAGGTCGGCAGGTCAGCGAAAGCGGGCGGCATCGGGCACAACCGTGTCGAGCACGCGCGCGGAGGAGAGAACGCCCGGCACGCCAGCGCCAGGATGGGTGCCGGCACCGACGAGATAGAGCCCATCAACCTCCTCGCTTTCGTTATGCGGACGGAACCATGCACTTTGGGTAAGAATGGGCTCAAGGCCGAAGCCGGCACCCCGTGGGGAAAGCAAGTCGCGCTCGAAATCGAGCGGAGTGGCAACGTGCGACACAACGATTTCCGAGCTCAGCCCCGGCAGCACGGTCTCCTCGAGGTAACGCGAAACACGAGTACGGAAAGGCTCTGCTTCGCGCGTCCAATCCGTCCGGGCATCGAGATTCGGGACCGGGGCGAGAGCGTAGAAGGTATCGCAGCCAGGAGGCGCTAGAGTGGGGTCGGCCGCCGTGGGGCGGTGCAGGTAAAGGGAGAAATCAGGCGCCAGCACCTTGCGCTCGAATATGTCGCGCAAATGCTCCTCGTAGCGGGGTCCGATCATAATCGTATGGTGGCCCACCGACTCGTAGCGGCGCCTTGTGCCGAAATACCACACGAACAAGCCGTTCGAGTAGCGCGCGCGGGCGAGTTTGCTGTCGCTCCAGCGCCGACGCGGCAGATGCGCAAGCAGCCTGCCATAAGTGAGCGCTGAATCCGCATTGGAGACGACGATATCGGCCGGTATCGTTTCGCCATCGGCAAGCCGCACCCCGCGCACACGTCCGGCCTCGACCTCGATCCGAGATACCTCAGCGCGATAGCGGATCATTCCGCCAACGTGGTGAATGAGGGCAACGAGACCCTGGACCAAGGCCCCCATGCCGCCCATGGCGAAATGTACGCCCCAACGCGCTTCGAGAGCGGGGATCAGGCAGTAGACAGAGCTCGCTGCCAGGGGGTTGCCGCCGATCAGCAGCGGATGGAAAGAGAAAACGATGCGCAGCTTAGCATCGCGGATATGGTCGCAAACGACCGCATAGACGCTGCGCCAAGCCCTCAGCCGGATTAAATCCGGAGCCACGCGCAACATGTCGGAAAGTTTGCCGAACGGCACATGCCCGAGACCCTCGAAGCCGATGCGGCAGGTCTCCGCGGAGAGGCGCAGATAGCGTTCCCAACCCGGAACGTCTTTGGGCGAGAAGCGTGCAACCTCTGCCCGCATCGCTTCCTCGTCGCCCGAATAGGTGAAGACGGAGCCGTCGTGAAATCGGATGCGATAGAAGGGATCGCAGGGGACGATGCAGACATCGTCGGCAAGTCGCCGGCCGGCGAGCGCCCACAGTTCCTCGAGCAGGAAGGGAGCAGTGATGATGGTTGGCCCCGCGTCAAAGGTGAAACCCTCACGCTGGAAGACCCGGGCCCGACCACCGGGACGATCGAGCCGCTCGAGCACCGTCACCCGGAAGCCGCGCGCACCGAGCCGCACGGCGGCTGCAAGGCCGCCGAAGCCGGAGCCGATGACGATCGCGTGTGGGCGTCGATCCCGAGCGATGGCGGGGGCGGGGCGGAGGGGTGCTTCAGTCAGCATGCCCGGTCGATGTCACGGCGTAACGGACTCCGGCACCAAGTCGGAGATGAGGTCGGCGAACAGTTCGGGGCGTTCCTCGTGCGCGAGATGACCAAGGCCAGGTAGGCGGATGATGCGAGCGGAGGGTACGAGCGCGCGCACGCGATCTGCATCACCTGGTGGCACGGTGCGGTCGTTCTCGCCAACGATGAGCAGCAGGTCGGGACGAAGCCTGGGCAGGTCGCGCGTGAGCCCGTGCAGGTCCCATGCCGCCATCATACCCAAGGCTGCGGCGACGTGACCGGGCCGGCGAAAGAGGCGCGTGTAGAATTCGAGCGACTGGCGGCCGACCTCAGACCCTGTGCCGCGCAGCACCCGCTCGACCGTCCCGCGATCCGCCGCCTGCCAGGAGAGGAACCACGGCACGACGGGCAAACTCACCATGAAGCGTGCGAGATCGGAGAACCACGGAAGATCGCCGGGTCCATTGCGGATGGGCACGATAGCGCCGTTGATCGAGACGATCGCGCGCGGGTCGAGGCGATCGTCGAGCGCGGCACGGCAGGCGATTGCCGCGCCGGCGGAGTGACCAGCAAGGGTCAATGGCCTGAGCCCGAGCGCGCGCATCAGATCGCCCACTCCGCGCGCCATGCCTGGCAAGGTGAGCAGCGCGTTGGGCGGTTCATCGGTGAAGCCGTGCCCTGGCAGATCGGGCGCGACGACGGTGAAGCGTCGCGCAAGCAAGGGCATCACGCTCGCCCAGGAATGTGTAGCAGCTCCCGTGCCGTGAAGAAGAAGAACGCAGGGCCCATCGCCCATGACCTGCACGTGCCAAACGATGCCTGCGGCAGGCACGAAGCGGCTCGCTGATCGGTTCGGCCAGTCGCGCCCGTCATGCGCCCAGTCAGGACGGCGGCTCATGGCTGCATCTCCATACCTGCCCGAACTGCGCGGGAAAGACGCTCCGCATCAGCATAGGGTAGAGCGAGATAGCGCGCACCCATTTCGGTCGCGAGTCGTTGCGCGGTGGGTTGCGGCCGCGGGGCAGTGTCAATCAGGATGGCGGAGAGCCGCTGCGCTCGCAGCTGTCGCGCAGCAGCGAGCGCGTCCTCCTCGGCTTTTGGCCGACCGGGCGTGCCGTCGCGCGCAACGTTGGCGCGACCGTCCGTCAACAGCACCGCGATCGGTGTGCGCCCGCGCCGCGCCACCTGGTCGGCGAGCTTGCCGACGAGATCGAGCGCAGAGGCGAGCGGCGTGCCGCCGCCACCTGGCAGGCAGGCAAGCGCGCGGCGGGCTCGCGCCAGCGCGTTCGTCGGTGGCAGAATGACTTCCGCCGCACTGCCGCGGAAGGCAATCAGCGCGACCGTGTCGCGGCGTACATAGCAATCCGACAGCAGGAGCTCGACCGCGCCCTTCGCCTCGGCAAGACGGGCGAGAGCGGTTGACCCAGAGGCATCCACGACGAAGATAGCAGTGCGTTCCGTCGGTGCCTTGAAACGCATCAGCCGAATGTCCTCGCGGCGGACGATGACCCGCGGAGTTGTTGTCCGGACCGAATGTTCGGCACGACGAAAGCGTTGCCACGGCGCGGCGACGCGAATGGTCTCGACAAGAGCGAGCCGTTCGCCCGGGCGCAGCGCGCCAGGGCGAGTACCGGATGGGCGGCCGCGGCGGCGACCTTTCTGTTCGGCGCCGAGACGACCTACCGAGCGCGCATGTCGGCGCATGCCAAGCCCGGTCTGCAAATCGGCGAGTAAATCCGGCGGGATCGCAGCTTTCGCCGCCTCAAGCACAACATTGTCCAGAGGACGGGCGTCGGTTTCGGTCGCGGGATCCTCTTGGGGTGGTGTTTGGGGCGAGTGCTCGGCATCCTCGTTGGCAGCACTTTCAGGCGGGGCTGGCAGACAGGTTGCGCGCGGTGCGAGCACGAGCCGTGCCGCAAGAGCGATGTCGTCTTCAGCGAGCGCACCACGGCCTGCGAGAGCGGCGGCAGCGCGTGCGACAGTTAGCGCGTGCAGCGGCGCGCGCAGCGTATCGATCCCCAAAGCAAGCGCAGCCGAGACGAGAGCCGCAATCGCACGCTCGTCCGTTGTCAACCGCGGCAGCAAGGCGCGCGCGGCATCGAGGCCGGCCTCGTCCATCTGTGTAGGCAGGAGCGCATCATCGAGGGTGAGGTGGATGGCGAGGCGATCGGCGAGCGCGCGGGGCACGAGTTCATCGTCGGCCAGTCCTTCATCGAGGGCGAGGACACCGAAGCGGGCGGGGAGGCGCTGCGTGAGCCCATCGCGCGCGACCAGCACCTCGCCCTCGTCGATCGCGTGTGCGATCCGCGCTGCTGTTCCTGGATCAAGACGTTCCGCCATCGTGAGGATAATCGCGCCCCCGTCGCACTCCGCGAGCACACCGCGCTCGGCCACGGCCCGGCCAGCGGCGAGGGTTGCGGCAAGATCGAGCCCGCCCAACAGTCGGCTGTCCGGAATGCCGACGGGGACCCGCCGCAAGGGGCGATCCTTGGGCCAGAGCCGGCGGAGCAGCGCGAACCAGGCATCGCGCGCAGGCCCGTGGCGGGCGCGCAGCAGCACACTGCATCCCACGGGATCAAGAGCGAACAGGCAGGCGGCCGTGGCGGCATCGGCAGAGGGGGAGGGCGAGCTTAGCTCTGCCATCTTCAACCTCCGAACACCTCTGCGAGCGCCCGTTCGATCCGAGTCGTGGACGCGGTTTCATCGAGCGGGTTGCGGCGCAGCCGGTGCCGCAAAGCGGATGGGGCGACAACGCGCAGGTGCTGATCAGTGACCGACGTCTCGCCCTCGAAGGCGGCGAGCGCACGGGCCGCGCGGATCAGCGTCAGTTCCCCGCGCAGCCCGTCCGTTCCGAGAGCGATGCAAAGCCGGGCGGCGCGATCGAGAGCTGCATCCGGCACGGATGTCCTGGCAAGACGGTTCCGCGCCGAAACAATCTGCCGACGCAGCTTCGCCTCGTCTTTCGCCCAGGATGCGATGAAGCCCGCCGGATCTCGCTCAAAGGCATCGCGACGCTTCACCACCTCGATCCGTGTCGCAACGTCTTCGGGTGTGCGCACCTCAACCGAAAGACCGAAGCGATCGAGCAGTTGCGGGCGAAGCTCGCCCTCCTCCGGGTTTCCCGAGCCCACCAACACAAACCGTGCGGGATGGCGGATGGAGATGCCCTCGCGCTCGACCACGTTTTCACCTGAAGCGGCCACATCGAGCAGCACGTCAACCAGGTGATCCTCGAGCAGGTTCACCTCGTCGATATAGAGGAAGCCGCGGTTGGCCCGCGCAAGAAGCCCCGGTTCGAACGCCTTCACCCCTTCGGCCAGAGCGCGTTCGATGTCGAGTGCGCCGAGCACGCGATCCTCGGTCGCGCCGAGCGGAAGGTCGATCACGGGGACGGGAACCGAGGTGACGTGGGCTTCGTCGCCCTGTGTGCAGGCGGGGCAGAGGCCCGCGGTGAAGTCCGGGGCGCAGTTATACGGGCAACCCTGAACCACGCTCATCTGAGGCAGGAGGGCGGCCAGCGCCCGCACCGTGGTGGATTTGCCGGTGCCGCGATCGCCAAAGGCGAGCACGCCGCCGACGGATGGATCGACCGCGGCGATCAGCAGAGCCCGCTTCATCTCCTCCTGGCCGACGATGGCCGTGAAGGGAAAGGGAGGGCGCCGCGTCGCCTTGCGTGGCGTGACGACGGAGGCGCCGCTACGGCGAGGGATCGCGTCGTCTGGCACGGGAACTCTGCGCGCGCCGCGTCTCAGGCGGCACGCTTCAAGGCGAGATCAGACCAGATAGAGGAGAGGGCGCCGATCAAGTGATCAATGTCCTCCTCGGTGTGCAAGGGCGAGGGTGTGAGGCGCAGACGCTCGGTGCCGCGCGGGACGGTTGGGTAGTTGATCGGCTGCACATAGATGCCGTAGCGCTCAAGCAAGATGTCGCTGATCTGCTTGCACTGCACGGGGTCGCCGACCATGACTGGCACGATATGGCTCGGGTTGGCGAGATGTGGAACGCCGATCTCGTCGAGCCGGCGGCGGACGAGGGCGACGTTGGCGTGCATGGCCTCGCGCTCCGCCGAGGAGTGCTTGAGGTGTCGGATCGCAGCCAGGGCGCCGGCAGCGACGGCTGGCGGAAGAGCTGTCGTGAAGATGAAGCCGGAGGCATAAGAGCGCACGAAGTCGACCAGGTTGGCCGTGCCCGCGATGTAGCCACCGACCACGCCGAAGGCCTTGCCGAGCGTGCCTTCGATGATGTCGACGCGGTGCGCCACCCCGTCGCGCTCCGACACACCGCCACCGCGCGCGCCATAGAGGCCGACCGCATGCACTTCATCCAGATAGGTGAGGGCGTTGTAGGTCTCGGCGAGGTCGCAAAACTCGGCGATGGGCGCAATGTCGCCATCCATGGAATACACGCTTTCGAAGGCGATGATCTTCGGCCGGTCGCGATCGAGCGCGGCCAGATGACGGCGCAGATCGTCAACGTCGTTGTGCTTGAAGATGATCCGCTCCGCCCTCGAGTGGCGGATGCCTTCGATCATCGAGGCGTGATTGCCGGCATCGGACAGCACCACGCAGTTCGGCAGGCGTGCGGCGAGGGTGGAGAGTGTCGCCCAGTTCGACATGTAGCCGGAGTTAAAGAGCAGAGCCGCTTCCTTGCCATGCAGGTCGGCGAGCTCCTTCTCCAGCGCGACGTGGTAGATGTTGGTGCCGGCGATGTTGCGCGTGCCGCCAGCGCCGGCTCCGCAACGATCGAGCGCCTCGTGCATCGCGGCGAGCACAGAGGGATGCTGGCCCATGCCGAGATAGTCGTTCGAACACCAGACAGTGACCGGAGCACCGCCCTTTAGGCGATGATGGGTGGCGCGCGGAAAACGGCCAACGTGGCGCTCGAGATCGGCGAAGGTTCGATAGCGCCCCTCACGACGGAGCTGGTCGAGTTCGCGCTGGAAGAAGTGTTCATAGTTCATAATTGTCCCGTCTCCTCGCCGAACAGCGGTTTTCCCGACGCCATCATAAAAGGCTTCGCCGGGTTGAGGTTGTCCGCGTTGATATGGATCAGGCCGCCGCCCGCCATGGTTGAACCTCTCATGGTGTTGCGGTGGTCCCATCTCGCTGCGCCCTCTCGCCAAGGGACCAGGCCCAGAGCATTTCGGTTCGCAGCGGAAGCATGAGGAAGGCGTGCTCGATCGCGCCCAAAAGGGCAAGCGTGCCGAGGATGGCAAAACCGGTGGCGGCGAAGGATCCTTCGTCGGCCGAGAAGGCGGCCGCAAGCAAAACCACAGCCAGCACGCTTGCCCCAGCGATGGCGGTTGGAAACAGCGGGTTCATCTGCGCGCGCGTGAAGTGGCTTGCGATGTGATGGAGCGCAGGCGGCAGGAGCTGAGCATAAGTGTTGCGCACGCCGAGAAAGAGGTTGAGCTTGGTTGAGGTCCGCATCGCCCACAAAATGGCGACGGTCCAAGCACCGACCAGATTTTCCCCAGACCAGGAGAGCGCGAACACGACGACGGCAAGGGCGAGGATAAGCAGTTCGTGCCACAGGATGGCGCCGACCGCGAGGCGGAAGCGGCGCGACAGCGAGAGCCCCGGCGGCCGCGGCGTGCGGTTCGGCCCGGTGATTAGGCCGGTGAGGAAAGTGAGTTCTACCCAAGCCCAGACCATGAGCCCTGAAGCAAACGAGAAGTAGGCTCCGTTGGGCGTCAGGTCATGCGCCGTCTCTGCGATGCCCCAAAGGGCAACGCCGAGGAGGAGAGTGGCGACGCCGATGGTCACGTGGTGCGAGCGGCGGGGCAGACCGTCCAGCCAAAAGATCACGCCGGTGGAAAACCACCAAACGAACAGGGTCGCGAGCACGGCAGGCGCGATCTCTGTCATCTGTCGTGGCTTTCTGCTCTCTCTGTCATCGCGCGCCTTGCTTCACCATGCCGGGGAAAGGCGCGGGTTGGCCGGCAAGTCGGCATGCTTTCCGGGCAAGAGGTAGAGACGGATGAAAGTGGTAGCCGCAGCCAGCCCAAGGCCAAGCCGACGCATGCGGCCGGCGATCCCACCCTGCTTCTTTGCTTCGCCAAGCTTTTCCGAGATCTCGAACAGCCTCTCCATACCGCGCAGGAAGGCGGGGTTGTCGATATCAAGCGTGACCGGAAACACCTGCTTGCAGATTTCGCACGTGATGCGGAACACACGCATGTCGTAGTCGGTTGGATGCATGCCGAGCGCCTTGTGGAACTCAGGCCGGCCATGGTCCCGCACGAACATGGTAGCGAATACGGCGAGCTGGAAGAAACGCACCCAGAGCTTGTTCAGCCCGGAGAGAAGCTCCGGGTTGGCGCGCATCAGCAACGCAAAGGCTTCGCCGTGGCGGAACTCGTCGTTGCACCACTTCTCGAACCACTTAAAGATCGGGTGAAAACGCAGTTCAGGGTGCCGCTCGAGTTGGCGGTAGATGGTGATGTAACGGGCGTAGCCGATTTTCTCTGATAGGTACGTAGCGTAAAAGATAAATTTCGGCTTGAAATAGGTGTATTTCTTCGCTTTGGTGAGGAAGGAGAGATCGACCCCCACCCCGCAGTCCTTTAGCGTGTCGTTGATAAAGCCCGCGTGGCGGCTCTCGTCGCGCGCCATGAAGCCGAACAGCTCTCGCATATCGGGGTTTTTGGTCCGCTTCTTGATCTCGGCATAGAGCACGCAGCCTGAGAACTCCGCGGTGACAGAGCTGACCAGGAAGTCGAGGAACTCCCCCCGCAGGGCCTCGGGCAGATCCTCCAGGCGGAAGCGGTCGAACTCCTCGGTCCGCGTGAAATGGCCCTTGTTCGGGTCCGAGCGGAACTCGGCCATCAGCTTGTCCCACTCCTCGCGGATGGCCGAGACATCCATCTTGTCCATCGCGTTGAAGTCGGTGGTGTAGAAGCGCGGCGAGAGCACCGTCTCGCGCAGAGCCATCCGCGTTGTCTCGTTGATCTCACGCGGGCCCTTCGCAACGCGGTCGGCGACCGCCTCCATCGTCTCTGCCACTGCTTTCTCGGGTGCCGGGCTCACATCATACATGGATCGCCTCCTTGGGCTCGAAGCCGACATGCCAAAGCTCGGCGAGATCGAAGATCGCGCGGAATTCCGTCAGCCAGCGATCCAGCCAGCCCGCGCGCAGCACCGTGGCGCGACAGGTCATGGTGCGGCGCTCGTTCCAGCCGACGCGGCTGGGCACGTCGTGCAGGTAGACCGTATCGCCCGGATTGATCTCGATCCCTTGCGGGATAGCGTAGGCGTGCAGGCTGTCCGGCGACTGCTCGATGTCCACCTCGCAGGTGATTTCGACGGTTTGTCGCCCAAGCAGGCGATCGATCAGGCTGAGTCTCATCGCATATCCCTCCCGGTGGCGACCAGGCGCGCGAAGGTCTGCACTTGCGTGTGACCAAAGGCGCCGAGATCGACCAGACGCCCCGTCGCGGTGTCCTCCAGCGTCAGGCGACCATCCTCCCAGACGCTGATCCGGAAGGGCACTTCCGCCCCGCCCGCGTCATTCATCCGCCGCTCGCGCGCAAGCCCGCGCAGCGTGGCGCGGACGAACCCGCCCTCACCAGGCGGCAAGAGGGCGACGATCGCGCCCTGCCGCGCATCAAAAATGGCAACCGCACCGTCCGGGCGGTCCTCAAAACGCAGCTCGCGCATCGCAACCCGTGCGCCACGGGGCGGGTCCTGAGGCTGGTCAAGCCCCGGGCCGAGCACTACGGCCAGCGTGATCGCAATCATCGCTCCCCCGACGAAAAGGGGGTTAGCGATCAGTCTGTCGATCCGCGTGCGCGCCATGGTCTTGCCTTCCGTCAACTTATGCTGGCACCGGTGCGGGCCCAAGCGGCCCTGCCGCCGGCGCTGGCTCGGCCATCGTTGGCACTGGCTGCCCCGCCGCCTGGGCGAGGGCGCGGGCAAGGATGGCGGCGACCTGATCGGCCAGACGCAGCGCGCGCAGGCTGGGCTCTGGGTCACGCCAGTGCCAGGGTCGCACATGCGGCCAAAGAAGCATGTAGGACACGCGATGGGGCTGCATGAGCCGAAGCGCGATGTCGCCGGTGCCATCGGCGAAGCGCTTTAGTCCGGCGGAAGCGATGAGGGCGAAGGGGAGGTTCACCGTCACCGGCAAGGCGACGCCGCAGCGGATGACCACACGCCGATTGGTGATCGTGTACACGGTCAGCCGTGCCGCCAGCACGGCGAGCACGAGGATGAGCCCCAGCGCTACCAAGGCGAGGATAATGAGAGGTACGAGCGCAATCATGGCCTCGTGGACCGTGCCGCCGTCGCGCAGTTCGGCGGAGAAGCCGATCAGCCACAGCACCGCGAAGTAGATCGCGATCGCGCGTAGCCGATAGGCACGCAGGGCAAGCGGCCACCAGGCCGGGCCGCCTTGCCACAAAATGTGCTCCCCCGCGGGCAGAGCACCGGGCAGGCCGCGAACGGGCTCGCTCTCGTGCTTGAGATAGACCGGGCGGCTCACAGCAGTGGCTCCGAACGTTCGGGCGAGGCGTAGAAGTGCCCACCGCCAAAGTACGCGGAGACGCGATCCTCCTCGAGGCGCGTGATCTGGTCTGGGTTTTTCAGCACCGGAGCGTTGGCGAAATGCTTCGCCATCACCGAAACGACATTCACCTGCCCTTTCTCAGCATCGATCGTTGTCAGGTTCCAAGGCACGACGACAGTGCGCTTCCCTGAGGGCGTCTCAACCTCGACCTCGATGTAGCGCAGCAGGCACTCCATCTTGTCTACCCAGACGTCGCGGCAGATGCCAGCAACCTGGCCGTCGGCCGCTACCACCTTCATCCCCCGCGGGTCGGGGTCGTTTTCGTCGAGGTGGTAGTCGTTCGCCACTCGCATCGGCACAATGCGGGGAACGTTGCTCATCCACATCGTCTCCGGCTCGTCATCGCGCAGGGCGAAAGCGGCCGGCCCAACACCGTCCTGCATCGGGTCGCCGGTCGGCTGCAGCGGCGAGCCCTGGTACATGTAGGCGGGAATGGCAGCGAGCGGAGGCTCGTTGTCCGGTTTCGGCACCGTTACCGTGCGCCCATCCCAAAGGAGGAAGGTCTTCGGTGGGGGCGGCTCCGGCCAGCCGCGCACCGTCACGCGCCCACCCCTGCGATCCTCGGCGATCAGCGGATAGCCCTCGCGTTTGTTCTCGCGCAGGAGATAATAGATCAGCCCGGCGAAAAAGCCCCAAAAGAGATAGAGGACGACAAACGCCAGGTCGTAGTGTTCTGAGAGACCGGCTGTGCCTAAGCTCATGGTAGGTCACCTCGCTGGTTGCATGGCGACGGCGGCATCCGCCTGCGCCGGAGTTGGGGCGGTCGCGTCCGCCCATGCGGGCTGCACGAGCGGGCCGATCGCAGCCAGGGTTGCGAACAGAAGAACGATTTCAATCGTGTAGACGGCGCCGTATCCGACCTCCGGGCCGCTGAGGGCGGGTCCCAGCATCCCGCTGACGGCCATAGCAGCCACGGCGTCGCGGATAAGCCCGCCAAGCGCCATGGCCGCACCGGCCGAGGTTGCAGCAACCGCCCCCCACGCGCCGAGAGCTAGTCCCGTTTCGTTGGCGGGCGCGGTGCGGATGCAGGCGGTGAGCAAGCCGACCGAGAACAATCCGCCGCCGAAACCGATCAGCACTGTACCGGCTGCAAAGACAGCAGGCGAAGTGATGGGCGCGGCGGCAAGCACCAAAGTGAAGGCCACAACGCCGGCGAGTGCGCCGTGTGCAGCAAGGCGGTGCGGGTCAGTGCCGCAGGCGAGCAAGCGCGCGGCGGCGGCGAAGGCGGTGACACCGCCGGCCGCAAACAACGCCGTAAGCACGGTGGTTGTGCCAACGGAGAGACCGAGCACCTGTCCACCATACGGCTCGAGCAGAATATCCTGCATCGCGAAGCCGAGTGTGCCGAGTCCAAGCGCCACCAATCGCCGATCCCATCGCGCCGTACGACGGAGCCGATGCCAGCTTTCTCGGAAGGAGGGGATGTCTCGGTCGTGGCGGGTGCGCGCAGGGTTGCGCGGCTCCTGCTTCCACAGCGCCACCACGTTGAGCATCATGGTGAGCGCGGCCGCCCCTTGGATCACCTGAATCAAGCGAAGCTGGCTGAACTCGGCAAGCACGGCGCCGAAACCGAAGCCAGCAACCATCATGCCGACGAGCTGCATCAGCGCCATCAGCGCGACCACGGCCGGGTGCTTTTTGCGCGGAGCAAGGTCGGTAGCGAGCGCGAGCCCTGCCGTTTGCACCGTGTGCAGGCCCGCACCGACCATCAGGAAAGCGAGTGCGGCTCCCAGATGCCCGATCCACCACGGCCCGGTAGTGTCCCCAGAGAGGAGGATGAGGGCGAAGGGCATGATGGCAAGGCCGCCAAACTGCAAAAGCGTACCGAACCACAGATAGGGCACGCGGCGCCAGCCGAGGTAGGACTTGTGATGGTCGGAACGGAAGCCGATCAACGCGCGCAACGGCGCGAACAACACGGGCAGTGCCACCATGGTGGCAACCAGCCCTGCTGCCACGCCGAGCTCGACGATCATCACGCGGTTCAGCGTGCCGAGCAGGAGCACGCTGCACATGCCGACCGAGACCTGAAAGAAGGACAGGCGAAGCAAGCGCAGAAGCGGCAGATCGGCGCTCGCTGCATCCGCAAAAGGGAGGAACCTGGGCCCGACCCTCTTCCAGGCATCGATGAAGGCCGCTTCGAGCGCTTTCATCGCCGCACGAGCTCCATCGCCTGCGAGGTGTAAAAACCGCGCTGGATGCGCTGCGTGCGCCCGATCGCGATGTCGGATAACGCGGGCTCGGCGGTGATTAAGCGGCGCAGCGTGCGTTCCGCGACCGGCTCAATTGCAGGCGCGCGGTCGCTCTTTGGGAACAACCGCCCGGCAGTGTGCATGGCGGATAGAAGCGCCGTGCGTGGAGCGAAGGTGAAAAGGAGCGAGCAACGGGTGCGCGCAGCGAGCCCCGCCAGGACGCGTACCACATCCAGCGCGCGATAGTGGATCAGGCTGTCCATGGCCACGACGTGATCGAACACACCGAGACCAGGATCGAGCATGTCGCCAACCACCCACTCGACTCGCCCAGCGAGCGAGGTGGCGGCGGCACGATCGCGCGCGAGCCCGACCAAGGTGGGTGACAGATCGACCGCCACCACCTCCGCCCCGCGCTTGGCGGCTTCAACCGCAAGGGCGCCCGTGCCGCAGCCCGCATCGAGTACACGCCGCCCAGTGAGGTTCTGCGGCAACCAGGAGAGCAGCGTGGCATGCATTCGCTCACGCCCCTCGCGCACGGTAGCGCGAATGCCCGAAACGGGCGCATCAGAGGTGAGCCTCTTCCAAGCCTCGACCGCCGTGCGATCGAAATAGTCGAGAAGCTGGCTGCGCCGTGTCTCGTAGGTCGCGGTTGGCATCAGTCGAACCCCAGAAGGTCGAAGATCTCGCGATCGCGCAGCGGCTGCGCATCCAGCGGCTCGACCCCGGCCCAGAGCGTCTCGGCAAGCCGGATATATTCGTTCTGCACACGCACCACTTCCGCTGTTGGCTCCATTTCGAACAGAGTCATCTTCTTCAGACGAGACTGACGGATGACATCCGCCGCGGGCAGATGAGCGAGCAGCTTCATTCCGGATGCACGATTGTACTTCTCGATCTGATCGACACTCTCCGAGCGGTTGGCGATGACGCCGCCGAGGCGAACCGGGTAGTTGCGCGCCTTGGCGGCGATCGCGGCGACAATCCGGTTCATCGCGAAGATCGAGTCGAAATCGTTTGCAGCCACAATTAGGCCGCGGTCGGCGTGCAGAAGAGGTGCTGCGAAGCCGCCGCACACAACATCCCCCAACACGTCGAAGATGACGACATCCGTCTCCTCAAGCAGATGGTGCTCCTTGAGCAGCTTCACCGTCTGCCCGACCACGTAACCGCCACATCCGGTTCCCGCTGGCGGACCTCCTGCCTCAACGCAGAGCACGCCGCCATAGCCCACGAACACGAAATCCTCGGGGCGGAGCTCCTCGGTGTGGAACTCCACGCTTTCCAGCACATCGATCACGGTGGGGCAAAGCGACTTCGTCAGCGTAAAGGTGGAATCGTGCTTCGGGTCGCAGCCGATCTGCAGCACGCGTTTGCCGATTTTGGTAAACGCTACCGAGAGGTTGGATGAGGTCGTGCTTTTGCCGATGCCGCCTTTGCCGTAGACGGCGAACACCTTCGCGCCCTCGATACGATAAGCTGTGTCGGGGTGGACCTGGACCGAACCTTCGCCGTCGGGACGGGAGGGCAGGACGCGGCGCCCCTGGCGCTTGAGGTCGATCGTCGTCATGCGCTCGCTCCCGCAGGAATGCCTTCCAGCCGATCTTCCAGTTCCTCGCCAGCACGGCGCAGCCGGTCGATCACCTCCTGCGGAGGCAACCAGTAGCGCCGCTCGTGCGCCTCGATCAGGCGGTTGGCGATGCGCGCGGAAGCGGTCGGGTTAAGGCGGGCAAGTCGTTCGCGCATCGCATCATCGAGCATGAAGGTCTGCGCGAGATGGTCATACACCCAGGGCGCCACCTGCCCAGTCGTCGCCGACCAGCCCATGGTGTTGGTCACGTGCGCCTCGATCTGCCGCACGCCTTCGTAGCCGTGGGCGAGCAGCGCCTCATACCATTTCGGATTGAGCGCGCGGGTGCGCGTCTCGAGCGCCACCTGTTCGGCGATGGTGCGGATCTTGCCTTCGCCGCGCGTCTGGTCGCCGATGTAGGCAGCGGCGTCGGTGCCGCGCACGCGCTTCACCGCGCGCGAGATACCGCCCAGTGTGTCGAAGTACTGGTCGATGGTGGTGAGCCCCACCTCGATGCTGTCGAGGTTCTGGTAGGTCACGTCGACCTTGGCCAGAAGGTGATTGAGCACGCGGTCCTGTCGCTTTGGCCGCCCATCGATGCCGTAGGCGAAGCCTTTGCGCCGAACATAGGCCTCGGCGAGCTGGTCTTCGTCCTCCCACGCCCCTGAATCCACGAGCTGATTGACGTTCGCGCCATAGGCCCCGTCAGCATTGCCAAACACGCGGAGAGCGGCCTCCTCGATCGTTCCCCCGTGTTCGGCGAGGTAGGCCAGCGCGTGTTTGCGGATGAAGTTCCGCTCGAGAGGCTCGTCAGCCTGCGCGGCGAGGAGGGCGGCTTCGGCGAGCAGCTTCGTCTGCAAAGGCAAGAGGTCGCGGAAAATGCCCGATATAGTGACCATCACGTCAATGCGCGGCCGCCCGAGCCGCTCTAGCGGTACGAGCTTCGCACCACAGATGCGCCCGTAGGAGTCGTGACGCGGCTCAGCCCCCATCAGCCACAGTGCCTGCGCGATCGGGCCGCCTTCCGTTTTCAGGTTGTCGGTGCCCCACAGCACCATCGCGATAGTTTCAGGCAAACCATGTCCATCAGAGCGATAGCGCTCGAGCAAACGGTCCGCCTGGCGCGCCCCATCGGCCAGTGCGAAGGCGGAAGGAATTTTGAACGGGTCGAAACCGTGCAGGTTGCGACCCGTCGGCAAGACCTCGGGCGAGCGCAGGAGGTCGCCGCCCGGGGCAGGGCGGATGTAGCCGCCATCAAGCGCGTGCAGGATCGCGGGGATCTCGTGATCAGTGGCGAGCAACGCATCAAGCCGCGCGCGGTCCTTCTCCTCAGTGATGCCCGCCGCGTCCAAGATCTCCGCCCTCTGCTCAGCAGTCGGCGGTTCGCCCACCACATGCAGCCCGTGAGGGATCAGCGTATATTCGAGTTCGAGCAGAGCCTCAGTGAGTCGGACGATCTCAGCCTCTGGATCGGCCCAAGGCGGCTCGCCCTCGGCGAGCCCAACCGCCTGGGCCTGGGCCTGGATTAGGCCAGCGAGTGCGAGCCGCGCGTTCGGGTCGGTATCCGGGTCTTGGCTGCGCCAACGATCAAGAGACGCTTTCAGTTCCAGCAGGCCGCGATAAAGCCCGGCATGCGCCACCGGGGGCGTGAGGTAGCTGATGAGCACCGCCCCTGCCCGCCGCTTGGCCAGCATGCCCTCCGAGGGGTTGTTCGAGGCGTAAAGATAAAGGTTGGGCAGATCGCCGATCAGACGATCAGGCCAGCAGGCGGCGGAGAGGCCCACGTGCTTGCCCGGCATAAATTCGAGTGCGCCGTGTGTGCCGAAATGAAGCACGGCATGCGCGCCGAAATCTTCCCGAATCCAACGATAGAAGGCGGAGAAGGCATGCGTGGGGGCGAAGCCGCGTTCGAACAGCAGCCGCATCGGGTCGCCTTCGTAGCCGAAGGCGGGCTGCACCAGAACGGAGACGTTGCCGAAACGAGCACCGAGGACGAAAATCGACCGACCGTCCGTCTGCGCCCGGCCTGGGGCGGGCCCCCACTGGCGTTCAATCTCGGCCAGATGCGGTTCGCGCCGGACATGATCATCGGCCACGATAGTGGCGAGCACGTTCGCCGGCATGCCATACAGGGCAGCGTTGCCTTCGCAAACGGCCTTCTGCAGCGCCTCCGCACTTTCCGGCACCTCGACCGTGTAGCCTGCCTGTTTCATCGCCGCGAGCACATTGCGCACCGAGGCGAACACGGAAAGATACGCCGCTGTGCCGACCGCGCCGGCATTCGGCGGGAAGTTGAACAGCACGATCGCCACCCGGCGGTCGGCGCGCGCAGATTTGCGGAGGGCGACCAGCTTTGCCACCCGCGCTGCGAGGGCGCCGGCGCGTTCGCGGTGCGAGACCATGTCGCGCAAGCAGGAGACGCCGTCGCAACCCTGGCAAGTCTTGCCGTCTGGCGATGGTGCGCATCGCCCACCATAGGTCATCGGCCAGATCGCGCCGTCGAGCTCCGGGATTGCGACCATCATCGTCGCCTCGACGGGCGTGAGGCCGCGGGAGTCCGTTTCCCATTGCCGCAGGGTCTGGAACTCGAGCGGATGGGCAGCGACGTAGGGCACATCAAGCCGGGCGAGAATCTCTTCCGCCGCGCGCGCATCGTTGTAGGCGGGGCCGCCGACCAACGAGAAGCCAGTGAGCGACACCACGGCATCGACGATCGGCCGCCCGTCCTTGAGGAAGAAGCGCTCGATGGCCGGACGCGCATCGAGCCCTGAGGCGAAGGCGGGGATCACACGCAGCCCGCGCGCTTCGAGAGCGGCGATTGCGCCATCATAGTGTCCAGTGTTGCCGGCGAGGAGATAGGAGCGCAGAAGCAGGACGCCGACGGTACCGGCCGAACCCCCTGTCGGCAGATCGGACAAACGGTCGGTAATCCGTCCCTTCGCACGGGGGTGGTAGAGCCCGACCTCAGGGTATTGGATAGGAAGGCCCACAGAGAGCGTTCCGGTAAGCGCAGCACGTGGCCCGGAGGCGTAACGGTTCACCAGCAGGCGAACGAGGTTGGCGATGTTCTCCTCGCTGCCGGCGAGCCAATACTGAAGAGCGAGGAAGTAGGCGCGTACGTCCTGCGCTGTGCCGGGAATAAATCGCAGCAGCTGCGGAATGCGCCGCAGCATGGCCATCTGTCCTTGGCCCGAGGAGCTGTGGGCCGCCCCTTTGCTGCCGCGCAGCCGCTTGAGGAGCGCAAGCGGGCCCTTCGCCTCTCCGCTCATCGAAAAGCGGCCGAGGCGGGTGAGCCGCACGACCTCGCCGGCCGACATCATGCAAAGCATCGCATCGCACGCCTCGCGCCTCGCCTCGAGGTCGGGCAGCACGAGCTGGATGTGTTCGTCGAGGAACAGCATGGTGGCGACCACGATATCGGCGCGCGCGATATCCTCGCGGCAGCGGGCCAAGGCTGCCGTGTCGGAGGCCCACTCGTCGGCCGCATGAACAGAGAGCACAAGCCCCGGCAGTTCTGCCCGCCGAAGTGTTGCTGCCGCACGCATCGCTGCCGAGGTGAGATGGCTGTCCATCGTCACGATCGCGATGCGCACGGGTAGGGCGTCAGCGGGCGAAGTGCGCTTTGGCATCGTAGAGAGTCTCAACCGTGATGGTGCGAATGCCGCGTTCGCTCGCGTAGCGTTCGGTGTTACGGCGCGCTTTGCCGCGGACGAAGAAGGGTACTTTGGCGAGCTCCTTCGTCGCCTCAGGTGTCCACAGCGGCGCACCCTGTGCCTCCTCCTTCGGCGCGGGGGTTGCCACCGCCGCTACAGCCGGGGAGGAGGCAGCCGCAGCGACGGTGGCCGTCGCGCCGAGGTGGGATGGCGCGGCCTC
>CALLUO010000058.1 GCA_938010425.1 uncultured Elioraea sp.
TGTGCGGCATCGCAGGCATTTTCGCCCCTGGCCTCGATCAGGGCACCCTCACCAACCACGCCAGAGTCATGGCCGAAGCCCTCGCCCATCGCGGCCCCGACTCCCGCGGGGTATGGACAGACGAGGAAGCAGGCCTTGCCCTCGCTCATACGCGCCTCGCCATCCTCGACCTCTCCCCGGCCGGCGACCAACCTATGGTCTCCGCCTGCGGCCGCTACGTCATCGTCTACAACGGCGAAACCTACAACACGGACGATCTCCGCCGTGACTTGCCCCAGCACAACTGGCGCGGCCACTCCGACACAGAGGTGATCCTCGAAACCATCGCGCGCTTCGGGGTGGAAGAAACGGCGCGACGAATGAACGCCATAGCCGCCCTCGCTGTATGGGACAGGATGAACCGGCAGCTCTGGCTTCTGCGCGACCGCCTCGGGGTCAAGCCGCTTTATTGGGCGCAGTTCAACGACCTCTTCCTGTTCGCGAGCGAACTGAAGGCGTTGCGCGCCGTCCCCCTCTGGCAGGCCGAGGTGAATGAGGAGGCGCGCGCCCTCTATTATCGCCTGGGCTACATCCCTGCCCCGCACGCGATCTGGCGAGGGGTGCACAAACTCGAACCGGGAACCATCCTCTCTGTGAGCGAAGGAAAAACCCCAGCGCTCACGCGCTACTGGGATGTGCGCGACGTCGCTGCGCGCGGGCTTGCCAAACCGCTCGCCTGCAGCGAGGCAGAGGCTGAGGAACGCCTCTCTACCCTGCTTGCCGATGCTGTGCGACGCCAACTCGCGGCAGACGTGCCACTCGGCGCCTTTCTTTCGGGTGGGGTCGATTCGTCCACCGTGGTTGCGTTGATGCGTGGCGTTGGCTCGCCTCCGAAAACCTTCACCATTGGCTTTGACGACCCTTCGCTGAATGAAGCCCTCTTCGCCGAAGCCGTCGCGCGCCACCTTGGCACCGACCACACCACGCTGACGGTGACCGAACGGGAGGCCCTGGAGGTGGTCCCCCGTCTGCCCGAACTTTACGATGAACCCTTTGCCGATGCTTCCGGCGTGCCCACTTCCGTCGTCTGCCGCCTAGCGCGAACCCAAGCGACGGTCGCGCTTTCCGGCGACGGGGGGGATGAGCTGTTTTCCGGCTATCGCCGTTACACGGTCGGGCTCACGCTCTGGCGCCGCATCGCGCGCATTCCTCGCCCTCTGCGCGCGCTGGGTGGGGCAGTGCTCAGCCGAATTCCCCTCCGCATGGCCGATGCGCTTGGCCGTGCCCTGCCAAACGGCCCACCGGTGCGCGCCTTCGGGCACCGACTTCGCCGCATCGGCGCCATTCTTGCCGATGGCACTTTTCCCCGCCTCTACGACGAGATCATCGCGATGTGGCGCGACCCGCCTCTGCGCAATCCTGTCCTGGCCCCTGACCCTGTCGGCCTCTCGCCCGCCCTCTCGCCCCTCGACCACATGCGGCTGTTCGACCAGCTGACCTATCTTCCCGAAGACATCCTGACCAAGGTCGATCGCGCTGCCATGGCCGTGGGGCTCGAAGTGCGTGTGCCCTTGCTCGATCACCGCGTGGTGGAATTCGCCTGGTCCTTGCCTTCCGACTGGAACTCGGCTGAGGCGGGGGGAAAGCACCTCCTTCGCCGCGTTCTGTACCGGCACGTGCCAAAGGTGCTGATCGAACGGCCTAAGCAAGGCTTCTCTCCGCCAACAGGGGCTTGGATCAAGGGCCCATTGCGCGAGTGGGCCGAAGAGCTCCTTTCGCCCGCGGCCCTCGAGCAGGCCGGGCTCGCCGCACGGCCAATCCGGGAACGTTGGCACGCGCATCTCTCTGACCAAGCAGACGAACAGTATCGTCTGTGGACTGTTTTGATGGACCAAGCCTGGCGCCGCCGTTGGCTCTGATGAGCCAGCGGCTGCGCATCCTCCACCTCATCACCACCCTCGGCCCGGGCGGGGCGGAAGCGATGCTCGCAAAACTCATCGCTGCCACCCCAGATTTCGCTCACGGCGTCATCTCGCTTGATCGCCAAACGGATATGGAGCACGCTGTCCGTCAGGCTGGGGCGATGGTGACCATCCTCGGCCTTTCGTCACCCCTCACCTTTCCCTCACGCCTTCTCCGGCTTCGGCGCGCCGCAACGGCGTTTCGCCCAGACCTCATCCACTCTTGGCTTTGGCACGCCGACTTGGCGGCGACGGGTCTTCGCCTGGCTCTTCGCCCGCGCCTGCCGCTCGTTTGGTCGCTCCGTTGCTCTGGCATGGAGCTCATGCACTACCGCCTTTCTACACGGCTGGTGCTTTCTGCCCTGGCCCCTCTGTCACGGCTGCCGGAGGTGGTGATCGCTAACAGTGAAGCTGGTCTGCAGTGGCACCTTGCCCGCGGCTATCGGCCGCGCCGAACCCTGGTGATCCCTAACGGCTTCGATCTCGAGTCCTTCCGCCCAGACCCTGCCGCCCGTGCACGTCTCCTCACCGCACTGAATTGGCCAGAGGAGACCATTTTGGTCGGGCTAATCGCGCGGGTCGACCCCATGAAGGACCACGCGACCTTCTTCGCTGCCCTCGCACGCACGGCCGAACCTGTGCGGGCCGTCTTGATAGGCCGCGGCACAGACACGCTGGCTATTCCGCCCGATCTCCGCTCCCGCCTTGCCGCCCTCGGCCAGCGCAGCGACGTCTCTGCCCTTCTGCCGGGGCTCGACATCCTTTGCTTGTCCTCGCGCTTCGGCGAAGGGTTCCCGAACGTGCTCGGCGAAGCGATGGCATGCGCCGTTCCCTGCATCGCAACCGACGTGGGGGACTGCGCGCGCGTCCTCGGCCCGGCCGGGATCGTCGTGCCGCCAGGCGACGCGTTCGCCCTGGCCGAAGCGATCACCGCGCTTGCGACCGACCCGGCTCGCCGTCGCGCCCTCGGGCAGGCCGGACGAGAGCGGGTGGAAACCCTGTTTTCCCTCCGCACCATCGCCGACACCTATCGCACCCTTTGGCGCGATCTCACGAAAGCGTCTTGTGGCCCAGCTTGACGCGCCGCCTCTGCCCGCGTTCCCTCGATTCTGCGCGGCAGGAGAAGGACGGTGGCGGACTGTGGGTTCGGACGGCTGATCGGGCGCAAGCGTCACCTCCTCGGCATTGGCGAGCTGGATCCGCGCGCCATCGCAACGGTGCTCGACCTCGCCGAGACCTACATCAGCCTCGCCCGCAAGGGCGGGGCGCGCGATGTGCTGCGCGGGCGGACGGTGCTGAACCTGTTTTTCGAAACCTCGACCCGCACCCGCACCAGTTTCGAACTGGCCGGCAAGCGGTTGGGGGCGGACGTGATCGCCATGTCCCCCTCCGGCTCAGCCATGGCCAAGGGCGAAAGTCTGCTTGACACCGCCACCACTTTGAACGCGATGGCGGTCGACGTCCTTGTCGTCCGCCACGACCAGGCGGGCACGGCAGCCTTGCTCGCACAGAAGGTCGATGCCTCGGTCATCAACGCCGGAGACGGCGCGCACGAGCATCCGACCCAGGCTCTGCTCGATGCGCTCACCATCCGCCGCCATCGCGGCACGCTCGCTGGGCTCACAGTCGCGATCTGTGGTGACATCCTTCATTCGCGCGTCGCCCGCTCCAACGTCCGCCTGCTGACCATGATGGGCAGCCGGGTTCGTTTGTGCGCGCCGCCAACCCTCCTGCCTGCCGGGGCGGCCGAGTGGGGTGTTGAGTGTTTCACGGACCTGCGCGCCGCTTTGCGCGAGGCCGACGTGGTGATGATGCTCCGCCTGCAGCGCGAGCGGATGAGCCGCGCCTTCGTCCCCTCCGCCCGCGAGTTCTTCCGCTTCTACGGGCTTGATCGGGAAAAACTCGCCCTGGCGCGGCCCGATGCCCTGGTCATGCACCCCGGTCCCATGAACCGCGGCGTGGAGATCGACAGCTCGGTCGCCGACGATCTCGCGCACAGCGTCATCGAGGAACAGGTCGAGATGGGGGTTGCCGTGCGCATGGCGGTGCTCGACCTCCTGGTGCGCGACTCCCGCCGCAACGCATGAAGACGCTGTTTCGTCACGTCCATCTGCTCGACCCCGCTTCGGGTCGCGATTCGCCTGGCTCCCTGCTCGTCGTCGACGGCCGGATTGCCGCCCTCGATCCTCCCGAGTGGCCGTCCGACGCTGCGGTGGTTGAGGGAGCGGGGCTTTGCCTCTGCCCTGGCCTGATTGACCTTCGGGTCGGGCTGCGCGAACCTGGCGAGGAGCACAAGGAAAGCCTTGCCACCCTGGCCGCCCGCGCCGCCGCTGGGGGTGTTACCACCCTAGTCGCTCTGCCCGATACCTCGCCGCCGCTTGATCAACCTGCGCTTGTTGAGTTCGTCTCCCGCCGTGCTGCCTCTTTCGGCTCCGTCACCGTGCTGCCCATGGGTGCGGCAACAAAGGGATGCGCTGGGCGCGAACTCGCCGAAATGGGCTTGTTGCGCGAAGCGGGTGCGGTCGCCTTCTCCGATGGCCGTCGCGCCATTGCAGAGGCCCGCACCATGCGTCTTGCCCTTGCTTACGCCGCCGCCTTCGGCGCGATGGTGGTGCAACATCCGGAAGAGCCCTCCCTAACTGCGGGTGCGGTCGCCACCGAAGGCCTGCTCGCCTCCTCCTTGGGCCTTCCCGCCGCTCCAGCCGCAGCTGAGGCCATCCTCGTCGCGCGCGACATTCGCCTAGCGGAACTGACCGGTGGGCATGTCCATTTCTCGCCGGTCAGCACCGGCGAAGCGCTCGATCTCATCCGCTCCGCAAAAGCGCGCGGGCTGCGCGTCACCTGCGACACCGCCCCGCCCTACTTCGACCTCAACGAGACAGCGATTGGGGAATGGCGCACCTACGCCCGCCTTTCCCCTCCCCTTCGATCAGAGGCCGATCGCCTCGCTGTGTTGGCCGCCCTCGCCGATGGCACCATCGACGCCATCGCCTCCGACCACCAGCC
>CALLUO010000059.1 GCA_938010425.1 uncultured Elioraea sp.
CGCCGTGTACGTCGCCCCACCCGTCTTCGCCAAAACCTTAGTAATCGCAGCCGTCAAAGACGTCTTGCCATGGTCCACATGACCAATCGTCCCAATGTTGCAGTGCGGCTTCGTCCGCTCAAACTTCGCCTTCGCCATGGCGATACCTCGTCGTGGTCTGTCAGGGGGTTGGTTCAGGGAAGGGGTTAGTGGAGAAGGGAGACGGGTGGAGCGGGTGACGGGAATCGAACCCGCACAACCAGCTTGGAAGGCTGGGGCTCTACCATTGAGCTACACCCGCGATGCCGTCGTGCGCAGTCCCTCACTCCGGTGTGGCGACACTCACCACCTTGGGGGCCAGCCCGCGCTGCGGAGGGCGGGATTGCGCCTGGTGGAGGGGGCTGGATTCGAACCAGCGTAGGCGTGCGCCAACGGATTTACAGTCCGTCCCCTTTAGCCACTCGGGCACCCCTCCCAACGCGACGCCGCACCGCGGCAGCCCGCGAGGTGGTCGCCCCGCGCAGGGTCGCGCGGGCCGCGGTGAGGTGCGGCATTTCCTGCCCTCTGTCAACGTTCGCGCGCGCTCTCTCTTCCGTTCGCCACTGGAACCACCCATGCTAGCGCTATGGTGAGGGGAGGACGAGGGCAGCAGGTGGACCGCCCGATGGCGGGGCGTGGGCACGGCGCGTCGAGGCCGCCGCGGCACCGGGAACGGTCTGCACCCTACTGGCTCTATGGGTCGCATGCCGTCGCCGCCGCGCTTGCCAACCCCGCCCGTCGCCACCGCCGATTGGTGGCGACCGAAGATGCTGTGCGGCGCCTCATGCACGCTTTGCCGGAGGGCCTGCCGGTCGATCCCGAATGCGCGACGGCGGAAGCGATCTCCCGCCTCCTCCCACCTGGATCGGTGCACCAGGGGGTTGCCCTGCTCGCCGACCCGCTTTCTCCGCCCCCGCTCGCTGAGGTGCTCGCCACCTCGCCGGGGCCCGTTCTCGTGCTTGATCAGGTGACGGATCCGCGCAACGTCGGCGCCGTGCTGCGCTCAGCCGCCGCGTTCGGCGCGGCGGCAGTCATCGTTCAGGACCGCCATGCCCCGAGCGAGAGCGGGGCGATGGCGCGGGCCGCAGCCGGCGCGCTCGACCGCCTGCCTCTCCTGCGCGCGGTCAATCTCGCGCGCACGCTCGCCGCGCTCAAGGAAGCCGGGCTCTGGGTGGTCGGGCTTGAGGCGACAGCCGAGCGCACGCTTGCCTCGGCCAGGCTTGCGGACCGCCGCCTCGCCCTCGTGCTCGGGTCTGAGGATGAAGGGATGCGCCGGCTCACTCGTGAGGGGTGCGACCTCCTCCTTCGCTTGCCGCAAACACAGGCGGTGGAGAGCCTTAATGTTTCGGTGGCCGCTGCGGTGGCCCTCTATACTGTGCAGGCGGCGCGCCTGGAGGCGCTGGCGGCGTGATGCGGGGCGAAGAAGGCTGGGCCGAGGCCGCAGCGGGCGCGATTGCGGCGCAGCGGGAGGTGGACGGCTGGGTCTGTCCGCTCGATCCTGCCGTGGCGCCGTGCGACGCAGGTGACGGCTATAGCATCCAGGCCGCCCTCGCGCGCCGGGCCGGCTGCTGGCCTCCGGCCGGGTTTAAGGTCGGCGCCACGGCGGCGACGATGCAGCTTCACCTCGGCATCCGCACCCCGGCCGCCGGCTATCTCGACCCGGCCAGCCTGCACCCGGCCGGGTATGAGAGCGCGTTCGGAAGGTGGCGAAACCCCGGTGTGGAGGTCGAGATCGCGCTCAGGCTCGGCGCCGACGTGCCGGCGGGCAAACACCCGCAAGACCGCATCGCCGAAGCGGTGGCGGAAGTCTTGCCGGCGATCGAGATCGTCGAGAACCGTTACCGGGGCGGGGTGGCGATCGGCACACCGATGCTGATCGCAGACCGTTTTTTCTATGCCGCTGCGGTGCTGGGTCGGCCTGCACCAGGGTGGCCCGCCTCCCGCCTTGCCGGGCGCGACCTCGCTCTAGAGAGGGGGCGTCTTCTCATCGACGGGGTGGTGTTCGCCGAAGGCACGGGGGCTGATCTGCTCGGCCATCCGCTCGCCGTTTTGCGCTGGCTCGCCGCTTCGCCGGCGGCCGTGGCCTTCGGCGGCTTGCGCGCCGGCCAGGTGGTGCTGTGCGGCTCCGTCACTGTGCCCGCCTGGCTTTCGGGCCCGGCCGAGGTCGAGGTCGCCTTCGATTCCCTTGGCTCGGTCACCACCCGGTTCGTGCCATGAGCGAAGGCGGGACGGAGCGGGCCTTGCCGGAGCCAGAGCCTGGGCTTGCCGCGCCGCCTTCGCCGTTTGCCGACGAACCTTCGTTCCGGCTGGCCTTTCAGGACCCCGATTTCCTCCTGCGCGACGAGCTGCGTGGGGTCAGGCTGATGCTCGAGCTCATGAAGGCCGACATCGCGCAGGACGAGGCGGGGATTCGCTCCACCGTGGTGCTGTTCGGGTCTGCCCGCGTGGTGGATCGCGCCACTGCCGAAGCCCGGCTTTCTGCCGCACGGACGGAAGCCGAACGCGCCCTGGCCGAACGCGCTCTGCGCCAGTCTGCCTGGTACGAGGAGGCACGGCGTTTTGCCCGCCTCGTCACGCTCGGGGGGCAGAAGCGCGGCATCTGCGACTTCGCCGTCATCACCGGCGGCGGCCCTGGCATTATGGCAGCGGGCAACCGCGGCGCAGCGGAAGCCGGCGGCAAGTCGATCGGGCTGTCCATCGTGCTGCCGCGCGAACAGGCGCCAAACCGCTGGATCACGCCAGAACTTTCCTTTCGCTTCCACTATTTTGGCATCCGCAAGATGCATTTCCTTCTGCGGGCGCGCGCGCTCGCCGTCTTTCCGGGCGGCTTCGGCACGCTCGATGAGCTGTTCGAAACCCTCACCCTGGTGCAGACCGGCAAAATCCGACGCTTGCCTATCCTGCTGTTCGACCGCGCCTTCTGGAACCGTGTGATCCGCTTTGAGGCGCTGGCCGAGGAGGGGCTGATCGATGCCGCAGACCTCGGCCTGATCACCTTCGTCGAGACCGCCGAAGAGGGGGTAGAGGCAATCCGCGCCTTCTACGACCTGCCGGTGCTCGCGCCGCCGGGCTGAGCGGCGGCCGGCGACGGCCGTTCACCGTCGCGTCACACCCGTGTCACTCGTTCGGGGGGACGAACGTCACCGCCGCGTCATCGATGCGTGACGGAATGAGGGCGCCCGACGACGTACAGATGTAGGCAGGCCGGCGGGTGCCACTCGGGGGCGAGGGCAACCTGGAGCCGGTCAGCCCATCTCTTCAGGGGGACGGAATGCTCTCCAGACGGTTTCTGCTCGGCGCGGTCGCTGCGTCGGCGCTGATGGTCGGCTCGGCCGAGGCTGACGCTGCCGCAGCGAAGAACGTGATCTTGTTCATCACCGACGGTTGCTCCTGGGGCTGCT
>CALLUO010000060.1 GCA_938010425.1 uncultured Elioraea sp.
GCATGTGCTACGAAAGGGCTGGTTTCGCGCCGAACCAGTCATTTCGTGATCTGCCCGATCACGTGGCCATGCAGCTCGAATTCCTTGGCTGGCTGGAGGAGAAAGCGGCGCAAGGCGACGAGCAGGCAGCAGAACTCGCCACCGATTTTCTGGAGAGTTTCGTCTCCGGTTGGGCCGAGCCGTTAGAACGCGCCTGCCGCGCGGCCGCTGACGAACGCCCCGAGGCGGCAGTCTTCGCCGAACTCGCCGCTCTCATCCGCCAACTCATCGCGTAGCAGGCCGTGGCACCAGGTTCCTGTTCGGCGACGCGCAGACCGCATACAGCATGTGGCAACACTTTCACCTTGCGTCGGCTTCGCAGGCGGATTTCGTTGCAACGAGCGTGTGACGCAGCAGTGCCCGGGCCAGCCGCCAAGGAACCTCGACGCTTTGCCCACAACCATCTGTGTGCTGAGCGTGCGAAGCTTTTTGTGCGTGGTCATGTCGCGCAGCGATGCTCTCACCGGACCGTGATGGCCGGGAGCATATTCCGCAACGCGACGGCCATATCCCGACCTAACAAGCCGCGGGCAATTGCATGGGTCAATCGTCTCTCCTGGCGGAGAACCGCTGATCGGCGTCGAGCAGTGCTCTTGCATCTGTTGCTATGCGGATCGATGCGCTGATCCTTGCTGCCGGCTCAGGCACGCGCTTTGGCAGCGCGTTGCCCAAGCAATTCTTGCCGCTGGCCGGCGTGGCGATCCTCCAGCGTTCAGTCGCCGCCTTCGCCGCACATCCGCGAATTCGGCGTGTGGTGGTGGTGGGCGATGCGGCGGCGATCCGGCAGCATTGCCCAGATGTGGTTGGGCTACCGGTCGTCGCCGGCGGTGCAACCCGTCAGGCCTCGGCGCGCGCGGGACTGGAGGCACTGGCCGAGGATGCGCCGGACGCCGTCCTCATCCACGATGCCGCCCGCCCCCTTGTCCCTACGCACGTCATTGATTCAGTTTGCAAGGCCTTGGCAGAAGGAGCAGAGGCTGTGATCCCTGCCCTCCCCGTCACTGACACGCTCAAGGCAGTGCGCGCAGGGGTGGTGGAGCGCACGGTCCCTCGCGAGGGTCTCCATCGGGTGCAAACGCCGCAGGGCTTCCGCTATGACGCGATCCTTGCCGCGCACCGCACCGTCCGTGCGTCGGACTGCACGGACGACGCAGGCCTAGCCGAGGCAGCCGGGTTCACGGTGCGTCTCGTTGCTGGGGCAGAGGAGAACCTGAAGGTCACCACGCGGGAAGACCTCGCCCGCGCCGAGGCGCTTCTTTTGGGCCGTTTTCTGCCGCGCGTCGGCACCGGCTTCGATGTGCATCGTTTCTCACCGGGACGGCCTTTGATGCTGTGCGGCGTGGCGGTGCCGCATCCGCTTGGGCTCGCAGGGCACTCAGACGCTGATGTCGGCATCCACGCCCTCTGCGACGCAATCTACGGCGCGCTTGGCGAGGGCGACATCGGCACGGCCTTCCCACCGTCCGATGCGCGCTGGAGGGATGCCGACAGCGCGATGTTCCTTCGCCACGCGGCCGATCGTGTAGCGGCACGCGGCGGCAAAATCCTGCATGCCGATGTGACGTTGATCTGCGAGCGGCCAAAAATCGCACCGCATGCCGCAGCGATGCGCAACCGGCTTGCTGAGCTTATGGGAATCGAGGCGGCTTCGGTGTCGGTGAAGGCAACGACGACCGAGGGCCTCGGCTTTACAGGCCGCGGCGAGGGAATCGCCGCCCAGGCTGTGGCAACCGTCCTTCTTCCCTGATCATCGGGCCCCTCGCTGTTCTGAGCGGCCGATGCTGCGCGTCACCATCGTCCACGGACATACCGCTACGCCAGCCCCGAGCAGTTCGGCCATCACCGGCTGATGCTTCGGCTGCGTGACAGTCGCAACTTCCGCCTTCTTTGCGCTCTGCTGGCCACCACGTCTCCGGTTCGGTTGCGCTGGAAGCACGGCATGTTCCGCGAGTCGATCGCCATCGCCTCGTTCGAGGACGAGACCGACGTTTCTGAGTTTATCTCCACCATCGAGGGCAAGCACGATCCAGCAGCACCGCTCGACGTCGCCTCCCTGATCGAGCCTTATGCCGAGACGCAGCCATTCGCCTAAGCGGCAGAGGCGGCCGATGATCTCGTCACGTCTCTTCGCCGGCACGATTCCATTCCGGAACGGACGGTGGATCTCTGGCAAACTCGTTCGTCAACAGCAAGGGGCCAACACGGCGGCCGACCTCCTCACCGCGATCACGCGTGCACCCAAAGCCGACGTCACCTACAAAGCAACGTAGGAAGAAGGCGCACAGCCTACGCCGCAAACTTCCGCAAAACGCAAGCGGGCCTGCCGCACCTTCGCGCTGCTGATGATGGAGGCTTGCCGCAGTCTCGGCATCACCGCCAGCTTCGTCTCCGGCTAGCTCTACGACGACCGTCTGATTGGGTCGGAGACTAAGATGGCTGGTGGTGGCGCCACGCATGCCTGGTCAGACGTCTCAGTTCCAGGCGCGGGCTGGCTGAAGTTCGATCCGACGAACGGGCTCGTGGCAGGGCGCAACCTCATCCGTTTGGCGCTCACCCGCTCACTCGAACAGGCAACGCCATGCAGAGGCCATTTCGTTATAAAAACGGACGAGGTCCTTGGCCTTGCCGTCGCGGTCGATGTTATCGGCTCAGCTGTGCCGAGCGAAGCGCTTTCGGCTTCACCGCAACCTGCCGCAAACGACCGACACCCACCTGCCTCATCGACCAGGCGACGCGCCCAACTGAGCTTTCCCCAAGGGACACGACCGAGCCAGCGATGCGGCGAGCTCATTTCGTTCCGGCCGATTTTCGCTTATGCGCTCGCGCTCGGTTGGAACGGTCCCTTAGTGGCTGAGTGCCTGGACGATCTCCTCCGTCATCTTCTTCGCGTCCCCAAACAGCATCATGGTGTTCGGACGGAAGAAGAGCTCGTTCTCCACGCCAGCGTAGCCCGAGGCCATCGTGCGCTTGACGAACAGCACGGTTTTTGCCTTATCCACCTCAAGGATGGGCATGCCGTAGATCGGGCTTTTCGGATCCGTTTTCGCCGCCGGGTTGGTCACGTCGTTGGCGCCGATCACGTACGCGACATCGGCCGTCGAGAACTCGTTATTGATCTCCTCGAGTTCAAACACCTCGTCATAGGGCACATTCGCTTCGGCAAGCAGCACGTTCATGTGGCCAGGCATACGCCCAGCGACAGGGTGGATAGCATACTTCACCTCCACCCCTTCCTTCTTGAGGAGGTCTGCCATCTCACGTACCGCGTGCTGCGCTTGGGCGACCGCCATGCCATAGCCGGGCACGATGATCACCTTAGAAGCGTTTTTCATGATGAAGGCAGCATCGTCTGCCGCACCGGCGCGCACCGCGCGATCGCCAGCCGCGCCGGTGACCGCCGCCGTGCTGGCATCGGTGCCGAAGCCACCTAGCAGCACGTTGATGATCGAGCGGTTCATCCCCTTGCACATAATGTAGGAGAGGATTGCACCCGAGGCGCCGACCAGAGCGCCGGCGATGATCAACATCAGGTTTCCCACTGTGAAGCCGATGCCGCAGGCCGCCCAGCCTGAGTAGCTGTTCAGCATCGAAATCACCACCGGCATGTCTGCCCCGCCGATCGGGATGATGATCAGGAACCCCAAGGCAAAAGCAAGCAGCGCGATCACCCAGAACAGCAGATGCGATTCCGTGCCGACAAACACTGCCACAAGCACGAGCAGCAGGATCGCCAAGACAAGGTTGAACAGGTGCTGGTTGGCGAAAGTGATCGGCTTACCCGACATAATGCCCTGCAGCTTGGCAAAGGCGATCACCGACCCAGAAAAGGTGATGGCGCCGATGGCAAGCCCGAGGCTCATTTCGATCAGAGAAGCGGTTTTGATCGCGCCCGGCGTGCCGATACCAAAGGATTGCGGGCTGTACAGCGCGGCGGCGGCGACGAACACCGCCGCCATGCCGACCAGGGAGTGGAAGGCGGCAACGAGCTGCGGCAGTGCCGTCATCTGGATGCGTTGTGCGATCACCGTGCCGATGGTGCCGCCGATCGCGATGGCGATCACAATCCACAGATAGCCGCTCATCCCCGGGCGAAGCAGGGTGGCGATGATCGCGATCGCCATCCCCGCCATGCCGAACAGATTGCCCTGACGCGACGTCTCGGGATGTGACAGGCCGCGTAGCGCAAGGATGAAGCAAACCGATGCGATGAGATAGGCGAGCGTCGTCAGCGTGGCCCCCATGACGCTCAGCCTCCCTTCTTGCGGAACATCGACAGCATACGGTGGGTCACCAGGAACCCACCGAAAATGTTTACCGAGGCGAGCAGCACGGCCAGAAACCCGAACACCTGGGCGACGGGGTCCTCGGCGAAGCCGACCGCGAGCAGGCCACCGACCACAATGACGGAAGAAATCGCGTTGGTGACACCCATCAGAGGCGAATGAAGCGCGGGCGTGACGTTCCACACAACGTAGTAGCCGACGAAGCAGGCGAGCAGGAAGATCGAGAGCAGGAAGAGAAACGGCTCGATCACCTCTGCCACGGGGCCCGCGGTTGCGGCAGCCTGTGCAGCGAGAGCCTGGGCGCGTTCGGCAAGCGCGGCCGCGTCGCGCGCAAGATCAGCGGCCGACGATGCGAAGTCGGTCATTCTCATCGAGGTGTTGGTCCTTTCGTCAGGCTGCTTCAGCGGGCTTTGGCGCGAACTGCGGATGCACAACAACACCGCCGCGGGTCAGCAGCACACCGCGCACGATCTCGTCGTTGGCATCGAGTTTCGGTGCCTTTGCCTCTTTGTCCCAGAAGGTGGTGAGGAAGGTCAGCAAGTTGCGGGCATAAAGAGACGAGGCGGCGACCGGAATGCGGCCGGGCCAGTTGCGCCAGCCAAGGATCGCCACGCCGTTCTCTGTCATCACCCGCTCGCCGGGGCGAGTCAGCGCACAGTTGCCGCCGGCATCGGCAGCGATGTCGACGATGACGCTGCCGGCTTTCATGGAGGCCACCATCTCGGCGGTAATAATCTTCGGCGCGGCCCGCCCCATGGTAAGGGCGGTGCAGATGATGATGTCTTGCTTCTTCACCGTCTCGGCCATTAGTTCGGCCTGGCGGCGCTTGAAGTCCTCGCTCATCTCCTTCGCGTAGCCGCCCGCCGTCTGCGCCTGCTTGGTTTCCTCGCTTTCAACCCCGACGAAGGCGGCGCCGAGCGACTTGATCTCCTCCTTCGCCGCGGGGCGCACGTCGGTTGCAGACACCTTTGCGCCGAGCCGGCGAGCGGTGGCAATCGCCTGCAACCCTGCGACACCGGCGCCGATGACGAACACCGCTGCTGGAGCGATCGTGCCCGCCGCCGTCATCATCATAGGGAAGGCGCGGGGATACTCCATCGCCGCCTCGATCACAGCGCGATAGCCAGCGAGATTGGCCTGACTGGACAGGATGTCCATGCTCTGGGCACGGGTGATGCGCGGCAAGAGCTCCATTGCACACGCGTCAATGCCGCGCTGCGCATACGCCTCGGCCCGTTTCGGATCCGACCAAATATTGAGTCCGCCGATCAGCAGCGCGCCTCGGGGAATGAGGGAAAGCTGGTCCACGTCGCCCTCGCCCGGGCCGAGCGGCGCCTGTACGCAAAACACGATGTTGGCACTCGCCAGAGTCGCTGCCGGATCGGGGGCAATTTCCGCCCCTGCCGCGACATACTCTGCATCGGGGATTAAGGCACCCGCGCCCGCTCCGGATTCGACGACAACGCTCAGCCCGAGCCCGCGCAGCTTCTTCACTGTCTCCGGCGTGGCGGCGACCCTCGCCTCGCCCGGACGACGCTCCTTCGGCACCGCAAGGCGCATGGTTCACGTACCCCTGTCTCTGGGAGCGGGGCCGGCCCCCCGCCTCGACGCCTGTTTCTCTGCCCGATCGGGCACCGCTCAGCAAGGGCCGAGGACGGCCACTCTCGACAAACGATGACGGATCGGTGATAGGGATTTGCTGCACTGCAACGGAGGACACGCAGCATGTCGCGCATCACGCTCAGCGGCCTTTCTGTCGCGCGCGAGTTGGCGGCCTTCGTCGCCGACGAGGCGATTGCCGGCACCGGGCTTTCGGCGGAAGCCTTTTGGCGTGGTTTCGCCACCCTCTTGGCCGAGCTCGCACCGCGTAATGCCGCCTTGCTAGCGGAGCGGGATCGCCTGCAGGCCGAAATCGATGCCTGGCACAGGGCCCGGCGTGGGCAACCACACGACCCTGTCGCCTACGAGACATTCCTGCGCGAGATCGGCTACCTCGTCCCCACGCCGGAGCCGTTTCAGATCCGCACCGAGAACGTCGATGCCGAGATCGCGCTTACCCCCGGCCCGCAGCTCGTCGTTCCTGTCTCGAATGCGCGGTATGCGCTGAATGCGGCCAATGCGCGCTGGGGCTCGCTGTACGATGCGCTCTACGGCACAGACGCGCTCGAACCGCTGCCGGCGAACCGAGCGGGTTATGACGCTGCGCGCGGGGCGAAGGTGATCGCAAAGGGCAGAAGCGTGCTCGATCTCGTCGCCCCCCTCGCCCGCGGCAGCCACGCGGAGGCGGAGGCGTATCGCGTCCGCAACGGCGCCCTGATCGTATCGATTGCGGGCAGCGAAACCGGCTTGCGCGAGCCCTCATCCTTCGCTGGCTTCAACGGAGCACCGGAGGATCCTTCCTCTATTTTGCTTCGCCACCACGGCCTGCACGTCGAGATCGTGCGCGACCGCGCCCATCCGATCGGGCGGACGGATCGTGCCGGCATCGCCGACATTGTGCTGGAAAGCGCGGTGACGACAATCCAAGACTGCGAGGACAGTGTCGCCGCCGTCGATGCTGCGGACAAGGTCGCCGTCTATCGCAACTGGCTTGGCTTGATGCGCGGCACGCTTACCGCGACCTTCGAAAAGAACGGGCGAATGCTGGAACGCGCTCTCAATCCAGACCGAAGCTGGACCGCGCCCAACGGTGGCACGCTCACCCTGCCCGGGCGCAGCCTCATGCTGGTTCGCAACGTCGGCCATCACATGATGTCGGATGCTGTGCTGGATGCGGCCGGCAACCCGATTCCGGAGACGTTTCTCGATGCAGCGATCACCAGCCTGATTGGCCTGCATGACCTCAAGGGCCTAGGCCGGTTCCGCAACAGCCGTGTGGGCTCCATCTACATCGTCAAGCCGAAGCTGCATGGACCGGCAGAGGTGGCGCTCGCCAACGACCTGTTCGCGCGGGTGGAAGATTTGCTCGGCCTGTCGCGCTTCACCCTCAAGATGGGCATCATGGATGAGGAACGGCGCACCAGCGTCAATCTCGCCGCCTGCATCCGCGCGGCAGCCGACCGCGTTGTGTTCATCAACACCGGCTTCCTCGACCGCACCGGAGACGAAATCCACACCTCGATGGAAGCGGGCGCGATGATCCGCAAGAACGAGATGAAGAACACCGTCTGGATCCGCGCCTATGAAGACGGCAACGTGGACGTCGGGCTCGCCTGCGGCCTGCCGGGCCGGGCGCAAATCGGCAAGGGCATGTGGGCAATGCCGGACCGGATGGCCGATATGCTCGCGCAGAAGATCGCGCATCCGATGGCGGGCGCAAACACGGCTTGGGTCCCCTCGCCTACAGCCGCGACGCTGCACGCGCTTCATTACCACGAGGTGGACGTGCTGGCGCGGCAAAAAGAGATCGCAGCACAAGGGCCACGCACGAAATGCGCCGAGCTGCTGACGATCCCAGTGGCGGATCGGCCGAACTGGAACCCAGCCGACATCCAGGCCGAACTCGACAACAACTGCCAAGGCATTCTCGGCTATGTCGTGCGCTGGATCAATCAGGGCATCGGCTGCTCCAAGGTGCCGGACATCAACGACATCGGACTGATGGAGGATCGCGCGACGCTGCGGATCTCTTCTCAGCACATCGCGAACTGGCTGGTGCACGGCGTGGTCAGCGAGGCGCAGGTGATGGAAACTCTGAAGCGGATGGCGGTTGTGGTCGATCGCCAAAACGCGGGCGACCCGACCTATCGACCGATGGCTCCGGCCTATGACGGCCCCGCCTTCCGCGCGGCCTGCGATTTGATCTTCAAGGGGCGGGTGCAGCCAAATGGCTATACGGAGTTCCTGCTCACGACATGGCGGCGGGTGGCGAAACAAGCGGCGTGACACGCCAACAATGGCGGGATTGCGCTCACTGTGACGGCATAAACACGAGCCAGGCACCACCCGCCGCAATGACTGCGGTGACCGCTAAGGCCGCAACGAAAACAACCCCGTCGCGCTCCAGATAGCCGACAGCAAGCAACATCAGGGCAGCGCCGAAGGGCACGCCGACAAAGGGGATGGGCAGCGCCAACAGGAGCAAGGCGAGAGCGACGACGATCAAGCCGGTTGCGCTCCTGGTCAAAGCAAAAGGCGTGAACCAGCGTGGCAGCACCCACCGCTCAAGCCAAACAAGATAGGGCAGCACAGCCATGATTGACCGACGCAGCCTGACGATGCTGATCCGCTTGCGCCTGAGAAAGCGAGGGAAAACAGGGCTTTGCCGGCCGAGGACCATTTGCCAACCAGGGACCAAAAGCAGAAGGCCCGCGAGCACGCTTACCCCTGGGATGAAGGCGAGTGCGCCTAAAAAGGCGATGATGACGCCGAAGGAGCGTTCGCCAAGGCGGGATGTCAGCCACTCGATGGTGACTGTCTCACCCTCCGCCTCATCGAACAATCGCTTCAGGCGGGCTGAGGTCGGTTCATGATCTCGTATCGCCTAACCTTCCTGCAGAACTGATCGGAGCTTGGGTCAGGCCGAACTTAGGAGATAAATCGGCAAGGCCATACCCCTCCCCCTCTCGGTCTGATCTCAGCGTGGGTCAGGCCGAACTTGGCACTCCCGCTTCAGCCAGAGCCTGCTTTTGCCGCGCTGCCACGGCTGCGACGTCGAAATCGGCGATCAGCTCGTGGAACATGCGATGCCAGTTGAGCTTGGCGCGCGTGCGCAGAAACACGCTGCCGAGCCCGATCGCGGCGCGATCCATCAGCAGGAACTCGCGCGGCGGCTTCACGCCGCCAATACGCTTAAGCCCAGCGTGCACTTCGAGCGCCACCTTGCGGCCGAACTGCGGATCATCCGATTCTTGGATCAGCCGCTCACGGTCCTGCAACAAGGGTTCGTAGAGAAACTCGGCCCAGATGTTCAGCACCGCCATCTTCTCGCGGGTGAGGTCTTTGAAGCCCCACACCGTGTAAGCGTGGTGTGCCTTTTCCTCATCTTTGTCGCGAATCGCCTCGTAAAGGTCGATCACGCCGCGGATGAAGTGGGCGGGGAAGATGCGGATGCAGCCAAAATCGAGCAAGTTGACGGAATGGTCGGCCCGCGCCTGATAGTTGCCGAGGTGCGGATCGCCGTGGATGACTCCGTAGCGGTAAAGTGGCACGTACCACGCTTTGAAAAGGCTCTTGGCGAGCCGGTTGCGCACCTCCTGAGGAGGGTCCTCCTCGATCACCCGCATCAGCGGGCGTCCATCGAGCCATGTCATGGTAAGAAGGCGCGGTGTGCAATAGCCTTCGATTGGGACTGGCACGTGCACATCCGGGTCGCGTTCAAAAATCCGTCCATAGAGCCGCATCTGCGCGGCCTCGCGCGAATAGTCGAGCTCCTCCCGCAGGCGCTCGGCGATCTCGGCGTAAAGCTCCTCCTGTTGGATCGCGTTGTCCATACGCCGATAGAGCGCCATCGCGAGCTTGAGTTGGCGGAGGTCAGCCTCCACCACACTCGCCATGTTCGGGTATTGCAGCTTGCAGGCCACCCCTCGCCCATCAGGAAGGGTCGCCCGATGCACTTGGCCAAGAGAGGCGGCGGCGGCCGCCTCCCGGCCGAAGGAAGCGAATTTCGCCTGCCAGTCCGGCCCGAGTTCCGCTTGCATGCGCCGGTTCACGAACGGCCAGCCCATGGCCGGCGCATTCGCCTGCAGCTGCGACAGTTCTGCGGCGTATTCTTGCGGCAGCGCATCAGGGATCGTGGAGAGGAACTGGGCAACCTTCATCAACGGACCTTTGAGTCCGCCGAGGATTGTCTTCAGCTCCGTCGCATGCTCGGCGCGATCGGTCTTGAAGCCGAACAACCGCTCTCCCGCCACGCGCGCGGCGATGCCGGTCACCGCGCCCGAAGTGCGGGCAAGACGCTTCAGCTGACCGAAGACCGACGCTCTTTCCTCAGACCCATACGCCCTCTCGGCCATCGCTTGCTCTGCCATCAGGGCATGTCCTTTTCAAGTTCGTCGATAAAGCCCGCGATCACATCAAGCCCTTTTCTCCAGAAGGCAGGGTCTGACGCATCGAGGCCGAAAGGCGCGAGCAACTCCCGGTGCCGTCTGGTCCCGCCCGCGCGCAGAAGGTCGAGATACTTCGCCTCGAAGCCAGGGTGCCCCTCCCGGTAAAGTTGGTAGAGCGCGTTTACCAGGCAATCCCCGAAGGCATAAGCGTAAACGTAGAAGGGGCTGTGGATGAAGTGGGGAATATAGGCCCAGTAGAAACGGTACTCCTCAGCAAACCGGAAGGCGGGACCAAGGCTTTCCGCCTGAACCGACAACCAAATCTCGCCCAGGCGATCGGCCGGCAGTTCTCCGGACCGACGCTCCGCATGCACCTGTTGTTCAAAGCGGTAAAAGGCGATCTGGCGCACGACCGTGTTCAGCATGTCCTCAACCTTGCCAGCGAGCAGGACGCGGCGTCGCCGCGCATCCTTCTCCTCGTCCAGCATCGCGCGGAAGGTGAGCATTTCCCCGAAAACCGAGGCAGTCTCGGCGAGAGTGAGCGGGGTGGAGGACATCAGGTAGCCGTGGGAAGAGGCGAGAATTTGGTGCACGCCGTGGCCAAGCTCATGGGCGAGCGTCATGACATCGCGTGCACGCTCGTGGTAATTAAGCAGCAGATAGGGATGCGCTGACGGAACGGTCGGATGCGCGAAGGCACCCGGCGCCTTGCCTGGCTTAAGCCGGGCATCGATCCAGGCATTGGTGAAGAAACGGTCCCCGATGTCGGCAAGTTCCGGCGAAAACGCGCGGTAGGCGGCGCGCACGCGGCGTGTGGCCTCCTCCCAGGGGATTTTGCGGTCGTCATCCTCCGGCAGAGGGGCGTTACGATCCCAGTACTCAAGCTTGTCGAGCCCGAGCCAGCGCGCCTTCAGCAGGTAGTAGCGGTGCGACAGCCGCGGATAGTCGGAGGTGACGGCTGAAACGAGCGCCTCGACAACCTCATCCTCCACCATATTGGCGCGGTTACGGAAGCTTTCGGGTCTCGGGTACCTGCGCCACGTGTCGATGATTTCCTTGTCCTTGGCCAGCGTGTTGGTGATCAGGCTGAACAGTCGGATATTGCGGCCGAGGGCGGCACCGATGGCACGCGCAGCGGCCTCACGCCGGGCCCGGTCTGGGTCGGAAAGGCGGTTCAGCGCATCGGACAGGGTGAGATCGGTCCCCTCCACCGGTATACGCAAATCAGCCAGCGTCTCATCGAACAGCCGGTTCCACGCCGCCCGACCTGTGACGTCCTTTTCGTGCAAGAGTCTTTCGAGCTCGTCCGACAGCTGATGCGGGCGGAAGACGCGCAGGTCGCGCAGCCAGGGCTGCCAGCGCGCAAGCGGGCTGCCGACCATCTTTGCCTCGATCTCGCTATCCTCAAGTCGGTTGATCTCAAGCGTAAAGAAGATGAGGTTGGACGAGATCGCGGTGACCCGTTCGTTGCAGCCCTGGTAAAACCGGCCAATGTTCGGATCGGTCGCGTCTTCGGCGAAGACGAGCTGGGCAAAGGACAGCACGCGAGCAAGGATTTCCTCGATCCGCTCGAAGGTGGCGATCGCCTCCGCAAGTTCTGCCCCGGACAGGCCAGAAAGCCTGCCGCGGTAAGTGGCGGAAAATCGGCGCGCCTCGGCCTCCGCACGGTCAAGATCCGCCTTGATTTGAGGGTCTTCTATTCCTGCATACAAATCTCTGAGATCCCAGGCCGGCAAGGCCGACGGTTCAGCTGGGGCAACGGGAGCTTCAGGCGCAGACGTTGGCATCATCGGATGAAGCGGCACGGAAGACTCCTGCACGAGAGCACCGACAGCCGATATGGCACGGGAGGCGGGGCGCGCAACCGGCTTAGGTGGCTCTGCTGGTCGCAAGGTAGCGAGGAGTAGTCAGGTGACAGCGTCCTATCCAGATTGGCCGAACTGCGCGGCGATGATGTTCGAGCGCGCCCGTCTTTGGGCGGCGCGGCCGGCCTTGTGGTCGAAACGCAACGGCAGTTGGTACCCGATGACTTGGGGCGAGGTCGGCCGACGCGCTGCCGCCCTCGCGCGCACCTTGCGTGCCCACGGTGTCGCTCCGGGTGACCGGGTTTTGATCGTGTCAGAAAACCGCCCCGAGTTCCCAATTGCGGATACGGCCGTCATGGCGCTGCGGGCGATCTCCGTTCCGACCTACACGACCAATCTACCAGCTGATCACGCTCACATTCTTCGCGACTCGGGGGCGCGCGTCGCCATCGTCTCCACTGCCGCCCTCGCCCAGCGCGTGCTCGAAGGCGCCCGCCTCGCTGATGGGCTCGACCTCTTGATCATGATGGACACGCCCGGGGATACGGACAGCGTTCCCACCCTTAGCTGGGGCCAGGCGACTGGCGCACCGGAACGGATGGACGACATCGCCGCCGAAGCCGCGCTCATCCCGCCCGAACAGACTGCCTGTCTGATCTACACGTCCGGCACCGGGGGGCTGCCAAAGGGGGTGATGCAGCCGCACCGCGCCATCCGCGCCAACTGTCGCGGTGCGTGGGAGCTGCTCTGGCCGCTCAATCTCAAGTTCAACGACGAGGCCTACCTCTCCTTCCTGCCCCTCTCGCATGCCTATGAGCACACGTGCGGGCAGTTTTTCCTGCTCTCTATCGGCACCCACATTTTTTATTCTACGGGCGCTGAGCGTTTGGCGGCCGAAATGGCCGAGGTGCGGCCTACCGTAATGACCGCAGTCCCTCGGTTGTTCGAGGTGATCCGGGACCGGATCCTGCTTCAGGTCGAACGCCAGGGTGGCTGGCGCAAGCGGGCGTTCGACCTCGCACTTGCGGCGGGGCTGAAGCGTTTGCGGGGGGAACCTTTGGGCGCTCTCGCCCTTCTCGACCCGCTGCTTGATCGCCTCGTGCGGGCTAGAGTGCGCGCCCGATTTGGCGGACGGCTGAAAGGGATCATGTCTGGAGGCGCGCGGCTTGACCCCGAGGTCGGCCGCTTCTTCCTCGCGCTCGGTGTACCCATCCTGCAAGGCTATGGGCAGACCGAGGCAGGGCCCGTGATTTCCGCCAACCCGCCCGGCCTGATCCGCATCGAGACCGTCGGCAGGCCCCTGCCCGGGGTCGAGGTCAAGATTGCCGACGATGGCGAGATCCTAGTCCGCGGCGACCTCGTCATGCAGGGCTACTGGAACAACCCCGAAGCCACCGCCGCCGTCTTGGACTCCGAAGGGTGGCTGCACACCGGCGACATCGGCCATTTCGACGAAGGCTACCTGGTCATCACCGACCGCAAGAAGGACTTCCTCAAGACCTCGTCGGGCGACATGGTCAGTCCCGCCCGCGTGGAGGGCGTGCTGATGCGCAGTCCTGCGATTGCCCAGGCAGTGGTGGCAGGAGACGGGCGGCCGCACCTGGTGGCGCTGATCGTGCCGGCAGAGACCGCGGACGAGGCGGCGGTGGCACTGGCCGTGGAGACGGCGAACAAAAATCTCGCCGTGCACGAGCGCATCCGGCGGTGGACGATCGTGCCCCCCTTCACACTGGACAATCAGTTGCTGACCCCCACCCAGAAAGTGCGTCGCAAGGCGGTACTGACCCGGTACGCGGAGGCGGTGGCCTCGCTCTACCGCTGAGGGGTCGCCGCAAGCGTTGCCTATTGACCTGTTCCCCATCGCGCCTTCCGTTGGGTACGCAACCCCCTAGGCAAGTTGGTGAAACGCTTCTCCCGCATCAGCCTCCGCCGCGTTCTGGCCATGGGGACGAACGCACCACTTTTGGGCCCGGCACTTGGCAGGGTTGTGCTACAAGCGTGCACTCACCCTCCCAGTCTCGCCAACTTGAATACGCCGGCGTAATAGCCGCAACGGCGTGTATCGGCGCTGGTGCAGGCTTCCCGCCTCTGAGGGCCGACACTGAAGTCTCACCGAGTCGATATCAGCAGCTTTCGCGGCTTATCGCGCCTTCGCCATCACCAGCACTGACCGATCCTCCAGCCGGCGCTTCGGCAACACGTGATTACGATGTCAACTTATTCCGGTATGCGTTCTATCCCTCCTCCCTACGCTCTCTTGCGCCTCCCGCATGGATGCATCACCCAAACGGCTTGGCGAACCGCGTCTCAACCTGATCTGCATCAAGTTTTCCAGCAAACCATCGTTGACCTAAAGCAAGGCTAAAGTAAGGCCAGCCGTGGCCGCATGTGCTCCACTATGATCGATGGTTTTTGGCAATGATGCGGAACTGCAAGAGAGCGAAGCGTCCTGCTTCACCGGGACTTTTGTGGGGCTGAGGCGAGCCAACTGGTTGGAAGGAATCACACCATGACAACCATGCCATCAGAGGGCCTGATCTGGCGCGAGGTCCTCGGCGGTCTTGGCGCGGCGAGCGTGGCCGCACTGCTGTTGCAGGAGGGGTGGGCGGAAGCGGCGCAACTCTTCACACACGGTACGCCCGACATCACCGCGCTGAACATGGCCGGCTTCGACCTCAAACACACGTCGTGCCTACAGTGCGGTGCGATGTTTGGGCTGACCGCCATCATCAAGTGTCGCGCCAAGGAAGGGGAACGAAACTTCCTCGTCTACGGCAACCAGGACGCGCAGCATCCTCAGCGCGGCATGTGTGGCCGCGGCGCCACCGCTGTGCAGACCTGGAACAGCCCCCTGCGCTTGCGCAAGCCGCTGAAGCGCGTGGGCGCGCGCGGCGAAGGCCGGTTCCAGGAGATCTCCTGGGCGCAGGCCTTCGATGAAATCGCAGCGCGGATGAAGGCGATCATCGACGCTGACGGCGTGCGGGCCCTCGCCTTCACGGGCCACAATGTAATGGACGATGCGCAGTGGCTGGTGATGGGGCTCGGCGCACCGAATTTCATCTCGCAATCGAGCACCTGCAACACGGCAGGCGTCGCTGGCCGCAGATGGATGCTGGGCGCCGCCTACGCCCATCATGCGGCGGTCGATCCGGACTATGAGAACGTCCGTTTTGTCCTCTTTCCGGGCCGCACCCTGCATGCGCCGATTGGAGCGCAGTTCCGGCTGGCCAAGGCACGGGCGAAAGGCGCCAAGGTTGCCTTCCTCAACCCAGCTCACCCGGACTCGGCCTTCGCCAACGGGGAATGGATCTCCTGCAAGCCCGGCACGGATGCGGCCTTCCTGCTCGGTCTCGCGCATGTGATCGTCCGCGACGGGCGGCAGGACGAAGACTTCTTGCGCCGCTACACGAACCTGCCGCTGCTGCTCAAGCCGGATGGCAAGCCGTTGACTGAGGCCGACCTACGGGAGGGCGGCGAGGCCGGCAAGTTCCTCCTCTTCGACGGCAAGGGTGCGCGGCTTGCGAAGCACGA
>CALLUO010000061.1 GCA_938010425.1 uncultured Elioraea sp.
GGTCAACATCATTCTCACGGTAGTTGCCCTCGAGTTCGACCCGGGCACCCACCCAAGGCGCAAGCCGGCCAAAGCCATAGCCGATACGGCCGACGACGGCCCACCCGCCGTCGAACGTAACCTCGCTGTTCGGACTTGCGGTTGGCTTGAGGGACAAGTCGGAGTCCTGAACGATGTTATACCCGCCCATCAGGCCGATATAGAGCCCGTCCACAGGCTGGGCACTGGCCAGAGCTGGGATGACACCCATCGTTGCGGCCAGAAGCGCAGTGCGCAGCTTCATTCTCTTTCTCTCCTTACCCCACTGAGGCGAGGTTCAGGGCCGCGCTACGCACACCCTATCACCTCGCAATCGCGCGTTGAGTCGCACCATACAGAAGCGAAAGGCAGTGCGCAGCGGGGGGCGGAGGATTTTCCGGGCTTGTGGCAAAAAGAGCACAGTGTGGCTCACTTGCGTCCGTGGCCAGTCAGCCCAGCGCTTTGCAAAACGCCTCTGCCCGTCGCGCGACGTCCTCAGGACTCTCACCAGGTCGGAAAAGCGCCCGTCCCACCGCGAACCCGGCCGCCCCTGCCGCCCGCCAGGCCGCGATCGACTCGACGACGATCCCTCCGACCGGCAGCACAGGCAGGGACGACGGCAACACGGCGCGCACAGCAGCAAGATGCTCGGGGCCTCCTGTCTCGGCCGGAAACAGGGTCAAGGCGTCTGCCCCCGCCGCCAGGGCAGACAAGGCCTCAGTCGCCGTGAAGAAGCCGGGCAGGACGACGAGCCCGAGTCGATCAGCGTGCGCGATCACGCGGGCGTCGGCATGCGGCATCATGATCAGTCGGCCCCCCGCCTCAGCGACCTTTTCGACCTCGGCAAGGGTGCGCACCGTGCCTGCACCAACCAGGATGTCGGCCGGCAAGGCCTCCGTCAGCCGCGCGATCGAGGCGAAAGCGGCCGGCGCACTCAGCGGCACCTCAACCACGCACCAGCCTGCCTTGACCACGGCCTTTGCCACCGGCACCACTTCCTCGGGCGTGATTCCGCGCAGGATGGCCACGAACGGGCAACGGGCAAGCCAGGGTGCAATCCGCGACGCATCACTCATGGCATCAAGCGGGTAGGAGGGCGATGGCAGACGGGGAAGCTGCAGGCCAGGCTTGCGGCATGCGCGCCGTTATGGAGCGCGCACGTGGCTGCGTCGTCGGTCGCGCCAAAATCGTGCCTCTCCCCGCCTGGCCCGCCCCCAAGCTCTTGGAAGCCCTCGCATGCAGTGCCTTCGGCCAGACGACGCCCTTCAGGCCGAGAGGGCCGTTCTCGCCCGGGCCTGGGAAAAAAAGATGCCCTTCGAACGGGTGGCGAACGACATCGCCGCCGGCACCGTCGCCCTTGGGCGGGTCGCAGCGACACTCTGCATCGTGCGTCCAGGGCTGATCGAACGCGACAGCACGACAGTCATCGCTTGGGTGCATGGCCTTCTGCCCGCTGCGCTGGCTGGAAGAGGCTGTGTCAGGGAGCGGCAGGGCCCGGGGCAATTTGTCCAGCACGCGCAATCGCGGCCTCAATCCTTGCCCTGGTCTCGGCAGGGCCCAGCGCCGCCGCCACGTCAAAAATCGGGGGCGAGGTGGTCATCCCCGTCAGCGCTGCGCGTAAGGGCATGGCCACATCCTTCAACCGTACGCCCCGCGCCTCGGCGAACGCGCGTGCTGCGGCCTCGAGCGGCCCGGGCTGCCACACTGTGCCCTGCCACGAGTTTATCAGCTCGCCCAGCAGCGTGCAGGCAGCTGGCGTTAACAACGCCTCCGCCTTCGGATCAAACGGAAGGGGGATGGGATGGGCAAGGAACACCGCCGAGTCGGCCAGCTCCTCAAGCGTGCGCGCCCTCTCCTTCAGCCCGGGCATCAAGGCGCGAAGCCGACTGGCGACGTCGGCCCCCACGGCAGCACCGAGGCGGCGTTCAAGCCGCGGCAGAGTTTCGCCCACCAGCCGTTCGTCGTCCGCCCGCCGAAGCCAAACCCCGTTGAGGTGCAAAAGCTTGGCGTAGTCAAAGCGCGCCGCCCCGCGGCCGACATCGGCAAGGTCAAAGATCGCTGCCGCCTCTGCCATGCCAATCACCTCGATGTCGCCATGCCCCCAGCCGAGACGAAGCAAGTAGTTGGCAACCGCCTCAGGCAAATAGCCCTGATCGCGGAACTCGAGCACCGACACCGCACCATGGCGCTTGGAGAGTTTGGCGCCGTCCTGGCCGTGGATCAGAGGGATGTGGGCGAAGGCCGGCCGCTTCCAACCAAGCGCATCGTAAAGCTGGCACTGACGGAAGGTGTTGGTCAGATGGTCGTCGCCGCGAATGACATGGGTAATGCCCATGTCGTGGTCGTCTACCACCACAGCGTGCAGGTAGGTGGGCCTGCCGTCTGAGCGGAGGATGATCATGTCATCGAGTTGGCTGTTGGCGACGCGCACCGTGCCCTGCACGAGGTCTTCGATCACCGTCTCGCCCTCGCGCGGCACCTTGAGCCGGATAGCGCCTGGCACGCCGGGCGGAGCCTCGGCCGGGTCGCGGTCGCGCCATGCCCCATCATAGCGCGGCGGCCGGCCCTCCTTGAGCGCCCGTTCGCGCATCGCCTGCAGTTCCTCCGCCGTTTCGTAGGCGTAGTAGGCTTTGCCGGCGGCCACCAGCGCGCGCGCCACCTCGGCGTGCCGGGACTCGCGTTGGCGCTGGAACACGGGTGCCTCATCGGCGGTGATGCCAAGCCACTGAAGGCTCTCCAGAATTTGGTCCACTGCCCCAGGCACCTCGCGCGCCGTGTCGGTGTCTTCGATGCGCAAAAGAAACTTTCCACCGTGGCGGCGCGCGAACAGCCAGTTGTAAAGAGCGGTGCGCGCGCCGCCGACGTGTAGAAAGCCGGTGGGCGAAGGCGCGAAGCGGGTCACGACCGTCATACAGGTGCTCATCTTAACCGACGGCGTTAGCATACTCAGGCAAGGCGCGGTAAGCTGCACGCGATGGTTGCAGGCTCTTGAGCGTGCTGCAGGTTCCGCCTCCGGCTCCGACCCTCGGGGTCGACCGCCTGTCAGGCCTGATCGGTCGCGTGCTGCCGGCCGCGTCTGCCCCCGGCTTGATCGGGCTCGCGATCGCATTTGGCAGCGGGGTTGCTCTCTATTTTGCGTTGGATCGCGAGCCTGCATCCTGGGTGGTGATTGCTGCCGGACTTATCGCCGCCGGGCTTGCCGTAGTGACGGTGCGAACAACTCTGTTCGCCCTCACGGCCGCCTTGCTCGCCGCCACGGCCGGCTTCTCCGCCGCCATGCTGCGCACCGCTGCCCAGCCCCCGCTACTTGATTTGCCGGCTCGGGCGGTGACGGTTGAAGGCGTGGTCGCCTCCGTCGACATTCTGCCTGAGGGCAAGCGCGTTAGGCTGACAAGGCCAACCCTGCTACCGGATGGTGTGGAGCTTCCGCGTGACCTCAGGATCAGGCTCCAACGGCTTGACCTAGAGGAGGTTTTGCCAGGCGAGAGGGTGCGCGTGCGAGCGCTGATCCGCCCGCCCGCACCACCCGCTTCTCCGGGCGCGTTCGACTTCCAGCGCTACGCCTTCTTTGCCGGCCTGGGCGGGGTTGGCTTCGCGCTCGCTCCGGCTGAGCGGCTTCCATCCGCGACCCCGCCCCGAGCCTCAGCGAGGCTTGCCGCCCTGCGCCAGACCATCATCCAGCGCGTCCTTGCCGCTCTGGGCGGGACAGAGGGGTCGGTTGCCGCCGCCCTGTTGACCGGACAGCGCCAAGCGATCCCGGAGCCGGTGCTGGAGGATCTCCGACGCGCGGGGCTCGCTCACCTGCTCGCCGTCTCGGGCCTGCACGTCGGCATCGTTGCTGGGCTCGCCTATCTCGTCTGCCGCTTCGCCCTCGCGCTATGGCCGCCGCTTCTTCTTCATCTCTCGGCCAAGAAGGTCGCTGCCGTGGTCGGCGTGGCCGCCGGCTTCGGCTACATGTTGCTGACGGGAAGCCAGGTGCCGATGCGGCGGGCGGTGGCGATGGCCGCTTTGGTCGCGCTCGCCGTTCTGCTTGATCGGAGGCTGTCCGCGCTGCGCGCGCTTGCTTTTGCCGCGCTCGTCGTGCTGGCGCTGCAGCCCGAGGCTCTGCTCGGCGCGTCGTTCCAAATGAGCTTCGCTGCCGTCCTCGCCCTGGTCGCCGTGTGGGAGGGGTTGCGGCGAAGCTGGCTAAGCCCGCGCCGCGAACGGGGTCTGCCCGCCCGGCTCGCTGTCGGCTTGGTTGCCGTCCTTCTAACCTCCCTCGTCGCTTCGGCCGCAACCGCACCTTTCGTCGCGCACCATTTCCAGCGCGTGCCCTTGTACGGGCCGGTGGCGAACGCGGTTGCCGTGCCGCTGACCAGCTTCTGGATTATGCCGTGGGGCTTAGTTGCCCTTGGGCTGATGCCGCTTGGCCTTGAGCAGCTGGCGCTCGCGCCAATGGGGTGGGGGATCTCGGCCGTGGTGGCGGTGGCGGAGACCGTCTCATCCTGGCCGTTTGCCGCGCCGGCCCTGCCGGCCTCTCCCCCATGGACGCCGGCTGCGGCAGCGCTTGGTCTTATTCTCCTCTGCCTTGGTCAGCCGGTGTTGAAGCCGCTCGGCCTTGTCCTGCTCGTCGTCGGTCCCCTTGCGGCGATGCTTCTGCCAGGGCCCGACGCGCTCATCGCACCCGACGGCAGGGCGCTTGCGCTCAGGCTGGAGGGCTCCTGGCACCTGCTGGCTCGGCCCGATGCTGACCGTTTCGTGCTCGCGCAGTGGCGGCAGCGCTCGGGTGACCTGCCGTTCCATCCGCTCTCCCCTGGCCTTCCCCCCTCGCCCGCCATCCGGTGCCATGGAACCGCTTGCCTAATCGGTCCCGACGAAAGGCCGAACGCCATCCTGGTGCTGCGCGAAAGCGCAGTCGCGCCGTGGTGCGGACAGGCGCCCCTGATCCTTTCGCTCGAGCCAGTCCGCGGGCGCTGTGCGGCATCGATCGTGCTCGATCGCTTCGCGCCGTGGCGGAACGGAGCCTACGCCATCTGGTTCGAGGGGCCCGAGATCGTCTCTGACGCAGCCTGGCGCGGTGAGCGGCCCTGGGTCCGCTTCCCCGGCCGTCGCCCGACCGAGTGACGCTGGCCGTCAGGCCGAAGCCCGACGCGCCGCACCGAGGGCGAGGAGCGCAACACCGAAGAGGGCGGCGGCGGCGGGTTCGGGCACGGGAAAGAGTTCGTCGCGCACGCGAACGCCGACGTCAGGGTGGTTGCTGAACACGCCGTCCACGCCGCGACCGAAGAAGAGCCGATACGCCTCGGGATCATCGGTCAGCGTATAGACGTGTACGAGTAGACCGGCTTCCTGCGCTGTGCGAATGCAGGCTTCGGTCGCAGCAGGGGCGTTCACGCCGATGCCGTCGGCGAACGCGCGCAGGGCCTGGGCTGCCTCCAGCGTCGCTGGGCAGGTCGGCACCGGTGGGAAGCCCGTGCCATCTGGCAAAGTGAAAGTGAGGGCGACCAGAGGTAGCTTGGTTTTCGGCCGCAGATATTGCAGCGCCGCTGGAATAAAGGACTGGATGAACACCGCCTCGCGGCGGTCGAACAACCCTTCCCACCGCGGGTCGGACAGTTCGGCAAGCAGCGCATCAGCCATCGCGGTGAGATAGGCGATACCACCAGCGGGGCCGAGCGCCTGGGTGAATTTCAGCTCCGGATAGACGCCGACGAGCTGTCCCGTCTCCCGATAATGCTGATGAGCGATCTCAAGAACCTCCGTGAAGGTGGCGACTTTGAAGGGTTCGCTGCCATCGTAAAAGCCGTTGCCGGGGCGTGAATACCCTGCTGTGCCGCGTGAGCGCGCTGTGAGCTGCCGGATCTCGTCGAGATCGAAGTCGAAGACATAGTAGCGAGGTACGCCGCCGACGATTCGAGCCCGATCGGTCCAGCCCTTCTCCGCTGCAACCTCCACAATGTTTGTGGTTGCATTCAGCGTGTCGTCGTGCAGGGCGACCAGCCGACGATCGCGGGTGAGAAAGAGGTCAGGCTCGATAAAGTCTGCCCCCTGCCTGATGCCGAGGCGGTAGGCCTCCACCGTATGCTCGGGCAAATACCCCGAAGCGCCGCGGTGGGCGATCACGATCGGCCTTTCCACCAAAGGACCAGAGGCAGCCTCGGGTGCTGCAGCGCCGAGGGCAGCGACGATAGCGATGGCCGTAAGGCATGGACGACGCATGCGATGCTCCCCCTCTGCATGCAACGTGAGGACTGCGGGTATAGCTCTGATTGCGATCGCGTGGGTGACGATCGGGTGACGTTGCAGTTTCGGTTCAGACGAGGCGCGCCTCGAACGGCAGGTTGCCGTCCGGTGCGTCGATCTCAACCACCCAGAGATCAGGATCCCGCCGCAGCGCCCGGGCCACATAGGCGTCGAGCGCTGCCTCGTCCGCGGGCGCATCCCCAAGCGCGCGCAACCACGCCGCCCGGCCCTGCCCGTCACGCGCCTCGATCAAAGGAACCAGCCCCTCGCGTGCCCTCAGGACCAGCACCACTGCACCTGAATCTGGGTCACCCTTGCGCAGCACGACCGCGGTGCGCGCCGCCCGATCACACTGCCTGACCAGCGCCTGTACCCAGAGCGCCGTCTTGAGCCTTGGGTCCACCCTGCCCCTCCCCCGCCTGCGGCTTGAAGCGGCTTTCGACCATCGGTACACCCGCCGGACTGCGGAGGGGAACTGATGGCAAAGACAAAGCCGGATAAGGATCCAACCGCCGGCATGAGCGAAGCCAAGCGCGCCTACGAGGCACGCCGGGCGGAGAAAGCCGGCATGAGCCTCGAAACATGGCTGGCGCAAAAGGAGAAGGCCAGGAACGGAGACAGGTCGGCGTCGGCTACGCGCGCAACACCTGCGCGAGCGGCGAAAAAGCCCGGGGTACTGCGCCGCCTCTTTCGTCGCGGCAAGGGCTGAGCTGGCCAATCACGCCTCACAGCATGCGCATCAAGGTACCGTCGCGGCGGATGGCGTGATGCCAGATCGCTGCACCCACGTGCACCACGAGCAACACCACCAAAGCATAAGCAATCCAGGTGTGCGTCGTTTGCAGGGCCCGCGCCAGCGTCTCGTCCTTGGCCACCACAGCAGGGATATCGATGATGCCGAGATAGGCCGTTGCCCCCTGCATCGGGAAACCCCAGGCATTGGTGGCGAGAAAGCCGAAGATGGGCTGCAGGATGAGCGCCGCGTAGAGCATGCCATGGACTGCCTGCGCCCCTACCCGCATGGCAACCGGCAGGTGGGCCGGCAAAGGCGGCGGAGGGTTGGCGATGCGCCAGGCGAGCCGAGCGATCGAGACGAACAGGATAGTCAGCCCAGCACTCTCGTGGATGGCGTAAAAGACAAGCTTCGTCGCGAACGGGTCGGGGTTGATGTATTTGATGACGAAACCGGTGGGCAGAGCGATCAGCATCAACCCGAGCGTGATCCAATGAAACCATTTTGCGACAACGGTGTATTGTCCGTCCGGGTGCGCGGCATCGGTTCCCTCCAGCAAACGCGCTGTCGCGTGGCTCATGGTCGTCATCCCCTCTCGCCAGTGCCCTCCATCTCAAAGATCTGGGCAGGGCAGCGTGAAAGCGTAGACCCATGACAAGGCAGCCAAGCCAATGAGCACGATGTCCGCCGTGACGCGACCGACCGACATGTTGCGCGACCTTTCCGAACCCGACTGGTCTGCGGCCGTCGGCCACCGCTTCGTCTCCGAACTCGCTGGCGGCACCCTCGATCACGCGGTCATGCGCCGCTACCTCGTGCAGGACTATCAGTTCCTTGACTCTTTTGTCTCTCTGCTTGGCGCCGCCATCCACGCCGCACCCGGCCTCGCGCAGCGCATCGTTCTGGGGCGCTTCCTCGGCCTCGTGGTCTCGGACGAGAACACGTATTTCCAGCGCAGTTTTGATGCCCTCGGCGTGCCGGAAGCGGACCGGACGGCTCCCCCTCTTCTCCCACCCACCGTTGGCTTCCAGTCTCTCATGCGTGAGGCTGCGGCTACCGGACGATGGGGTGCGATGCTCTCCGTTCTCACCGTAGCCGAGTGGTTATATCTCAGTTGGGCCTCTTCTGTCGCTGACCGCGACCCCGGTTGGTTTGTGTTTCGGGAATGGATCACGCTGCATTCTGGCCCGGGCTTCGAATCCGTCGTTGCATTCCTTCGTGCGGAACTCGATCGCGCGTGGGAGGACTCTGACCAGGCCGAACGGGACCGCATGGCCACTCTGTTCCGACGCGCGGTCGCTCTCGAGCGCGCATTCTTCGACGCCGCCTACACCTCCTGATCTCCGGCCTCTTTTCGATCGTCGCCCACGCAGACTGGAGCGGGGCGAAAACCGCGGCGGCAGCGAAGCGCCGCGTCACCGTCGCCCGCCGGACCGCGCAAGGCTGGCACTTGGCAGGTCCCGCTGCGGTGCCGGACCCGCGTCGGCTAGTCATCGACTTGGCGCGCGACGCAGAGGCCGCCGGCGGGGCAGCGCTCCTGGGCGTGGATTTTCCGATCGGTCTACCGCTTGCCTTCGTACGTCACGCCGGACTACGCGGGAGCGGTTTCCTCGCTTTTCTGGAAGCGGCCTGCGATGGCGCCTTTCTCACCCCTGCCGCGTCGCTCGATGAGGTCTCTCCAGCCAGGCCCTTCTTTCCTGCCGGCCCTCTCTCTGGGCGCGGACTGAAAGCTGCCTTCCTCGCCCGGCTCGGTCTCAATGCTGAGACGGCGCTGCGGCTGTGCGACCGGCGCGGCGAGACGGTTCGCGCTGCCTGCGGCCTCTTCTGGACACTGGGTGCGGACCAGGTCGGCAAAGCAGCGATCGCTGGGTGGCGCGAGCTTCTGCTTCCTGCCCGACGCCTGGGCCTTCCCATCTCAGTCTGGCCGTTTGAGGGCGACCTCGCCTCCCTTGCCCGCCCCGGTCGGGTGGTGCTGGCGGAGGCTTATCCGGCCGAGGCCTATGCCCGAGTCGGCCTCGGGCGGCCGACCCGAAAGCGCGATCAGTCCTGGCGGGCGGCGCAAGCGGAGGCGATCGTCGCGTTTGCGGCAGAACACCATGTGATGCTGCAGCCCGAGGCGGCATCTGCCGTGCGCGACGGTTTCGGCCCTTCTCCGAACGGCGAGGACTCGTTCGATTCTTTTCTAGGCGCGCTCGGCTTGATTCCCGTGGCGGCGGGCCGCCACCCGGCAGCCCCGCCGCTGGCACCGGAAGTGCTGGCGTGGGAGGGATGGATGCTCGGTCGGATAGATTTGCCGAACACACAGAGCTTTAGGGCTGACGGCAAAGATAAAGGATGAGCTGCGCGATCGCATCCGCGAGCCACGCCACCGCTCGTTCGCCGGTCGCTTCGTCACCAAGCCTCGGGTCGCAGGCCGCTACCCCCCTGGGCGCGATTTCTTCGATCGCCACCGGCAGGGCGATGTCGAGGTCGCCGAACCGCGCCGTGCCAAAGCCACTGACGGGAAGGCCAAGCACCGTGGCGGGAGGGCTTGCGCGACGGGATCGCCTCAGGGTGGCAGAGGTCGGGCCGCAGCGCCAGGGCAACCGACCACACCGGGTCGGCCCCGAGGCCGAGCCGTGCCTGGGCCCCCGCTCCGGCCAGACAGGACCAGCCTGAGGCGAGCAGGGTTTAGACATGCACCGTCGGCACAATCACGCCCCGGGCCTCCGTCGCGGTAAATGCGGCGAGAGGGAACGACGTCGGCATTGGGCGACACTGCCCGGCCCCATCGCTTCGCTCAGCCCGATGCGCGCCTTAGAGTGGGGCAGCCACTCTGGAGTCGACCGCTATGTGCCCTCTCGCCTTGCGCTGCCTGTCCCGATCGGGAGAGGTGGTGGTTCAATTCGTCCCCCGCGCCCTCGTCATCGCCGGGCTCACAGCCCGCGATCGGGTGGCGGTCGAGCACCATGTCGAGGAGCTGCGCAGGCTCGGCGTTCGCCCGCCGCCGTCTATTCCAGCCTATTTCCGCAACGGCGCGAACCTGCTCACCACCGCCACCGAGATCGAAACGTTGGGGGCAGACGGCTCGGGGGAGGTCGAATTCGTGTTGGTCTCCCTTCCCGACGGGCTGTGGGTCGGGCTCGGTTCCGACCACACGGACCGAAGGGTGGAGTCGTACGCGATCGACGTCTCAAAGCAGCTCTGCCCCAAGCCCATGGCATCGATCCTGTGGCGTTATGATGAGCTCGCGCCGCATTGGGATAGGCTGATCCTGCGCTCCTGGATCGAGGAAGGAAAACCGCCGCAGCTCGTGCTATACCAGGAGGGCGTAACCGCAGCGATCCGCCCGCCTCAGGACCTGATCGCCGGAGTCACGGGTGGGGCGCCTTTGCCCGTCGGCACCGTCCTGTTCAGCGGCACCTTTGCCGCTAAGGGGGGCATCAGGCCGTCGCCGCGGTTCGAGATGGAGCTTGAGGACCCGGTTCTGGGCCGCGTGATCCGCCACGGGTATCGGGTCCACACCCTGCCGCTGGCCTGAGCGTTCCCGATCATCGCCCCTGTAGGATCCTCTGCATCAGGATAAGGTCGAGCCAGCGGCCGAATTTGCGTCCGACCTCGGGCAGGAAACCGACGCGGACAAAGCCGAAGCGCTCGTGCAGGCAAAGCGAAGGCGCATTGCCGGCCTCAATTGCGGCGACCATAACGTGGAGGTGCTGTGCCTCTGCGCGCGCGATAAGGGCAGCAAGCAAGGCCTTGCCATGGCCGCGGCCCTGGGCGGTCGGGTGGACGTAAAGCCCATGTTCCACTGTCTGCGCATAGCCCTCAAAGGGGCGGAACGGGCCATAGCTCGCGAAGCCGCAGACGCGCCCGCCCTCCTCGGCGACCAGCACCGGGAACCCGCCCGCCCGCCGCTCCGCGAGCCAAGCCGCTCGGCCTTCGCGGGTGGCGGGTCGGATATTCCAGTTCGCCGTCGAGTTCAGAATCGCATCGTTGGTGATCTCGAGAATGGCGTCGAGATCGGAGTCGGTCGCATCGCGAATGGTCATGCCGGTAGGAACTGCGGGGTTGCGGGGAATCTGCATGCCACTAGACCGCCCCGCTGGCGAGAGGGCGATGCCGCAACACTCGCCTCGCGCCTAACGGGCGTCGCGAGGCTCCTCGATCGCCTCCAACGTCACCACTGCAACATTCACCAAGAGCTTGCCAGCGTTCTCAAAGTTCACCGTCACGCGCGCCCCCACGACAGACTGGACCTGACCTTCGCCCCAGTCGGGCCGGGCAGGGTTGCGCACGCGCATGCCAGGAGCGAGAGGGCAGCTCATGTCTTACAGAGTGCTGGCCCGCCCGCGACTTGCCAAGTGACCGCTAGGGTCAGCGACGCCACGGCAGGCGGCGCCGAAGTGTGGGCAGGGCCGGGCCCCAGGGTGTGTCAACCCACAGCGGAAGAGCAGGGCGCACAACCACCGTCGCCTCGCGCAGCGCAGCCACCCGCTCGGCGATTGTTGGGTGCGTGCGGAAAAAGCGCAGCCACCGCGGACCACGGCTGGCCAAACGTTCGAAATCATCGCCTTGGATCCGCTCGAGGGTCAGCAGGGCTGAGGCGAGGCCTTGCGGGTCCCCCGTCAGCTCCACCGCACCGGCGTCGGCCAGGAATTCCCGTGTGCGCGACAGAGAGAGGGTCAACAGATCCGCCAGCACGGGTGCAACGATCAGCAGAGCGGGGAGAAGCGGGTGCGCGCCCATCGCCCCGGTTCCCCACAGTAGAAGAACGAGGAGCCCCGCCTGGGCCATCGCCCGAGTGATGGCGGAGGCTTGTGTGGCGAGGCGCATCACGATGAGATCGCGATGACGGATGTGGCTCACCTCATGCGCGAGCACCCCACTGAGCTCGGTCGGAGTGAGCGCCTCGACCAAGGGGCGGGTGAGGCCAATGCCGGGCTTCTCCGTCGTGCCGGCTGCCATAGCTTGCAGCACAGGCTGCGGCAGCAGATAGAGAGCGGGGGCTACCGCCAGCCCCGCCCGACGCGATAGCTCCGCAACCAAGGCAAACAGGCCCGGTGCGGCGGAAGGGCTAAGCCGTGCCGCCCCGTACCCCTGAACGAACACGGTATCCGCGGGTAGGGCGCCGAAGGCCAGACCCGCTGCCATCATCGCTGCACCGAGCACAAGCCCATCCGGCCCCGCCGCGAGCCAGCCGATCGCAGCAGCAAGGAGAACGAGGGCAATGAGGGTGAGCGCTGTCTCCAGCCGATTCCGCCTCTGGAGGCGGGACAGGGTGGCGGGATCGACTGCGTAGCGACGCATCCTCGCGAAAGTGGGGCCTTTTCCTGCAGCGAACAAGTAGCAGACTGTTCGTCACCGGCCGGCAAAGCTATATCGGCATTTACTCCGAACACCCCCCCCCGAGCAGGCCGGCTGCACGTATCATGTCGGAACTCGCCGCGATCGTTCCTGTTATCCTCTCCGGCGGTTCGGGCACCCGGCTGTGGCCGGCGAGCCGCGAGACCTATCCAAAACAGCTTTTATCCTTGGTCTCGGATCGGCCGATGATCGTCGAGACGGCG
>CALLUO010000062.1 GCA_938010425.1 uncultured Elioraea sp.
AAGCCGCCACGGGCCATCACATCCGGAAACTCCAAAGGCCAGTGGAAAGCGCGCGCTTGCCGGGCGGCATCGATGGCAGCGCCAAACAAAGGGCCATAAGGCTGACCCCCACGCAGCCATTCCCACAGCGTTCCGCTGGTCGGCACCACCTCCGCCCCACGGCGGGGCAGGCCATCTGCCCCAGCATGCGGGCCGCCCTTGCGCTTGGGCAAAAGGAAAGCCGCGACATACAGGTCGCACGCGCAGGCGAGCCGCCAGCCCGTTTCCCCTGGCGCGGTGAGAGCCCGCAGGCGGTTGGCTTTGGCCTCAATCTCCGCCAGCGTATCTTCGGGCATGGCGCGCAGAGACGCGAAGTCGCGCCTCAGGTCGCGAGCGTTCGCCAAGCGAAAGCCCCGATCGATTCGGTCGCGTTCCGCCCTCTCCCGCCGGTTTTTGGTGGCGTAGTACTTCGCGACCGCCTTGTCGTCTCCTGTCAGCGGCTTGTAGGCGGCATCAGGAATGCCCTTCTCCAAAACCGTCAGGTCAAACACGCCCAGCAAAGAGTCGCCGCAGCGGATTTGCGCATCGAAGAAGCCAAGCGGCCGGCCCGGGTCGACTGTTTCGATCCACAAGGCGACCTTGGTCAGCTCCACCGCCATCGGGTTGCGGTCGACTCCGAATATGCAGCGCCGTGCGACGTCGCGCAGCGCGTGGCGGAAGTCGGCCGAGGAGGGCGGGCCGCCCGCGCGGTGGCGAGCCACACGGGTGGCGATGCGCCGCGCAGCCGCAAGCAGAAAGTGGCCCGAACCGCAGGCAGGGTCCACCACCGTCAGGTTCAGCAAGGCTTCGGCCGGGTCGTCAGCCTTTACCTCCGCTTGGTCGAGCACGGGGTCAAGCGCCGTGTCCAGCAGCGCTTGCACCAGGCTATCCGGCGTGTAGTAGCTGCCGGTGGTTTTGCGCTGGTTGCCGCGTGCCTCTGCCGCATCGGACGCGAAGACGAGCCGCCTGCCATCCTCAGCAAGCTGGGGCTGGAGTTCGAGAAGGCTTTCGTAGACTGAGCCGAGCTCCTCCGTTTCCATGGCTTGCCAGTTCACCGGGGTTACGCCCGCCTCATTCGAAATCCAGCCAAGGCGATAAAGGGCAGAGAAGAGGGCACGGTTTGGCAGCCGCGCAGCGCCGAGGTTTGGCGTGAGCTCGGGCGCAAAGAGCCCGCCCAGAGCCGGCAGGCCAAGCTGCGGTTCCCCGTGGGCTAAAGCGCGAAAGACGACCTTTAGCCCCTCGTAGCGATCATGGTGCCGGTCCCACGCGCCGCGGCGCGCGGCCTGGGCGCGCAGCATGGCCAGGCTGTAGCCCTCGGCGTAAAGGCGGCGCTCCTCCGCCCCAGCCTGAGGCAGGTGCAGCAGGTTTCGGTCCTCCGCCACCATCAGGAAAATCAGCCGATAGACGAGGCGCAGCAGCTCGTTGAACCATTCTGTGAGGCCGATTTCGTGCCGGGCCAGCTTCTCGCGCAGCTCCCGGTTCGCCTCGAGGAAGCCCGAGCCAAGGTCTTGCAGAGCTAGTTTCACCTGCCCGGCCAACCGGTCGCGGGCCGCCTCTCCGGCTTTCGCGCCGGCATCGCGCCAACGTTCCAGCGCGCAGTCCGTGACGGGCGTGCCTGCCCGCCCGAAGCGCGTGCGGTGCATCAACAGCCAAACGAGGGCGAAGGAGGCGACGTCCTCCGTCTCGAAAATCTGCGCGAGGTCGGCCTCGATATAGGCGGGGCGGGTGAGCGAGGCGTTGTCTCGCATCAAGCGCAAGACTTTACCGTTCGACGCCAGGCCCCAGAGGGCTTCCTCCGCCTCGTTGAGACGGTCTTGCAGCACGAGCGCTGCTGAGCGAGGCCGATCCTGCGAGATCGCCGCACTTCGGCGATCAAGCTCGTCAGAGGGCGGCACCACCACGATCGGCACCCGGCCCTCGCCAGCGGTTAGTGCCACTGGTCCAGGCTCCTCGCGCAGGTCGGTAAACCCGAGCGTCTCGCTCAGGACATCGCGGACGAAGCGGATGGTTGCTGTCGCCGACAGCCCGCTCTTTTGCGAAAAACTGGTGTAGTGTGCCCGACCGACCCGGAAGGCGAGAGATATCTCGTCGCGGATCGACATGCCTTTGCGCAGGCCATAGTCGTGTTCGTCCTGCTCTCCGGCCTCGCGCCGTTCGATGCACGCAATCATGGCCGGGGAGATGAGGTTGCCTTCGAGGGTGAGTGCAGGCCAAGCGGCAATGTCGGTGACGGGCTTGCGTGGCATCGCGGCTTAGGGCGGAGCAGGAAGAAGGACGAAAAGACCGATCGCGTCAGGAGGCAGCACGGGCGTGACGGTGATGCGGGGGGCTGTGCCGGAGGCGGCGCGCAGCCGGGCATGGTCGGCCAGCAGCTCCGCGGCGCGTTGGGCGGCAAACTCACGAACAGGCCCGTCGAGCAGGCTAGGCAGCTCAGCGTGCGCGGTGCGCAGGAAGCGGTCACGGGCGGGCTCGGCGAGATCAGCGCTGGCGGGACTAGCGAGGAGGGCCCGGGCCTCTGGTCCGGTGGCGATCACCTTCCCGTCTCTGATGGCGATGCACGCTGCCTCTTCGGCAAGGAGCAATCGCTCAGTCTGGGCCTGCACGGCGAGCTTCATGCGCAGCCGCAGCAGAAGAAGGATGGTCTTGTGTTCCACCGCTGCGGTTGGCCAAGCACCGGTTCGGCCCAAGCTCAGCCCAGGCAGGGAGGAAGGGTCGAGCGCGCCCTCGACCATGGCCTCCGCCAGAGTGGCGGTCAGCGGGTGGGTGCGGGTGAGAAGGCTCGCGCCCGCCGGCGCGGGATCCGAGGTGGCGAGCCGAAGCGAGCCGGTCAGGCCCCGCTCGGCCAGCCTCTCGCGCAGCTGCGGGTGAAGCGCGTGGACATGGGCGAGGAGGACCGCCTCCCTCGGCTCGAGCGGCGCGTCGAAGCGCTTCATCGCGGCTTCAACGAAGGCTAACGCCGCCTCCGATCCGCCAAGAAGGTCGCGCGCCTGCGCCCAGAGGGGCGCCACCTCCTGCGGCTTCAAAGCGTTCTGAGCGAAGCGAGTGCGGGACCTGCGCGCGTTTTCCTGCGCATCGCGCCAGCGCTGCTCCATGACTGCCGCACCCTCGGCCAACCGCAGGTCGAGCGCGAGCTGTTTCGGGGTGCCGCGGCGAAGCATCATGGCAGCCATGAGGGCGTCGGTGACGGGCCCGCGCTCGTCCGGCAGAGGGACGGTGACTCCTGTTGCCTTCCGGATCGCCTCCGCCTTGCGCAGGATCACATCGAGCACGGCCCCGTCGATGGCACTGTCGGGGGAGTAGAGAAGGACGGATCGCACCACCTGCGCTGGTTGGCCGAAGCGGTCCACCCGCCCTTCGCGTTGCTGGTGCCGGGTCGGGTTCCAGCACAGGTCGTAATGTACGACTGTGTCGAAGAGCCTCTGCAGGTTGATGCCCTCCGAAAGGCAGTCGGTCGCGACCAGGATTCGCTGCTCGGCCTTGGCCATGTCCTCGACGCGGTCGCGCCGCTCGTCTGACGTCAACAGGCCGGTTACAGCCTCGATACGAAGCTTAGAGAAAGCTTGGCGCAGCGAGGTGCAGACGTGCTCTGCCGTGCTGATGTAGCGGCAGAAGATGACTGGGTTGGCGCCCTCATCGAGAAGCGGCTTGAGAAGATCAATGAGCGCCTCGACCTTCGGGTCAGGCTCGGCGCCGAGCTCCTTTGCCCTCTCGATAAGGGTAAGAAGCGGTTTATCGGCAGCGGTCGCAGCCGCCGGTTCGACATCGACCGCATCCTCGTCGTCGCCATCGTCATCGTAGAGCTGGGATTCCAGCCGTTCTGCCTCGCCAAGCATGCGGTTGCGGAGCGCGCTGAGAGCCGCTGCTGGGGACGAACCGACGCAGCGCATGAGAGCGAGAGTGCCCCAGAATGCGAGTCGCCGCTCCCGCTCGCCGCTGCCGACGCGCGACACGACCTCGAAGCAATAGTCAAGCACAGCCTCTTGGAAGGCACGGTGCTTGGGTGAGAGGCGATAGGGGACTTCGGTCGTTTTGTGTTGCGGGAAGGCCCTCTTCTCTCCCCAGTCTGCCGAGGTGAGATCGATCCGTCGGCGCTGCACAAAGTGCCGGGCGAGGCGTTTTCGATACTGCTCGTCATCGAATTGCAGGGACTCAAAGCCCGGGTCGATAAGCGAGAGGAGGCGCGCAAACGCCTCTTCATCGCCGCTGTGCGGTGTTGCCGTGAGAAGAAGCAGGGCCCGGGCGCGGTCCCGGGCCAGTTCGGAGAGAAGGCGGAAACGCTGCTGCCGTCCTTTGTGCGTGCCGACGCAGGCATGCGCCTCGTCGACCACGACCATTTTCGGGCAAGCGCGAGCAAACCGGTCCCGCCTCTGCTCAGCCTTGATATAATCAAGGCTGACCACGGTGAACGGATAGACATCGAACAGGGTCTGAGCGACTGGCAGGCTGCGCTCAAGTCGCGGCGCGGTGCTTGCCGTGACCGCCACGGCCTCGAGTCCGAAACGGCTGCTCAGCTCTCCGGTCCACTGCTCGACGAGGTGGGGCGGACAGAGAACAGAAAAACGGTCCAATTCACCGCGATCGAAAAGCTCGCGGAGGATGAGCCCAGCCTCAATCGTCTTGCCAATTCCAACATCGTCAGCAATCAGCAATCGCGGCACTGCCAGCCTCAGCGCCATGAGAAGAGGAACGAGCTGGTAAACCCGTGGCTCGAACGCAATTTGCGCAGCGGAGCGAAACGGTCCTGCTCCCCGGCGCAGAGTCAGGCGCAGAGCATCGGCAAGCAAGAGAGCGTTGGCTTGGGTCGTGACCGGAGCGTCCCGTGGCAGGTCGAAGCGTGCGGGCTCAACCGGCTCAAGCTCAAGCTCGGGCTTTAGCAACACCGTGTCAGCTTCAGACCCTGACAAGGGGCGTAATGCGAGCCACCCTGGCTGTGGTGGCGGCAACATCACCCACTCCCGGCCGCGGGCACGGACGATGTCGCCCGGGGCAAAAGACGGAACCATAAGCTCAGGGCCGTAACAGGGCGGCGAGTGCATCGGGAACGCCAGCTGATGGGTCGTCTGGGAGTTCGACCAGGACCCATCCAGCGGCTTCGGCTTCCCTCCGAGCGTCTGCAGGGATCGGATCAGGGTTGGCCGCAACGAAGTACGCCCTCCACGCAAAGGGGAGGACATGTCCGGCGAAGGTCATGCCCTGAGGGTCAGGCGCTGGAAGATTGGCTGCTCTCAATGCTGCGGGCCAGCCAAGTGACCCACGGCGGGTGTGGTCTTGCTGCAACGTGATCTCGCCACGCGCCAGAGTGAGGAGGAACTGGATCGCCGCTTCGTCCGTGCGATCGATCAGCTCGTGGTCAGGCTGATTGAAGTAGGAGAGGAGGCAGCGATAACAGCCACGAACGCATGTGCCTTGGGCGATGTCGCGCAGGGCCTTGGGGTTGTCGCTGCGGACAGCCTCGTCGACCCCATCGTAGTGCATCAGAGACAGGGCCTGGCGAACGATGCGTGCAATGGCCCCCGGATCCGAGATGACGCGATTGAGCACGCCCGCGCCACCTTCCGCAGCTTCGTAGAGCAGAATGGCCCGGCGATTGTCGCGGCTTGGCAGCGGCTCAGCGAGTATCTCCCCCTCTTCGAGCTGGTAGGTGACCTCGATCCCGCGCGTCAGAGCATGCTGAACAGTGGCGATGGTGGTTGGGGTGAAGTTCCGCGCTTTTGTAAACCGCATCAGAAGCGCATTCTTCCGGTCCCGCACGATGGGCACGACCCGCACCGATGGCGGCTCTTCTGGAGCCGGGTAATCCTCATCCTCTTCTTCGGATTTGCTCCAGTATCCGCTGCGGGGATCTATGGTAAAGCCGAAAATTGTTTTATCTTTTCTTCGCTTGAGGCCTTTGTTGAGGCGAGAAATTTCTGCGCTATTTGCGTATTGTAGAGTGAGTAAAATCTGATTGTCTGCCGTGAGCACGCCCTCTGTGATCACAAGGCGGCCATTGCGACGGGGCCATGAGAAAACCGTCTGGATTTCGAAGCCCTGACGGACACGTTCCTCGTCATTTGCGGTAATGCGATCAGCAGGCACCGTTTCGACGTTGTCGATCCGCAGAGTTCTCGCGATCCGCACAGCGTTTCCCATCGGCGCATGACAGGCGTGACAACGCTCAACCTCGACGTCGTGAGCGGCTCCGCACTCGTTGCAGATGAACATCTCCTTCGTCGCGAGGCCGCTGCCGTCGCTGGTGCGGGCTTCTGGCGAAAGCTTGGCTTTGACGACGCGGTAAGCCCGACCTTCATGGTAAATAAGACTGCGCGGGCCGAACTCCGAGATGGCCATAAAGCGCGACCGCTGGAGATAAGCGGCCTTTTGGCTCTGACCCGTCGGGGCAGGCACGTAGGCATAAACTGGTAGGCGTGGGAAATTATAACCGGGTAGGAACCCCTCCGTCGCGAGGTAGCGATAAGAGTAAAAGTCTGATCCACTCGAGGCTCGTCCCTGCTCTAAGAGAGCAAGTTGCTCGTTCGCTTGCGCCTGGGCCTCTTTGATCCGCCGACGCTCCTCTCGAGACAAGCCTGCCCTTTCAGAGCGGTTGTTAGCATCAGTGAGCTGCCTTTTCGCAGAACGGTAAAGCTCTCGCCAACGGTCGAAGGCGCGGTCGAACTCGCCAGGTGCATCAGCAGCGACGCGGGCGACGAAGGCATTTTCATCCTCGAGCCAGACGGGCGGAACATCGCCAACCGACAGGAGCACTTGCTCGAGAACCGTGCGCATAGCCTTCTGAGCTCGGTCTGCCAAACTTGGATCGGAAATGACGGCCCGAATTTCTGGCTTCAGCGGAAAGCCATCGACTTTGAGGTCGAGGATGTCAGGGATATCGGGCGGCAGTGCTAGGCTTGCCTCTGCGAGCCAGATTGCATGCAGGTGCGACGTGACCAAGGCTTCATTGCTGATGTCTAGGGTGGGTGGGCGAACCACGCCGGCCACCATCTCTTCGCGCCGCGCGAAGAAATACTGGTCATGCGGGCTCTGCGCAGCGCAATAAGTGACAACAAGCGCCGCTTGGCCCGAGCGGCCAGCGCGGCCTGCGCGCTGCGCGTAATTCGCAGGTGTCGGCGGAACGTTCCGCAAATAAACCACGTTCAATGCTGAGATATCAATGCCAAGCTCCATCGTCGGCGAGCAGAAGAGGACTGGGAGGAACTGAGTCGGCTCAAATGCGGCTCGCATGTCTGCTGCATGCTGGGCGATGCTCTTTCGGTCCTCCTCCTCAAAGCGAAATCGCCACTCGCGCCATTCGCGCAGCTCTTGCCGCACCTGTGCTGTATGCTCGCGGCCCTCGAGACCGAAGTAAGGGGTGTGCCCAGCGCTGAGGTCTTTGGCGATACGCAGGTAAAGATTGTGGAAATACGAGTTACCGCGAGGCGGCCCCGCCTGCTCGACGGCCTCGCCGGGAACCAACCGGACAACGGATGGCACCAGGCGCCATCCAGGACGGTCCTGCCAGGTCCCGACCTCCCGGATGAGACCCTCCTGCGCGAGGAGGCGGAAGACTCGGGCCATGAAGTCAAGGTAGGCGGCGGGGTCGAGACGCTCGCCAAGGACACTCTGGCGATTGAGTTGTAGGGCGAGCCTCGATCTGGGCCCGCCGCGTAGGAATGTTTGCTCGTCGCGCAGGCCAGTCTCGCGCCGCGGTGGTGCATCCAGCATGAAGGCGGTCCTGCCCCGGAGCGTCTCGGTGCGGTCGATGGCCCAAGGGTCGCGGAGCAGAGATCGCGAAGTCTGTGCCAGAGTATCCAGCTGAGTAAGATCAAGAGACTCAGTCTCGACTGCCAAACCTTCCAGCATAGTATCCAGAATACAGCGCAAAATTTGCTCACGTCTATTCAGCGCTAAACGGCCCAGCAGCGGGCTCGCTTCGCTTACCCGCTCATCGTCAGCTGCTAGTTCGGAAAGGCCAGTGTAGTCGACCCGTATCAATTTCAGCACGGCCAGGCTCGGATTGGTGAAGCGCCAGCCACGGCGTAAATCCGTCCAGACGCGGTAAGCAAGAACTTTTGTCAGGGTTCGCTCCGCATCTTTCCGCTGCACGCCGGCCGCCTTCTCGTCAGCCATCCAGTATGCGTGGGTGTTTGTGTTTTCAGCGGTAAAACGAAGCGCCCGGCCGACGCGTAGACCGAACTCGTCCTCGGCTAGCCCCTCCTCGCCCGCATTGAGGACGGCCCTCAGGATCGCGCCTCGCAGCACGCTTACGAAGACGAAATCATTGAAGTGTCCGGCCTGAAGCGCGGCATCCTGCCTATTGTCTGTGAAGGCGAGCAGCTTGCGCTTGTCGTGCGGCACGGCGTTGCTTGGATTATTCAGCCACTCGAGGGCGCTGGAGACGATCAAAGTCGTCGCAGAGCTGCGACCCTCCGCAGACAGCCCTGCCAGTTTCGTGCGCTCGCTGGACTTTGGCGCTGGGATCTCGTGGCAACACGGACAAAAGCCAAGCTTCCCTGGCAGGAACCAGAACGGGCGTCCGTCTGATCGGATGGTTCCGTCAGCGGCGACGTGCACCCGTTTCGGCGCCTGCTTGGCTCTGTTCGGTCTGAGGCGCAGTGCACCGCCGTGCTCCTCCAACCAATCTTCGGGGTAGCTCTGGAGGTTTCCTGTAAATTTGTACTCTTCGTCGCCGTCACCGACTGGTGTGAGATAGCCCGCCTGTTCGTTGCTCTCTTCAGCCGCAAGCGGAGTGTCGTCGATGTCGCGGGCCAAGAAAGCCTGTTTGCCGTTCGCCTGCACGAGGGTAACGACATGAAACTCTTGGCCACAGGATCGGCAGAAGCGCGTTGGATAAAGCCTCGCTTCCGGGTCAGCTGGGGCTTTGATCTGTCCCTCGAGCCAGACCTTCCGCGGGGCCGGTCGAAGCGTGGTGTAGACCTCTCCCGATCCCGCAAGGAAGCGATGCAGCTTGAAGGAGAGAAACGCGCGATCACCCAAGCCGCCGCGGGCCTTCTCGGGAAGGCTCACGCGTGTCAAGAAGGTTGCCAGCGCCTGGGCACACTGCTCCTGTGGCAACCCCGTGTCCTCTGCCAGCAGCTTGGCTGCGTCTCCGAAAGGAACGGGCTTTTTGCGCCGCAACGCCTGATCATCCTCAAGGCCGAGCGACAACTCGACCCAGACCGCAAGCGGGTGCCGGCGGAGATCCGTGTCGGTGAGAGTGTCGGGCAAGGGCGCTTCAACCGTGCTGCGCAGCAACGGTCGAACGTCAGCCAAAGACAGGCTGTCATCTGTAGCACGCCGAAGGCTCTCGTCGATCACGGCCTCGGGCCCAAGAGCGGTGCCAAAGAGGCGCGACGCAACCTCTGCCACAGTCTCCGCCCGAGACGCGGCAGAGCCCTCGCTGGCCATGGTCGCGGAGGTTCCAATGCAGATCGGCAGCGTCTGCCCCGCGCAACGGTTCCGTAGCCGACGGACGAGGATCGCAACGTCAGCGCCCTGCCGCCCGCGGTACGTGTGCAGCTCATCAAGAACAATAAACTCGAGGCCCCTAGCGTTCTCGATGACCCGACGGTCGAGCTTGTCTTGGCGAGTGAGGAGAAGTTCGAGCATCATGTAATTTGTAAGGAGAATGTCGGGGGGATTGGCAGCAACCTCCTCACGCTCCGTCTCCTTCTCCTGGCCAGTGTACCGCCGCACCGTCGGTCGCAGGTCTTCAGGTAAATCAGCCTGGGCGACAAACTTGTCTATTTCGTTGATCTGACTGTTAGCGAGCGCGTTCATCGGATAGACAATAATGGCACGCGTGCGGCGGCGCTTATCCTGCTTTCGCGCCCGAATGACAGCGTCAATAATCGGGACAAAAAAGCAGAGTGACTTTCCGGAGCCGGTACCGGTCGTCACCACAAAGCTCTGATACCTTCGCGCTTTTGCGATCGCTTGGGCCTGGTGAGCGTAAAACCGAAGGGGCTCGCCGTGAATGCGGAACACTCGCGCTGTAAGCTGGTCGAGATCACCAGAGGCGGCAAGTTCGTCGACAGTTGGCCCGAATTCGTAATAAGGATTTAGCGACAGAAGCGCATCGGGCCAGAAGAAGCCACTGTCATAGTGTTTGTCGATTTCTGCTTTCAGGTCAGGCGCGCGAACCTTCGAGAAGGAGCGAGAAAAGGTCGCATAGCTGTCGACCAGGCTCCGATCGAAGTCAAACGCCTTCACCCCGCGCTCCCTTGCAAAGACGACACAAAAACCATCTAATCGATCAGATGCAAAGGGTAGTGATACAGTCGCTCTTCATAGTCACGACTGCGCAATGGAAAATCGCAGACCGCCAATCACAGCGGAACCAGGCTATCGCAAATTGCGTGGCGTGGTCAATGCTGCGATCGCACGCAGCCTAGAGGCCTATGGCGTCCGGTGATGCGAGCCGCGGGTAGATGCATGTGAGCAAAGACTACCTTCTCAACTTTTTACTTGCGCCAAGGTAACCCGGCCGGTCATCTTGCATTCGTTTTTGTGAACCGTTTTTGAAGCTTGCTTTCATACCCTTCAGCATCAGTAGACCGAGCTGCGCACCCACGCACACAGGCGATTGCTCGATACCTCTCTCCGCAGCGACCGTATGATCGGCCTACACCACCGCTCCTGTAGACCGCAGCGCACGTGCAACGCGCTCGCCGGCGCCGAGGTGCCGTTCGTCAAAGCTGAGGCGCGCGTGCTTTTGGCCGAGCAAGGCAAGCGTCGGGTCGTTGCGCCTTGATGCGGTGGCCAGTCCACTTAGGGCAACAGACAAGCGTCGGGGCGTTGCGCCTTGATGCGGTCGCCAGTCCACTGAGGGCAACAGACATGTTCGCCCGCAGCAACGGGGCGCCTTGGCAGTGACACGATCAAGCCGCCAAAGGCGAGGCAACCGATGCAATCGCGGTTGAGGTCACGGTCTCGGCCTGGTCGAGCTCTTCCTCGCTCATGCCGTAAATATCGCGCACCATGGAGGCAGTGAGGTGCGCCGGCACTCCGTCAAACACCACCTGCCCTGCGCGCATGGCAACGATTCGGTCGCAGTAGTGTCGCGCGGTGTCGAGCGTGTGCAGGTTGCACAGCACGGTCAGCCCGTCTTCGCGGTTGATCTTTCGCAGCGCATCCATCACCACTTTTCCGTTGCGCGGATCAAGCGAGGCGATCGGCTCGTCAGCCAAAAGGAGTCGCGGCTTCTGCATAAGGGCCCGCGCGATCGCCACTCTTTGCTGCTGGCCGCCGGACAGCGTGTCAGCGCGCTGGAGCGCCGCGCCTGCAAGGTCAAACCGGTCAAGCGTGCGGATCGCAAGGGCGCGTTCCTCGGCGCTGAACAGTTTGAACAGAGAGAGGAGGGTTGAGCGATGGTTTAGCAGACCCATCAGCACGTTCGTCAGCACATCAAGCCGCTGCACCAGGTTGAATTGTTGAAAGATCATCGCGCAGTTTGTGCGCCAATCGCGCAGCGCTTTGCCCTTCAGCGCGGTAATGTCCTGCCCCGCAAAGACAATGCGGCCGGCAGTTGGATCGATCAGGCGATTGATCAGGCGCAGAAGCGTCGATTTCCCCGCGCCAGATCGGCCGATGATGCCGACCATCTGCCCATTCGGGATCGAAAGAGAGACATGGTCAACGGCAGTGACTGACCCAAAGCGACGCGTCAGTCCAATCAGCTCCAACATGCGTGCCTCCCTTGCCTGACCCATGTTCGCCTCGCCCGGCGCTATGCTGTTACGCTGCGATGACGCGCCGCCTCAGCCACCCCGATACAAGGTCGATGACCGCCACCGTCACCAAAATCAGCAGGATGATGAAAGCGACCTCCTGCCAGTCGTCGAGCCGGATCCGCTCAGCGAGCTGCAGCCCGATGCCACCAGCCCCGACGACACCCAAGATACTGGCCGAGCGTGTGTTGCTCTCGAAGAAATAGAGCACGTGCGACAGCAAAACTGGTAACACCTGCGGCAGGATACCAAAGCGCGCACGCTCCAACCCGTTCGCGCCGGCCGCTTCGATGCCCTCGACCTGGCGTTTTTCGACATTCTCGATCGCCTCTGCGAACAGCTTGGCGAGGGTCCCGGCATCTGGCACTGCCAGGGCGAGAATGCCGGCGAACGGCCCCATGCCAACGGCAGCGACAAAAACGATCGCCCAAATCAGGCTGTCGATACCACGCAGCCCGTCGAACAGCCTGCGAAGGCCGAAGTGCAAAGGCCGTACCGGCAAAACATTGCGCGCGCCCAGGAAACCAAGGGGGACCGCCGCCACTGCGGCGAACAGCGTGCCAAGAAAGGCCATGGCCAAGGTTTCGCCGAGGCCATGCAGCATTTGGCCAAGGTGCCCGCCATGGGTGGGCGGGATCATGAAACCGACAAGAAAGCCCAATTTCGTGAGGCCGGCGACGAACGCCTCCCAAGGGGGCAGAATACGCCACAGCCCAAGTGCGACACCGCCGCAAAAACAAGCCCAGGCCAGGGCGAGCTTGCGCCGTTCCGCAGCGGTGCGACGAAAGACGCGCGGGTGCGCCGCTCGCAAGGCTGCAAGTTCGCTTTCTGAAATCATCGCGTCGGTCGCGCAGGCCCGGCCTCAATCAGAGCATGCCGAAAGCGTTCGCACACGATGTCGATCAGGGATACGGTGATCACAATCAGCAGCACGATGGCGCTGATGTCGGAGTAGAGAAAGCGCCGCACCACAAGGTAAAGCTCCTCGCCGATCCCGCCTGCACCAACAATGCCGAGCACGCTCGCTGCGCGAACGTTGATCTCGAACCGCAGCAAGCCGTAGCTCAAAAAGTTCGGCAGAACCTGGGGCAAAACCGCGAAACGCATGGTTTCGCTCCAGCCAGCGCCGGTGGCGGCGAGCGCTTCGATCTGACGTGGGTCGACATTCTCGTTCACTTCTGCAAACAACTTGCCCAGCGCGCCTGCCGAGTGGATTGCGATCGCTAAAACCCCAGCAAAGGGGCCAGGCCCAAAGGCAAACACAAAAATCAGCGCAAAGACGAGTTCGGGCACGGTTCTGGCCAACTCAAAACCGCGCCGCGCGATCCAAAAGGATAATCGGTTCGGAGCAAGGTTAGCCGAGGCGTGGAAGCAGAAGGCGATCGCTGCCCCCGCGCCGGCAAGCGTGCCGATAAACCCCATCAGCACCGAATCCAGTATCAACAAGAGCCAAATGTCGATTGCCCAAAACCATTCCGCGATGTCTGTGAAAGGCTGGCGCGCGGAAATCTCCGGCAGGGTGCGATACGCGTAGTCAATAATGTTTGGCAGACCTGCGGCCACACGCGCAGGGTCAACTTGGCCGATAACTGCTGTGGCAAAGAACGCGATGGAGAAGAGGACGACGCCGAGGACGCTCATCAGCGCTTTCTCCCGGCGCAGGCTCCGGTAGCGCGCCTCGAACAGAACAACGGCGTCGCCTGCAGCTCGTCCCGACACGTCAAGTGCGACGCTGGCGGCGCAGGCGATCGAGCTCCTCTGAAATCGCGACCATATCGAGGTAATCCTCATGCGTGCGGCGGATCAGCCCGCGCGACTGGCCGCCCGTGAGCGCCCGCCATGCCTCGGGGTTTGCCTCTGGAAGAGCCATCAGGGTTTCAACGTAGGCGTCTTTCAAAGCCTGCGGCAGATTGGCCCGCATCACATAGGGGCTGGTCGGAATGAGCGGGCTTTTCCAGACGATCCGCCACTGACCGGGCGGGATCATTCCCTTCTCTTCCATCCGCAGCGGGTTGCTGCGCTGGTCGTTGGTCCACCACGTTGCGACAGCGTCATAGGTGCCATTGATCAGCCCGATCACGCTTTGTTCGTGATTTCCCGAAAATGAGGTCCGCGAGAAAAAGGTTGCAGGATCGATTCCCTCGCGGCGGAGGTAGAACAAGGGCGCAGCGTAACCAGAGGCGCTGTTTGGGTCAGCCCAGGCGAAACTGCGGCCGCGCAGATCAGCAAGAGATTGATACGGAGAATCCGCGCGGACGATAATCACCGAATGGTAGCCCGCTCCGCCCTGAAGATCGATCGCAGACGCGATGGGAACGATTTTATCCCCAGCAACCCGGCGTGCCAGCACATACGCAGCCGGGCCAAGATATCCAAATTCCGCCTGGTCGGCACGCAGCGCTTCCACCGTGGCGGCATAATCGGTCGCGCGAAAGACACGGAACGGCACACCAAGCGCCTCGGTGAAGTGTTTCGAGAAGCCTTCAAATCGCGCCAACACATCGCGCTCATTTTCGGCGCTGATCATCGCGAAGCGAAGTTCGCGAAACTGGCTGCGCCAATCAGCTTGCGCGAACGCTGCGAAAGGGGCGAAGGCGGCCCCGGCGAGCATGAACCGGCGGGGAAGGGCACGAGACATCGCTGACTCCTCGACAACACGAAACGATGCGTCGCTACCAGTCAAACATTGCGTTGGCATGACAGCGGATTGACGTATCGATGACTTTTTCCGGGGGGCGCGAGACTTTTCGTCCGCATCACCCCGGTCGGCTTAGCCGCCAAGCCCCTTTCCCGAAACGGAGATGGCCCAGCGCAACGCCAAACGTTCCAGGAAAGCGAGGACGTCGATCCCCGGTGTGTCGATTGTCGACGGTGTTGGCAGCGCGATTTCGATTCCGTCTTTAGCTGCCGAGCCTGCGCGGCCGCGGCCCGGCCAGCATCGGCGCAAAGACCACGACCCACAGGGCAAACGTGACGAGCCAGGACACGGCGGCGAGCGTCAACGCCTTCGGCGGTTCCTCGTCTCCCCGATGACAGACGCCCTCAACCGGTTCAGCCCTGCGCAGGGTTGGCGACGTGCCAGCCGAGCACGGGCACCCCTTGCCTTGCAGCACAGAGCCATGTCGGCAGAGGGCTGGGGCCGTACGCTTTGAACGCCGATCAAGCCCCTAAGCCGCTGACCCAGTCGGATGCAGGCAAGTCGAGGAAGAAGCAGCACGATTGCCGAACACGTCTGACCGTGCTCGGGCCCACCCACCAAACCCCTCACCGTCCAAAACGAGCCAACCACCAGCCAACCCTCACCGTACCCCACCGAAAAGCCAGTGTGAGAAGCTCTCAATCGCAAATGTTGCGTCTGCCCCGACAATATTGTCGCCGGTTGCGTTGGCGGTGGCTTATCGTCTCTCATACGCCCATGGAGACAGGCTTCGGTCTTCACGGCATCCGTTTGCTGGATTTCACCTTTGTGCCGACAGCGCCGATCATGGCTCAGGCTTACCCAGGATCGGCGTGGCGCGGCGCTTTCGGGCACGCCTTGAAGCGCATGGTGTGCGCCATGCGTCTGAGGCCATGCGATGGCTGCCCACTGGCAAGCGTATGCATTTACCCGGCACTCTTTGGTTCTGGGTCGGCACAGGATGGGAGCCGGCCCTATATCCTCTGCCCTGATCGCCCGCCGAAAGACGGGATACTCCGACCTGGCGAGCCCGTGCAGCTGCGTATGACCCTTTTGCCGTCAGCGGGTCCGGCCGCGCCTTACGCTGTGCGCGCGCTGCTGACCGCAGCCGCGAACGGCCTGACGGCGCGCCGCGTCCCGCTCGATTGCATCGAGATTCGTGACGGTGCGACCGGTTTGCGGATTGACCCCTCCGCCCCGCTTCCCGACCCTGTTACACTTTTGTGCCCTCCGGCGCCGATGTCCGTGCGCTTGCGCATCACGACTCCGCTTCGCATCCGTCTTCGAGGAGACCTTTTGACCGGGCGGAGCTTGTTGCCTCAGCATCTGCTGGCCGCGGCCGATCGACGTTTGCGCTTCCTCGGCTTGCCACGGCCAGAGCGAGGAACCGAGGCAGCGTGTCCTGCCTTGGAGACGCTGCGCTTCGCTGATCCTCGCTTTGGCTGGCTTGAAACCACGCGCTTTTCCAGCCGACAAAACGCCTCCATGCAACTTGGGGGAATCGTCGGCGAGGCGACCTTGGATCTCCGCCTGGCATCCCATGTCTGGCCGCTGCTTTGGGCAGCGTCCATCCTGCACCTTGGCAAAGGCGCGAGCATGGGTTTTGGGCGGGTCGCGCTCGAGGCTCTCTGACATGGCGCGCGGTCTTCATCTCCTCGCGCTTGCTGGCCTCTCACCCCAAGTGGTGACCGAGACGCTGTGGTGCCTTGCCAAGAGTGACCCCCCGCGTCTGCCACAGCGCATTACCATCGTAACCACGAGCGCAGGCCGCAGCTTGGCCAATCAGCTCTTACCCGCAGCACTGGCGCGACTGGCAGCACAGATCGGCACAGAGTTTCCGCAACCCGAGGTGCGGGTTTTGGCAGGGCCTGCAGGCGAACCGCTCGACGATATTATGACTGACGCGGACAATCGCGCTGCCGCTGATGGGATCCTCGCTGAGATCGCGGCAGCGACACTCGATCCTGATATCGATGTGCACGTCTCGATCGCTGGTGGGCGCAAGACCATGGGGGCTTTGGCGGCGCTTTGCCTCAGCCTCTGTGGTCGGGAGGGGGACGTATTGTCGCATGTGCTCGTTGATCCACGATTGCAAGGCCGGCCAGATTTCTTCTTCCCGCCAGACCCGCCAGAGCTCTTGCCTTTGCCAGATGGTGGAGCAATCAGCACCGCCGAGGCGGCGCTCACTCTCGCCGAAATCCCCTTCGTCAAGCTGCGCGCGCACTGGCGCCCAGCACTGAAGATTGGTGCCTTCGCTGACTCTGTGCGCGCTGTGCAACAGCGCCTGCCACCGCCACGGCTGGAGTTGGACGAAACGCGCTGTTTAGTTCGCGTCGGTCGGCAGCAGCTGCGCCTTCCACCCTCCCTGTATGGTACGCTTTACTGGTTCGCGGAACGCTGCCGCACGGGGGCGCCGCCAGTGTCTTGGCGAACGGACGCTGAAGCCCAGGCCCTTGGCCAATCACTCCTTGCCGTGCTGCAGCGGTTTCGCGGAGTCCGAGACAGTGTGGACGTAGAGCGCGCACTTCGTCACGGCCTCGACCGAAGCTACCTTGCCGAGAAAGTGTCGCGAGTCAATCGCCGCTTTCGCGAAGCCTTTGGCCCTGCCGCCGAGCCTTTTCTGATCCGTGCTGAGGGCCGCCGCCCTTTCACCGCCTATCGCTTGGCCCTGCCACCGGAGGCGATCGCGATCCTTGGGGAGACCACGTGACCCTTCCAACGCTCACGCCCATCGAAGCCTCTCTTGCTGGCCTTTTGCACGACATCGGCAAACTAGCCCAGCGCGCGCATCCGAACGAGCATGTGCTGGAACGAGCCTATGCCGAGGCAGGGCAAGATCTTGACGGCATACAAGCCACGATTCTTCCCAAACACGACGGCCGCTACACGCACCGCCACGCGCTCTGGAGCGACTACGCGTTGCTCGCTGTGCGGCAGAATGGTGCCCACTGGCCGCAGGGTTTGGATGGAAAACGAGTCGAGGCAGTGGCCGTGCGTCACCATTTTCCGCGGTCGGATGACCCAGGAGATTGGATCATTGCCGAGGCGGATCGTCTTGCCTCGGGCCTTGAGCGTAAGCAGCGGGATGCGGACCATGAGTCGAGGGGGCAGCAGCTGCGTGAGGTGCAACTTGAAGCGCTGCTCCCTAAGCTTGACCTTGGCGAGGGGACCTCTCCCGCAACACAACAATGGCATCCAGCTGAGGAGTTCTCGCCCAACCCCCTGTTGCCACATCCCGCCAGTCCAGAAGACCAACCGCGACGCTACGGGCAGCTTTGGGACAGTTGGTCGAGGCGTTATGTCGAGATCGCGAAGCATGAGCTTTCAGCGCGTCGCTTCGAACAGGCCGTCCTCGGCCTGTCCGCACAGCTTCTTTGGGCTGTCCCCTCCTCTACGGTGGATCAGCCCGACGTGTCGCTGCACGACCACTCCCGCGCCGTTGCCGCAATTGCTGCCTGCCTTGCGAGTTGGCATCACGCGCACGGGGCCTGGGAGGTCGATGCGGTAAAGAATCGGGAGATCCAGAAATTCCGCCTCGCTGCGCTTGATCTCTCCGGCATCCAGAACGCGCTGTTCCGCCTTGCCGGCCGCGCCGGCGCAAGCCGCATCCTGCGCGCTCGCTCCTTTCTCATGGGGCAGACTGTGGAGGCAGCGCTACACGTGCTCCTGCAACGGCTCGATCTTCCTTTCTCGACTGTGCTGATCAATGCCGGCGGGAAAGCCGAACTGTTGCTGCCCGACCTGCCCGATCTGGACAACCGGATCGAAGAGGTGCGCTCTGCATTAGATCAATGGATGGTGGACCACTGGCAGGGCGATCTCGCTCTCATCCTCGCCACTGGGCCAGCCTTCGCCGCCAAAGAGTTTTTGGATCGCGGCAAGCACGGGGAGGTGGCGGAGGGCTATCGTCGCCAGCGCGACGTTCTCGCTTTCGCGTTGGAAGAGGCAAAGCTCCGCCCGTTTTCTGCTTGGCGCGGCGGAGGTGACTTTCGGGGTAGTGGGGTTATTGACGCGCCTTTCGACCGCGCGCATGGCGCCTGCGCGAGCTGCGGGGTGCGGCCAGCGGTTGTGCAGACTGAACTCGATGGCCAATGGCGATGCCGAGTTTGCGATGCAGCCTATCGCCTCGGCCAAAGGCTTCCAAACTCGGATGGCTATGCGATGCTCGTTCCCGAAAGCGAGGCGGACGCACCGGCCGCGTTGCCGGGAGGGCTGAAGCTCGCGCCCTGGCTTGACCGCGGGCACCAGGCCATCTCTGCCACAACCTTCGCGCGGGAGAATCCCGGCAGCGCCGTTTATCGCCGGTCCGCCTATGTGGCGCGGATCAGCGATCCGGAGCACAGGCGCTATCGCCATGCGGGCGTGCACACCGAGGAGGGGGAAGCCTTCTCTGCCGGTGACATTATGACCTTCGGCCACATTGGTGCCGAGGCGCTGGAGGAGGTGGAAGGCCACATGCTAGGCCGCGACCTGCTCGGCGTCGTGAAGGCAGATGTGGACCGTCTGGGTGCCATCTTCAGCAAGGGACTCGGGGCGGACCGATCTCCGGCGCGGATCGCGCAACTCTCCCGCATGATGGACGGCTATTTCGGCGAGCGCCTTCCCTGGATACTGGAACATGAGTTTCCCGCCACCTACACGGTCTATGCCGGGGGTGATGACCTGCTGCTGGTGGCACCGTGGCGTTTTGCCCTCCCGCTTGCGCTGAGGCTGCGGGAGGACTTCGCCAAATTCGCTGGACAGAACCCGAACCTCACATTGTCTGCCGGCATCGCCTTCGTGCATCCAAAGCAGCCTTTGGCGCTGGCAGTAGAGGAGGCAGAAGACGCTCTTTCGGCCGCGAAAGCTTCGGGCCGCAATCGCTGCGGCGTGTTCGGTCGTACGCTCGCGTGGGACCAGCTGAAGCAAACGCTCGCCTTGAGCGACCGGCTGACCGACGCTGTGCGCGCCGACCATCTGCCGCCGACCTTTCTACACCGCATGAGATGGTTTGCCGCGAGACGCGCGCGCGCCGAGGCAGGTGAGGCACAAGCCGCCGATTGGAACGCCAAGTGGCGATACCACGAAGCGCGGCTGCTGACGCGCGCAGAGGAAAAGGCGCGAGACGGGCTGCGGCAGCTGCTTTTGGAGTTGCTGCCGCCGCCCAACCAGCCAGCGAAGGCGGAGGCGGAGATCGCGATCACCATCGCGCTATGGCGCAACCGCTAAGGGAGAGGAGACAAACGCATGTCGG
>CALLUO010000063.1 GCA_938010425.1 uncultured Elioraea sp.
CCTAGCGGCGACGCCGGAGATCACCACCAAGAAGCGGGGCGCGGTGCTGGCCAAGCGGGGCCATGCCTTCGGTTACAGCACGCTGCAGCGGGTTTTCCGCCGTCACGGCCTGACGCAAGATCGGGGCCTGCAACCGAGCAGGAGACCGCCCCGACGGTCTGAAGAGCCGACAGGAAGGGTTTGAGGGGGCAGATCGCCCGCGATCCCGAACGGATGGTGTTGATCGACGAGACCGGGACCAAGACCACCTTGGCTTGCCCCTCGGTCTTTGCCCGAAGCGCACGCAGCTGCGCATGGGCTTCCCCCAGGGCCAGGGCAAGACCACCATAGTCGCCGGCGCCCTGACCGAGCGCGGCAGGATCGCGCCGTTTGTCCTGCCCCGGCCTCCCCTGCCCCGCAGGAGAGTAAGACACCCCGCAAGCGGAGGGGTACTGCGGGAGGGGTATGGCATGTCAATAGATTAGACGGAGCAGCCCTGCCGGCGCAGCGGGCGGATGTGAGATATCGTCCTGCGGCACCTGCGCAGAAAAGAGACGGTCCCGCTCTCGGTCGGTCTCACAGTGGCGACGCGAAGCGGCTGGCGCAACACTGTCCTCGCCGCCGGCGAGGCCAGCCTTTCCTCCCGCCCTGCCGAGGGCGAACAGGCGGAAAGCTCACGCCTCAAGGCCCGACTCAGCGCCATGCTGCTGGAACGCGACCGTCGAGGGGCCAAGATCACCGCCCGGAAGGCCAGCTGCCCCTTGGTCCGGCGCTGATGGAGGCCATGCACCGCAGGGGCTTGCTGAGCAGTGGCTACGCCTGCAGCGTGGCGCTCTTCTACAAATCTGGCGCGTGGCGCGCGCTCCGGTCTACCGGCTCTCTGTGCCGGCGCGGACCCTGCCGCTCCGTCGCCCGGGGCCGACCGGCCCGGTTACCAATCCCGGCTCGGTGGAAGACGTTTGCTGAGTTTTCCGGCGCAGCCCCTTCATGGCAAGGGTCATCGCAAGGCCTGGGCACGGCATCGCGTCGCCAGCATCCGCACCCCGAAGCAGAACTGCCCTGGGGTGCGAAGCTTCGATACCATGGAGGAACTTTGCGCCGCGCTCGTGGAGGTCCATGAGACAGATCACACCACCTAGACCCCTCCTATCACCGGCAGGCTGGACATCGCTCGGGCCTGTTGAGTGTGTCTGGGCGGGCGTGTGTGTGGTTTTCGAGCCCGGGCTGGGCTCTCTGGCATGGGCTGCGCGGCTTGTCCGACGCCATGCCCGTTTGGGCGGGCACACCTCGCCCCTTAGTCTGCGCGAGGCGACGCGCGGTGTCGGCGTGCTTTTTCAGCGTGATCCACGCCGCAGCGCGGACCAGCCTGATGCTGCGCACGACCAAGCCTACGCGACGCTCTAGGTGGCGAACACGCTCTCGACCAAGCTGCGCACGCGGGCCCAGGTCGCGTAGCCGCGCGTGATGGTCCAGCGGGCATCGCGGTCGATCTGCTGCGTGCGCGCCTTCGACCATCCCTCGAGCGTGCCGCCCTCGCGCAGCATCGCCTTTTCCTCCCCGGTCAGCTGAGGCCGCCGAGGCCTGGACCACGGTGGCGTCAACATGCGTCGAAAGGCCCGAAACGCGCCTGAAGCTGAGCCGGTCGCGCAGCTGGTCTCGGTCTGCTTGTGCGGAGACCGAAGGTCGGCCAGAAGCCACAGCGTGGAGAGCGCCCATAGCACAAGGGCGCGAGCCTTCAGGCAACGCCCGCAGGGCGGTAAACACCCGCATCGCGTCGTAAGACCGCCGGCCGCTGCGGCTGCGAACCGCGCGCGGTGCCGCCGCCTTGCGCTCTGCGCGGAACGCCTGGAACTCCACCACCACGCGAAAGCGTTCCAGCAGATCGCCCAACGCAGACAGCCAGCGCAGCCGCTGCTCCACGTCCCCAAACCCAGCCCGCAGACCGCCTATGCGCCGCAAAAGCTTCTGTGAAAATCGATCATGCGATGGCGCGCCAGAGTGGAGCCTGTACGCGGGCTGATGGGCCGATGCGCAAGAGACTGAGCCGCGATTGACGCGTCCCTAGGACGCTTGCGGCGCTCTCTCCTTCTCGGTCGCCTTTACGCAGGGGGCGGCGGCAGGCCATCTCGCGACCATTGGGGCCCCGAAGCAGAGGCGCACCGCAGCGGTCATCGCTCGCCCACTGCCCGCGACCGCACGCTGCTGGCTAGCAGCGAACGCGCTGACGCAGAGAAGGAGGAGCTCCCGTGACCGGCCCCCTTGCAGAGGATGTGACGTTTTCGACAACGGCACATCGTCACACCTCAGCTGTTGTGACGGTTTGCACAAGCATCGTCGCGTCACCTTTGCCACTCGTGTACCGCAACGAGGAACTTGCCCATTCAAGAGTGACGTCGCTTGGGACGCTGTGACGGATCAAAAAGCAAAAAAGGAGATCAGGGGTGCCCCCCTTTAGGGCCATCGCAAACCGCGACGGGCTCGCCGCCCCCAGAGCAGGCAGCACCTGCCTCGATGATGGCACGGCCGACACAGACCCTTCTTTTCGGGTCTGCCATGCATCCAAAAACCATCAAGGCTTGTCCAACAAAACAACAAAGGCTGTTCTGAACGATGAGTGGCGCGCCCGAGAGGATTCGAACCCCTAACCCTCAGATCCGTAGTCTGATGCTCTATCCAGTTGAGCTACGGGCGCACGCGGGAGATTTGAAATAGCGGAACGGTCATACAGGGGCAAGAGGCGTGCAAGCGAAGCTGCCCACACTCACTGCCTGTTTTCGGCAGCGGGACCAGAGCAGCCGCCCCTCTCATCCCGCGAGCTTGTCGAGTTCGCGCACCACCGCCTCACCCATGACCTGAGTCGAGACGCGCGCGAGCCCTGGCTGCATGATGTCGGCTGTGCGAAGCCCGGAGCCAAGCACGTTGCCGCAGGCACGCTCAACCAGGCGCGCCTCCTCCTCAAGCCCGAAAGAGTGACGGAGCAACATGGCGAAGGAAAGGATCATAGCCATTGGGTTCGCCACCCCCATGCCCGCGATGTCCGGAGCCGAACCGTGGATCGGCTCGTACAGCGCATGCCTCCGTCCATCGGGCCCAACCGCGCCGATGGTCGCCGACGGCAGCATTCCCAGCGAGCCGGTGAGCATCGAGGCGAGATCCGACAACAGGTCGCCGAACAAGTTGGTTGTGACGATGACGTCGAACTGGCGCGGGTTGCGCACGAGCTGCATCGCACAATTGTCGGCGTACATGTGGGTTAGGGCGACGTCCGAGAACTCGCGTTGATGCAGCGCGGTGACGGTCTGCCGCCACAGAAGCCCGCTCTCCATCACGTTTGCCTTTTCGACTGAACAGACCCGCCCTTGACGCTGTCTGGCAAGCTCGAAGGCAAGGCGGGCCACGCGCTCGATCTCAGGCGTGGTGTAGACCTCGGTGTTAAAACCGCGCTGGGTGCCGTCAGGGAGCGTTTCGATACCGCGCGGTTCGCCGAAATAAATGCCGCCCGTGGCTTCGCGCACGATCATGATGTCGAGGCCGCGCACCACCTCGGGTTTCAGCGTCGACGCCTCGACCAGCGCGTCCATCACGATCGCGGGACGAAGATTGGCGAATAGGCCGAGCTCGCGGCGGAGAGAGAGAATCGCGATCTCCGGCCTCTTGTCGAAGCCCAACGCGTCCCATTTCGGCCCGCCGACCGCGCCAAACAGGACGGCATCCACCTCCTTCGCCTTAGCGATGGTTTCGGGCAGAATCGGCACGCCATATGCGTCGAGTGCCGCCCCGCCGACTAGGCCTTCCTCGATCGCAAAGCTCAGTCCTCGCCGGCGATCGAACCAGTCGATCACGCGACGCGCCTCGCGCATCACCTCGGGCCCAATCCCGTCTCCGGGCAGGATGAGCAAGGACTTGTTGCCGGCCATGTGAGGTCCTCGTCTTATTCCTTGCGCGCAGGCCCGCAGTTGTTTGGGGCAAGAAGCTTGGGTGCGACGGAGTGGCGGGAAGCCGAGGCGCTTCAGCCAAGCGCCCAGGGCTCGGCAGTGCGGCGGCGCGCCTCGTAAGCGGCGATTTTGTCCGCATGCGCTAACGTCAGAGCGATATCGTCCAATCCCTCGAGCAGGCAGCGCTTGCGGAACGGATCGATCTCGAATCGGATCTCCTCGCCGTTCGGCCGTACCACCACCTGCCGATCAAGATCCACTGTCAGACGCGCATTTGCCCCCAACATCGCATCCTCGGCAAGCACGTCGCACACGGCCTGCGGCAGCTTGATCGGAAGAATACCGTTTTTGAAGCAGTTGTTGTAAAAGATGTCGGCAAATTCGGGCGCGATGATGCAGCGGATGCCGAAATCACACAGTGCCCAAGGTGCGTGCTCGCGCGAGGAGCCGCAGCCGAAATTGGGCCCTGCGATGAGGATTTGCGCCTGGCGCCACGGTTCCTTGTTCAGAATGAAGTCGGGGTCCTCGCTGCCATCTGCGCGGTAGCGCATCGCGTAGAAGAGGGCTGAGCCGAGCCCCGTGCGCTTGATCGTCTTCAGAAAGCGAGCGGGAATGATCTGATCGGTATCGATGTTCGGAAGTGGCAGAGCAGCGGCGATGCCGCTCAGCTTCGTGAAAGGCTGCATCGCGATTTCCCCATATCAGTGCGCGACGAGCTCGCGCACATCCGCGAGCCTACCGGTGACGGCGGCAGCAGCAGCCATGGCAGGGCTCATCAGATGCGTCCGTCCACCCGGCCCCTGGCGCCCTTCGAAATTCCGGTTCGAGGTTGAGGCGCAGCGCTGCCCGGGCTTTAGCTGATCGGGGTTCATACCAAGGCACATCGAGCAGCCTGCTTCGCGCCACTCAAACCCGGCCTCTTTGAAGATTCGATCGAGCCCCTCGCGTTCGGCCTGCTGTTTCACGAGCCCCGACCCAGGCACCACCATCGCCCGCACGCCATCCGCCACCTTACGGCCGTTCACCACCGCGGCGGCGGCGCGCAGGTCCTCGATGCGGCTGTTGGTGCAGGAGCCAATGAACACGACGTCGATTCGAATGTCCTGCATCGGCGTACCCGGCGTGAGGCCCATATAGTCAAGCATGCGCCGCTTCGCCGCCCGGCGGGCTTCCGTCGGTTCGCGATCGGGGTCTGGAACCACATCCGTAATCGGCACCACATCTTCAGGGCTCGTGCCCCAGGTGACGAGGGGGGCGATGTCGCTGGCATCGAGCACAATCCGGCTGTCGTACTGCGCGCCTGCATCTGAAGGGAGGGTGCGCCAGTAAGCCACAGCGCGGTCCCAGACTTCGCCCTTCGGCGCGTAGGGCCTTCCCTTTAGCCAAGTGAAAGTTGTTTCGTCGGGGGCGATCAGCCCAGCGCGCGCGCCAGCCTCGATCGACATATTGCAGATCGTCATCCGTCCCGCCATGTCCAGGTTACGGATCACTTCACCTGCGTACTCGATCACGTGGCCCGTGGCGCCTGCGGTGCCGATGCGCCTGATGATCGCGAGCACGACGTCCTTTGCCGTGCAGCCGAAGCCGAGCCGGCCGTTCACTTCGATCAGCATGTTTTTGGCCGGTTTTTGCAACAGAGTCTGGGTGGCAAGCACATGCTCCACCTCGGAGGTACCGATGCCAAAGGCCAGTGCACCGAAGGCTCCATGGGTCGAGGTGTGCGAATCCCCGCAGACGATGGTGAGCCCCGGCAGAGTAATCCCCTGTTCGGGCCCGACCACGTGCACGATTCCCTGGCGGCTGTCGTTCAGCGCGAAGTAGGTGATACCGAATTCGGCAACATTCCGCTCAAGAGTCTCCACCTGCAGCCGGCTCTCTGGCTCCTCAATGCCGGCAGAACGATCCGAAGTCGGCACGTTATGGTCAGCAACCGCAAAGGTGAGGTTTGGGCGGCGCGGGCGGCGGCCAGCGAGGCGCAAGCCCTCGAAGGCCTGCGGGCTGGTGACCTCGTGTACGAGATGGCGATCGATGTAGAGGATCGCCGTGCCGTCTGCCAGGCGCTCGACGACATGCGCGTCCCAGATCTTGTCGAACAGCGTGCGCGGCCGCGCTCCGTCCGCCATGGTTGCCGCTCCCCTCTCGTACTTTCGCTGCCGCTCAGCTCTGCGCAGTCTCCGCAGGCTGGGCCGCCTCGGCCACCGGCGCTTCTGCCCCGCCTGCGAGCCCGAGCTTCTCCGCGATGCGCGCGGCCTTTCCGGTGCGCCCACGCAAGTAATAGAGCTTGGCGCGGCGCACATCGCCGCGGCGCACCACCTTGATTTCGGCGATGTTCGGAGAATGCAGCGGGAAGATGCGCTCCACCCCCTCTCCGTAGGAGATCTTGCGCACGGTGAAGGAGCTGTTGATGCCGGCGTTTTTGCGCGCGATGCACACACCCTCGAAGGCCTGCAAGCGGGTGCGCTCGCCCTCAATCACCTTGACCATCACGCGCAGCGTATCACCCGGTCTGAACTCCGGCACGGGGCGTTGGGCGAGACGCTTCGCCAACTGCTCTGCCTCGATTTGCTGCAACAGGTTCATCGCGACACTCCTTCGTCATTCCGTTCCGTCATGCTGTGGGCGCGGCTTCCGCGAGCGCGCGATAGGCTTCCCACAAATCGGGGCGTCGGTCACGCGTATCGGCTTCCGCCTGAGCGCGACGCCAAGCGGCTACTGCTTCATGGTTGCCGCTGCGTAGCACCTCAGGCACGGGCATATCCTTCCACATCGCAGGCCGCGTGTATTGCGGATATTCCAGCAGACCTTGCGAGAAACTCTCCTCCGCTGCACTCGCCCCCTCGCCCATCACACCGGGCAGAAGCCTCACGCACGCATCCATGAGCACGATGGCAGCCGGTTCTCCGCCCGACAGCACATAGTCGCCAATGGAAATCTCCTCCATGCGGCGATGGCGGATCACTCGCTCATCGATGCCCTCGTAGCGGCCGCAGAGCAGGATTACGCCGGGGCCGTCGGCGAAAGCGCGCACCCGACGCTGTGTGAGCAGTCTCCCGCGCGGGGTAAACACGACCAGAGGCAAGTTGGGCGCGCGCGCCAGCGCACTGGCGACCGCATCGTCAACCACATCGGGCCGCATCACCATCCCAGGCCCACCGCCGAACGGGGTATCGTCCACGCTGCGGTGGCGATCAGTCGCGAAGTCGCGGATGTCGATCGTCTCCAAAGCCCAATCGCCGCGCGCAAGCGCCTTGCCGGCAAGAGAATGGCCGAGCGGGCCTGGAAACATCTCTGGAAACAGGGTGAGCACGATGGCGCGCCAGGTCATGCCGCCGCCTCCCGTTCTCCCATAGTCGAAGGCGGAACGATCACCTCCGCCGGCGGGATCACCACCAGCCGCCCGCGCGCGAGATCAACCCGCGGCACGCATGCGCGGGTAAAGGGCACAGCGAGAGGGCCGCGGGCGGTTGCGATCTCGAGGAATGTACCGGCACCGTAATCCTCGACCGAAACCACCTGCCCAAGCATGCGCCCGCCATCGTCCTCTGCCACGAGACCGATCAAATCGGCGCAGTAAAACTCGTCCGGATCCTCGAGAGCCGGAAGCTGCGCCCGCGCGACATAGAGGCGCGTGCCAGTGAGGCGCGCGGCAGCCGTACGATCGGCAACGCCATCGATGGCGCAGACGGGCATCGCGCCGCGCATCACCACGCGCAGAGCGAAGCGACGCCCTGCCTCGTCGGCCAAAGGGCCGTACTCGGCGATCGCGCACGGGTCAGCGGTGAAAGACTGCACGCGCACGAGGCCCTTCACCCCGTGCGGTCGTCCGATCACGCCGAGCAGGACCCGCCCTTCGCCCACAATCAGGCTCCGCTCCTGTCGCCCTCTGCCTAGCCAGCGGCTGCCGCAGCGCGCTCCTGCGCCTTCTTCTTCGGCAGGTGCTGCTTCGTTTGAGCCGGGCGCGGCGGCGGCGGAATGAGCCCGGCCTTGGCGAGGAAGCGCGCGACGCGATCTGTCACCTGCGCGCCCTTCTCAAGCCAGGCTTTGATCTTGTCGGGCTGCAGACGCACGCGGTCGGCATGATCCTCGGGCAACATCGGGTTGTAGGTGCCGAGCTTCTCGATGAAGCGCCCATCGCGGGGGGCGCGGCTGTCGGCAGCGACGATGTGGTAGTAGGGCCGCTTCTTCGCCCCCGCCCTGGCAAGTCTGATTTTCACAGCCATTCGCGTTCGTTCTCCGTCCTGATCGTTCCGTAGTAGGTCTAATCCCGCTTCAGAAGGGCCGCCGCCCGCTTCCCGGCAGCCCTGCCCCAGGCGGCAGCAGGGCGCCGAGCCCGCCGCGCATCAGCCCGGTTTTGCCCAGCTTCTGCATCCGTTTCATCATCGTCTGCATGTCGTCGAATTGCTTCAGCAGGCGATTGACATCCTCGACCTTGGTCCCCGAGCCTGCAGCAATACGACGCTTGCGCGAGGCCTTGATAATCTCCGGCCGACGCCGTTCCTCGCGCGTCATACTGTCGATGATCGCGATCTGACGCTTAAGAACCTTGTCGTCGAGCTTGGCCTCAGCGAGCTTACCCTGCAGCTTGCCCAGCCCTGGGATCATGTTCAGCAAAGACGACAGGCTGCCCATTTTGGTAATCTGGGCCAGCTGCTTGCGATAATCCTCGAGGTCGAAGCCGCCCTTAGCAATCTTTGCGGCGAGCTTCTCCGCCTCTTCCGCCTCGATGGTGGCTGCGGCACGCTCGACGAGGGAGACGATATCGCCCATGCCGAGGATGCGACCGGCAATCCGGTCGGGGTGAAAGTCCTCGAGAGCGTCGAGCTTCTCGCCCACACCGATCAGGCGGATCGGCGCGCCGGTGATCGCGCGCATCGACAGTGCTGCACCGCCGCGCGCATCCCCATCCATGCGCGTCATCACAATGCCCGTCACTCCCACCTTCTCATGGAAGGACTTCGCCACCGTGACCGCGTCCTGCCCTGTCATCGCATCGACGACGAGAAGTTTCTCGTGCGGCCGGGCGAGGGCGGCCACCTCCGCCACCTCGGCCATCAGCGCCTCATCGATGGCAAGACGGCCAGCGGTATCTAGGATCAGCACATCAAACCCGCCGCGGCGCGCCTCGTCCAACGCACGGCGCGCAATCGCCAAAGGGGCCTCTCCGCCCACGATCGGCAGGCTGATCACCCCGGCGCGATCGGCCAGGGTGGCAAGCTGCTCCATCGCAGCAGGACGGGACACGTCGAGAGAGGCAAGAAGCACGCGCTTGCGGTCGCGTTGCTTCAGCCGAAGCGCGATCTTACCGGCAGTGGTGGTTTTGCCCGAACCCTGCAGCCCGAGCATGAGCACGATGAACGGGGGAGAACCGCGAAGGTCAAGTCCGGGTGTCGCAGGGCCCAGCATCTCGACCAGCGCATCGTGGACGATTTTAATCACCTGCTGGGCGGGGGTGACGGACTTCAGCACCACCTCGCCCACCGCCTTCGCCCGCACGCTCTCAATGAACTGCTTGACGACGGGGAGCGCGACATCGGCTTCCAGCAGGGCGATGCGCACCTCGCGCAAGGCCTCGCTCACGTCGGCCTCGGTGAGCGCGCCGCGTTTCTTCAGCCGATCGAAAATGCCTGTCAGGCGGCCCGACAAAAAGTCGAACATGATCCCGCTCCAACCCGGCGTCGCGCCCAAAGCCAATCGCACCGCTGCGCGAGCCTTCGCGGAGCGGCGTCACCCCATAGCAGGAAGGGTGTGTGTCAGGGCCCGGATGTGCCGGTAGGGTTGCTTTTGGGCCAGAACCCCCGGCCGGTCAAGGTTTGTGCCCCCGCCCACGCAGCACCGCCTCACGGCGGGCGATGTAGGCGACCGAGACCGCCA
>CALLUO010000064.1 GCA_938010425.1 uncultured Elioraea sp.
ACGCGCCGCCACGGTGTGACGCCTATCTAGTGGCTTGCCGACCTTGGCGTGCTTTCGGACCGCAGCGTGATTGGCCACGGAATTTTCCTCAACGACCATCCGCGCACGCGGTGGTGGACGGAGCGCGACCTTGCTTTGCTCGCCGACACCAACACTACGGTCGCGCATTGCCCGATCGTGTTCTTGCGGTGCGGTATTGCGCTGCGCGATTTCGGCCGCTATCGCCGTGCTGGTGTGCGGCTTGGTCTCGGCACCAACACCTTTCCGCACAACATGCTGGAGAAGATGCGCCACACTGCATATGCCGTGCGGCTTGTTGTGGAGACGCCACGCACCCTCTCCACCGCCGATGTGTTCGAGGCAGCGACGGTGGCTGGGGCTTCAGCGCTTGGACGCGACGACATCGGCCGCCTGCCCCCCGGCTGTCGTGCTGACCTCGTCCTCATCGACCTGCGCCACCCGGCGATGCGGCCGGTGCGCGACCCGCTGCGCAGCCTCGTCTATTCTGCTGCCGAACGCGCGGTGCGTTCCGTCTTCGTCGATGGTGATGAGATCGTGCGCGATGGCCGCGTCCTGACCATCGACCTCGAGGCTGCGGCGGCGGAGCTCGAGGAAGCGCAGGCGCGCATGCTCGCCCGCGTGCCGGAGCGAGACCACGCCCATCGATCGATTGACGACCTCGCTCCCGCCGTGCTGCCGCATGCCTGACGCTCCGCTCCTTCAAATCGACGCACTGCGCACGGTGTTCCGCACCAGGCTCGGCGAGTTGCCGGCCGTCGATGGCGTCTCGCTCACGATTGACACCGGGCGCACGCTTTGCGTCGTCGGCGAGTCGGGCTGCGGCAAGAGCGTGCTTGCCCTCTCCATCCTCCGGCTCGTTCCCCGTCCAGGTCGGATCGCAGGTGGGGCTATTCGCTTTTCCGGCCGCGACCTCACGGTGCTTTCCGAAGACGAGATGCGCCGCATCCGCGGAGCTGAGATCGCGATGATCTTCCAGGAGCCGATGACGAGCCTCAATCCGGTGTATCCAGTCGGGTTCCAGATCGAGGAAGCCGTGCTTGCGCATCGTGCCGTCTCCCGCCGTGAGGCCCGGGAGATCGCGATCGAGGCGCTCGCCCGCGTCCGCATTCCCGATCCGAAACGCCGCGCTAAGGAGTATCCCTATCAGCTTTCGGGCGGCATGCGTCAGCGGGTGATGATCGCTATGGCGCTTGTCTGCCGGCCGAAACTTCTGATTGCTGATGAACCGACCACCGCGCTTGATGTAACCATTCAGGCGCAAATCCTCGACCTCCTGCGCGAGCTACAGGCCGAGACGGGAATGGCGATCCTCTTGATCACCCACGATCTCGGCGTGGTGGCGGAAATGGCCGATGAGGTCGCGGTGATGTATGCCGGGCGGGTGGTGGAGCGCGGCCCGGCGACAGTGATCTTCAGCGATGCTCAGCATCCCTATACCCTCGGCCTGTTCGGCTCGCTGCCCCGGCTGGATGCGGAGGAGGATCGTCTGTTGGCGATCGAGGGAACGGTGCCGCCACCCTTTTCCCTTCCGTCAGGCTGCCGCTTTCATCCGCGCTGCGCGTTTGCCGTGTCGCGCTGCCAGACCGAGGCACCATCTCTGCAGCGTTTCGGGGAACGGCACGTGGCGGCCTGCTTTCGCGCACCCTTGGAGGCGATGGCGGCGTGACCACGCCACTCCTCGCCGTTCGCGATCTCACGAAGCATTTCGCGGTGTCACGCGGTGTGCTGTTGGCGCGACGAACCGGCACTGTGCGCGCAGTCGATGGCGTGTCGTTCGAGCTGGCGGAAGGCGAGACGCTGGCGCTGGTCGGAGAATCCGGCTGCGGCAAGAGCACAACGGCGAGGCTGGTGTTGCGCCTTCTCGATCCGACAGAGGGCGCGATCATCTTCCAGGGCAGAGACATCGCGCGGCTCCCCTCGGCTGCGCTCAGACCGCTGCGTCGAGCAATGCAGCCTGTATTCCAGGACCCCTTCGCCTCGCTCAATCCCCGCATGACAGTCGGGCGGATCATCGAGGAACCGATGGAGGTGCACGGAATCGGCGGTGCGGCGTGGCGCCGTGCTCGCGTTGCGGAGCTGCTGCGTCTGGTTGGGCTCGCGCCCTATCATGCCGAGCGCTTTCCGCATCAGTTCTCTGGCGGGCAAAGGCAGCGCATCGGCATCGCGCGGGCGCTCGCTCTCGATCCGAAGCTCGTCGTTCTCGATGAACCTGTCTCGGCACTCGACGTCTCGATCCAGGCCCAGGTTCTGAACTTGCTCGCCGATCTGCAGGATCGGCTCGGTCTCGCCTACCTGTTCATCGCGCACGATCTTGCCGTGGTGCGCCATATCGCGGACCGCATCGCGGTGATGTATCTCGGTCGGGTCGTCGAACTGGCCGACAAGCGCACACTGTATCGCGCGCCGCGCCATCCGTACACGCAAGCCCTACTGGCGGCGATTCCTGTACCCGACCCGCGGCGGCGGCGCGCGGCTCCACTGCTCAGCGGCGACCCGCCGAGCCCTTTCGACGTGCCGCCTGGCTGCGCCTTCCGCTCGCGCTGTGCTCACGCGCGCGACCGATGCCGCGAGGAGAGGCCGCAGCTGCGCGAGATCGCGCCAGGCCACAAGGTCGCCTGCCACTATGCGGAGACGCTCCCCTTGCCCGAGCTCGCTTCACTCGCCGCAGCGCACGTGCCGCCTGCGCTGTCGCATCGCCTCTCCCTGCAGGCAGCACGCCGCGCGGCGAAGGTCTAAGGCCGCTTATGCGTCCGCTCATACGTCAACCGCTTCGGCGTCGAGCTTGCGCGCGTTGTCCTGGATAAAGGCGAAGCGGAGGTCTGGGCGCCGTCCCATCAGCGCCTCGACAATGTCGCGGGTGCGCGCAAACGCCTCCGGCGGCATCACCACGCGGAGAAGCGTGCGTTTCTGTGGGTCCATCGTCGTCTCGCGCAGCACAGCGGGGGGCATTTCGCCCAGGCCCTTGAAGCGACTGACCTCGACTTTTGTGCCCGGCTTGAAGCTCGCGCGCGCGCGTTCGAGATCGGCGTCGTCGCGCGCGTAGATCGTCCGGCCGGCGCCGGCCAGCCGATACAGCGGCGGCTGGGCCAGAAAGAGGCGGCCTCGGCGGACGAGTTCCGGCAATTCGCGCCAGAAAAAAGTCATCAATAGAGCAGCGATGTGCGCGCCATCGACGTCTGCATCCGTCATAATGATGACGCGCCCGTAACGGAGGCGGTCGAGGTTGGCCTGTGGCCCTGAGCCGCAGCCAAGCGCCTCGATAAGGTCCTTCAGCTCCTGGTTCGCTTTCAGCTTGTCGGCAGAAGCCGAGGCGACGTTGAGAATTTTTCCGCGCAACGGCAGCACGGCCTGGGTTTCGCGGTCGCGCGCCTGCTTCGCCGACCCACCAGCGCTGTCGCCCTCGACGATAAACAGTTCCGTCCCGTCGCGCTCCTCGCGCGTGCAGTCGGCAAGCTTACCTGGCAGGCGCAGCTTACGCGTGGCGGTTTTGCGCGCGGTTGTCGCTGTCTCTTTGCGCGCGAGCCTTTCTTCGGCGCGGGCGAGGGCGAAGGCCAGCAGGTTTGCCGCCTCCTCAGGGTCGGCGGTGAGCCAATGGTCGAACCGGTCGCGCACTGCCGTCTCGACCCAACGAGCGGCCTCCGGTGTGGCAAGTCGGTCCTTGGTTTGGCCCTGAAACAGCGGCTCGCGGATGAACACCGAGAGGAGGGCGGCGGCTTTGCCCATCACGTCCTCAGCTTGGATCTGCGTTGCGCGGCGATTGTTGGTGAGCTCACCATACGCGCGCAGACCTTTCACCAGGGCGGCGCGGAAGCCGGCTTCGTGCGTCCCTCCTTGCGGCGTGGGCACGGTGTTGCAGTAGGTGTTGACGAAGCCTTCGCCGGAAAGGAGCCACGTGACGGCCCATTCCACCCGCCCGCCACCGTCCAGCGGGGCCTCGCCGGCGAAGGGGCGGGGGGTGAGGATCTCTGCTCCGTCGGTGGCCGAACTGAGGAAGTCAACGAGCCCCCCCGGGAAGTGCAGCACCGCCTCGGCCGGTGTAGCGTCGTTGGCGGCGAGCAGGGCGGGGTCGCAGCGCCAGCGAATTTCCACCCCGCGGAACAGGTAGGCCTTGCTGCGGCACAGGCGGAACAGGCGGGCAGGGCGG
>CALLUO010000065.1 GCA_938010425.1 uncultured Elioraea sp.
CCGCGCAGCGTTCTCGCCCGGCTCGGCGACGTCTTCATCACCCCGCTTGCCGTCTTCGGCGGCAGATGGCTCCGCCGCCGCTAAACAGGGGGTAGCGCAGAGCTGAAACAGCCCGAGGCCCAGGCAGGGATGAGAGTTTGGGCCCGCGCGTAGTCCTCAGGCGTTCCGATGTCGAGGAAAGGCGCGTCCGTTTCTACCGCCCGCACGTCGAGCCCCGCCGGCCTGGCCAGCACCTCGGTCTCCAGGCTAAACGGGGCGGGGAGAGGATGCCGGGCGGGTAGGTCGGTGCGCAGGAGATACAGCCCTGCATTGACCAAGCCCGGCCCCGTTCCGCCTTTCTCCACCATCCCCACAATGCGGTTGCCCTCGACCAGCACCGCCCCGTAACGGGAGCGATCAGGCACGCGGCGGACGGCGAGGAGGAGGTCGGCTTCAGCCGGGGCCGAGGCAAAATTCGCGAGGTCCATGCCCAGCCAGGAATCCCCGTTCGCCGCGAATACACTTTCGCCACGGCATTTCGTCAGCGCCGCCCACAGGGCGCCCCCGGTGCCGAGAGGGGTCTCCTCCTCGGCGTAGGCGATGGCCATGCCCGCAAACCGATCGCCCACAGCCTGGCGAATCATCTCGGCGCGATAACCGATGGCGAGCACGGCACGCGTGATGCCGCGCGCTGCAAACCCCTCGAGCAGCCAATGAAGGAAGGGGCGCCCCGCCACGGGCGCGAGCGGCTTTGGCACCTCAGCGACCACGGGACGGAGCCGAGTGCCGAGCCCGCCGGCGAGGACGACGATCTCGTCTGGCAGCGCGGTCACGGCGTACGCGGAAACAGAGTGGCCTCAATCAGCGCGCAGATCGCGTGCCCCATCGCCTCGTGCCCTTCTTGGATGCGCGGTGTTTCGCTGTGGGGAACGCGCAGCAGCACATCGCAGAGCGGGGCCATCTCGCCTCCGCCCGCCCCGGTGAAGCCAACCGTGCGCAGCCCAAGCGCACGCGCCGCGGCAAGCGCCGCCAGCACGTTCGGCGATCGGCCAGAGGTGGACAGGGCGAACAGCACATCGCCCTGCCGCCCCAGCGCTTCGATCTGGCGGGCGAACAGGCGCTCATAGCCGTAGTCGTTGCCGATTGCAGTCAGGATGGAGGTGTCGGTGGTCAGCGCAATCGCGGCGAGGCCCGGCCGGTCGTAAGCGAAGCGCGAAACAAGCTCGCCCGCCCAGTGCTGCGCATCCGCCGCCGACCCGCCATTGCCGCAGAGGAGGAGCTTCCCTCCCCCCCGCAGCGCTTCAGCGACCAGATGGGCGGCCTCGGCCACTTTGCGGCAGAGGACCGCGTCCTCGGCCATGGCGGCAAACAGGCGGGCAGTGTCGCGGAACTGGGCGGCGACCTGCTCCGCCTCGGCCATCCTCAGCGCGGTCAGATCCGCCATGCTGTTGCCCCATCCTGGGTAAAGCGTACCCCTTCGACGCGGTAGCCTTCTGCGGTCAGCGCTTCGATCACGGCGCGGCGGCGTTCGAGCGGGACGAGGAACAGGATGACCCCCCCACCGCCTGCCCCCGAGACCTTGCCCGCAGTTGCACCGGCGGCAAGCGCTGTCTCCATCGCACGGTCGATCACCGAGGTGGCGATGCCCGCTGCCATGCGGCGCTTACTCTCCCAGCCTTCGCGCAAGGTGGCGGCGAGACGGTCGAAATCCCCCTTCAGCACGGCCTCCTTCATCGCCACAGCCGCGCCTTTCAGCTGGTGCATGGCTTCGATGGAGCGGGTTTCTCCGGCCGCGACGTTGCGCTGCTGTTCCGCGATGATGGCAGCACTCTCGCGGCTCACCCCGGTGAAACATATGAGCGAACGGGCCTCTAGTTCGGAAGCAATCCAGGGTTTGATCCGCAAAGGATTGACGATCACGGCGTTGTTCGCGCGGAACTCCATAAAGTTGAAGCCGCCGAAAGTGGCCGCGTACTGGTCCTGCCGCCCACCGGCGAGGCCGAGATCAACCCTCTCCACCTGGTAGGCGAGGCGAGCGACGTCGTATTCGCCCAAAGGGAGGGAAAAATACTCGGCAAGGGCCTGGATAATCGCAACGACGAGGGTTGAGGAGGAGCCGAGCCCTGAGCCGGGCGGGGCCTCTGAGTAGCTAGCGAGAGCGAGGGGCTCGGGCCGTCCGCCAAGGAAATCGGCCACGATGCGGTTATAGGCGGCGGCGAGCAGGTCAAGCCCGCCGTCCAAGGGGAGGGGGGCGGCGCACGGGTAGCGGCGGGAAAGCCCGAGATCGAGGCTGGTGAGCACCACTTCTCCCGCAGGCGCGGGATCAATGGCGGCATAGACGTAGCGGTCAATGGTGACGTTCATCACCGCCCCGCCATGGAGGTCGGCATAGGGCGAGACGTCGGTGCCGCCGCCGGCGAGGCCGAGGCGCAATGGGGCGCGGGCGCGGATTCGAGGGCAGGGCCGGCTTGCCGCGCCACGACCGATGGGCTCCACCGTCCCGGCGTTGTGTGTCAAGACCGGCTCTCCCCTGTTCGCGTCTCACCCTGACCGGATCGGCCTGGCCAGGGGCATGGCCCTGGTATCGGCCAAGGGGTCTCCCGCGCAACTGGACGATGGGCCAGGAGGCAGCGTCATGGGGCGGCGGGGAGGCGGATCAAGATCGCCCGGGTGTAGGCTCGAAACGCTTCGTCCGGAAAGGGGGGGCGCTGGAAGAGGGCAAGGCGTAGGAAGGTGGCCAACTCACCCACCTCGCGCGGGTCCATCGCCCAAGCGCGCAGCGCCCAGAGCAGAGCGTCGCCGCGGTACCCGTTCACCAGGTTGCTGGCGGCAAGCCGCTTCGCCTCGCGATAGAGGCCCCAGCGAAGCTCCCGCTTGAGGAAGGCTAGCCGTGGATGCCGCCGCGCCAAGCGGAGCATCGCCGTATCGCCGACCCGCAGCATGGCGCGCGAGGC
>CALLUO010000066.1 GCA_938010425.1 uncultured Elioraea sp.
TTTGGTTGAGGAAGGCTAAGCTGCTGCGACGGTCATTCCCGTCGCAGGCGCTTCAGACTGTGCATCAGGCGTGCCAAGCCTGCGCAAAGGCTCAAGCCACCCCGGGTGACGCTGGCCGAGCGTGATCGAGAACGGCCTCAAGCCGCGCCGCAGCCAGTCGTGCAAATTTTCCGATCATCGCTTTTCGCCGCGCTGCAGCAAGGGGCAGCAGGGCAGGCGCACGCAGCAACTCTCCCCCGTCGCGGTCGACCACAGCAACACCCATACTTTCGGGAATGATCGAGGGGGGAAAGCCGACCGGAACCGCAAAGACGAGCCCGTCGCAAAACGCGAGGTAACCCGTCCATTTGCGATCGCGGCGGAAGTCTGTGACCCCCGACTTGACTTCGACAATGGTCAGCCGGTCGTCGGCCGATAGCGCAACCAAATCGGCCCGTCCGCCGTTCGGCAACGGCACCTCACGCAGCACAGCATGGCCCAGAGCGCAGAAGAGACGCGCCGCCCCTTGCATCAGTTCGGCGGTTCCCTGCTGGGGGGCAGATAACTCTGCCGTTGCAAGCCTCATCGCCTCATGATGACCAGAGGTCACCACGGCGGGAAAGGCTGTGCGAACGATGTCTACCCGTTGGCTTCGACGTCGAGCGCATAGCCTGCCGCGCGCACTGTGCGGACGACATCCGCCTCGTCCGGTCCGTTCAGGCTCTTGCGCAGGCGGCGAATGTGTACGTCCACCGTACGCGGCTCAACATGAATGTCTGGCCCCCATACGGCATCAAGCAGTTCCTCGCGCGAGAAGACGCGGCCTGGATGCTGCATAAAAAACTCGAGAAGGCGAAACTCCGTCGGCCCGAGATGCACATTGCGTCCATTACGCGTGACGCGATGCGCGGCGAGATCGAGCACAATGTCGTGGAACTTCAGCGTACCTTTGGATGGCGTGGCGCCGGAACGCCGAAGCAGCGCCCTGATGCGCGCCACCAGGTTGTCGATGCTGAACGGCTTGGTGATGTAGTCATCGGCCCCGGTGTTGAGGGCGCGCACGGAGTCCGCTTCTTCTGCCCTGGCGGTGACCATGATCACCGGCAGGTCCCGTGTACCTGGCCGGCGGCGGATCTGACGGCAAACCTCAATACCTGAGATTGCTGGCAGCATCCAATCCAGCAAGACAAGATCCGGCCGCGTCTCAGAGATCTTGGTGATCGCCTCCTGTCCGTCCGCTGCTTCGTCCACCCGAAATCCTTGCCGTTCCAGGTTGTAGCGCAGCATGGTGACGAGCGGTGCCTCGTCCTCAACGATCAGGATCAGTGGTTTCAGCATTTCTCGAGCTTCTCCAGCCCGCGCGCTCAAACTCCCGCTGGCGGCTCAACAATGGCGAACGGACTTTCGTCTCGCTTCGGCCGGTCCTTCATCAAATCTTCGCCTAGTTCAATGAAGCGAACCGTTTCGGCGACGTTGGTGGCATGGTCGCCGATCCGTTCAACGTTTTTGGCGATGAAGAGAAGGTGCGTGCACGGTGTGATATTGCGCGGGTCCTCCATCATATAGGTGAGTAGGCTGCGAAAGACCGCATTGTAGGCCTCATCAACGTGCTCATCACGCTCCCAGACTGAATGCGCCTTGTCTACGTCATGCGTGGCGAAGGCATCGAGCGTGTCTTTTAACATCTCCTGCACAATCCTGCTCATACGCTGAATCGGGCCAACGCTGATCGGTGGCGGGACCTGCGCAAGAACAATGGTCCGCTTGGCAATGTTGGAGGCGTAGTCGCCGATTCGTTCGAGATCCAGCGCCATGCGAATAGCGCCGACCACGAGGCGAAGATCGGAAGCCATCGGCTGGCGCAGCGCCAGCAACTTGACAGCCTGGTCTTCCGCAGCGCGGCACAGGGAATCCAGTTCGACATCACGCTGCACAATATGCGTCGCCATGTCAGCATCAAGCTTGACAAGGGCGTTGATCGCCTCGGTCAGCGCTTTCTCGGCAATACCGCCAAGCCTAAGCAAGGTGTCGCGCAGCCGCTCCAGCGCTTCGTCGAAGGATTTTACCGTGTGATCGGCCATTCCTGTTCTCCTGCTGGTCAGCCGAAGCGTCCGGTGATGTAGTCCTGCGTCCTGGGCGATTTGGGCTTCGTGAAGATCGTGTCGGTATCCCCGTATTCGACCAGGCGTCCGAGATACATGAACGCCGTATTGTCGGAGACGCGGGCTGCTTGTTGCATATTGTGCGTCACGATCACGATGGTAAATTGACCACGCAGTTCGTCGATCAGTTCCTCGATTTTCGCAGTTGCGATCGGGTCGAGCGCTGAGCACGGCTCGTCCATCAACAGCACTTCCGGGCTGCCCGCAATCGCGCGCGCAATACACAGCCTCTGCTGCTGGCCACCGGAGAGCCCGAGGGCATTCTCATGCAGGCGATCCTTTACCTCGTCCCAGAGCGCCGCTCCGCGCAGGCTTCGTTCGACAGTTTCCTGGACAAAAGCCTTATCACGCACGCCATCCACTCGCAGCGGGTAGGCCACATTTTCAAAAATGGACATCGGAAATGGGTTTGGCTTCTGGAAAACCATGCCCATGCGTTTGCGTATGGCAATGACATCTGCACCTGGAGCGTAAATGTCTTCCCCCTCCACTTTAATGGTACCCGAAATGCGGAGGCCATCGATCAGGTCGTTCATCCGATTGAGCGATCTCAGCAGCGTCGACTTGCCGCAGCCGGAAGGCCCAATCAGCGCCGTGACCAAACCGGCCTGGATCGAGAGCGTATTGTCGAATAAAGCCTGTTTGCTCCCGTACCAGAGATTAAAGTTCAGAATTTCGACGGCTTCACCGCGACCACCAACTCGAACATGATATTCGGTCGGCGGAAACTCTTCCGCAGGAGAAGCAAGCATCGTGTCCGGCATGGTTTGTTCCCCTCTTGCCCGCCTTTGCTCGCACTAGAACTGGCTGCCGGCGAATTTCCGCTTCAATCGGTTCCTGATCGTGATCGCCGTCAAGTTCATAACAAGGATAAGGAAGATCAGCAGCAGCGTTGTGGTGTACACCATCGGTTTCCCGGCTTCAGAGTTGCGGCTCTGGAACCCCACATCGAAGATGTGAAAGCCCAAATGCATGAAGCTGCGCTCGAGGTGGATAAAGGGAAAGAACCCATCGATCGGTAACTCAGGTGCCAGCTTCACCACACCAACGAGCATCAGCGGTGCTACTTCACCAGCACCACGCGCCATAGCGAGAATCACTCCGGTCATGATCCCAGGCAAAGCGCGCGGCAGAACGATGTAGCGGATAGTCTGCCACTTGGACGCGCCGCACGCGAGAGAGCCCTCGCGCATAGAGCGAGGAACTGCTGCCAGAGCCTCCTCTGACGCGACAATGACCACGGGCACGGTGAGCAGGGCCAAGGTGAGCGAAGCCCACAGAAGACCGCCAGTTCCGAAGGTTGGGCTCGGCAGCTTCTCTGGGAAGAACACCGCGTCGATTGATCCGCCAACAGTATACGCAAAGAACCCTACACCGAACACGCCGTAAACAATCGATGGCACGCCGGCGAGATTATTGACGGAGACGCGCACAGCCGACACGAGCCTCCCCTGCTTCGCGTATTCCCGCAAATAGATTGCAGTGATAACGCCGAAAGGCGTAACAAAAATCACAAGCAGAAGCGTGAGGGCAACGGTTCCGAACAGCGCCGGCAGAATTCCCCCTTCCGTATTGGCCTCACGTGGCTCGTCCGTCAAAAACTCAAGCCAGCGCGACCCATATATGCCGAGTTTCTGAAAGAAAGTTAGATCATTCGCCGGATAGAAGCGAACGATGGTGCCGAGCGGCTGAACCCGTTCCCGTCCGCCGATTTCCACCAACGTGACCGTTTCCGCCTCATGCTCGCGCATGAGGGCTTGCGCGCGCGCGGACAATTCCTCGAATTGCCGCTGATAGAACGCTTCGCGTTCGACGAACCGCGCACGCGCAGCCTCAAGCTCGCGGCTGCCTTCCGGATACCGTAGCGCAGCCCTACGCAGACGAAGCCGTTCACTTTCGAGGTGGTGGTTGACCTCGCCGATCTCGACGCGCTGGATTGACCGGATCTGCAGAAAACGGTCGCGCGCGACGCGGTGCGCCTGCCGAACCTCGTCGGCCCAAGGATCGGTGACAGGAACCGTACGACCATCGCGGACAAACGAAGCGATCCGCCCAACGAACACGCCCCATTCCTGCCGCTCGAACAACACCATATCACGCGGAAACTCCTTGGAACGCGCCTGGAAATCGGCCACCCAGCGGAAGTCATCGCCGTAGAGATCGAAATTGCCAGTCCGGTAGAGGGTACGACTCGCATAGCCGCCATTGGCTGCAATCTCGGCCTGCGTCTCCGGTGGCAGCGTGGCCAGCACCTCCTGACCAACGCGGAACGTTGCCGTCCGTGAAGGTTCTCCCGCCACAAGGGAACCATCCGTCAGCGTGACAACGGCAATCGGCTTAGGCCAAAACGTCGCCAAACCATTCCAAAGTACCAGCAACACGAGAGAGAGGATCATCACAATCGCAATGCACAGCGCACCGCCGAGCAACCAAAGATTCGGCTGCCCCTCAGCTTTTAAATCGAGAAGGCGGGTTTTACCTCCAAGCAGACGCGGCTGCGGGTGGCCCTCGCCACGCGAAGGAAAGGTACCGGCACGCCCGGTCGAAGCCGTCTCCGGAGAAGAAATCGCATCCATCGCCATGTCACCACCCATCTGCCAATCTTTTCAGAGGCTTGCAGCCCGTCGGCGGAAGCGCTGCCGCACCAACTCCGCCAAGGTGTTGATGACAAACGTCATCGCAAAGAGGGTGAGCGCAGCAAGGAAGAGCGTCCGATACAGCGTGCCATCCTTCACCGCCTCAGGCAGTTCAACCGCAATGTTAGCCGACAACGTGCGGAGACCGTTGAAAATATTCCACTCCATGATTGGGGTGTTTCCGGCCGCCATCACGACAATCATCGTCTCGCCGACGGCACGGCCCATGCCGATCATGATTGCGGCAAACACCCCACTGAAGGCTGTCGGTAAAATGATGCGCATCGCCGTCTGCCACGGCGTCGCTCCGCATGCGAGAGACGCGCCGCGCAAATGTTCTGGCACACCATTCAGCGCGTCCTCGGCGATTGTGTAAATGTTGGGAATGACGGCAAATCCCATGATGAAGCCCACAACGAGCGTGTTTCGCTGCACATACGTATCGACGAGGCTGCCTCGGGGGTCGTAGCCGAGCTCGGTCAGCGCAAGAGCGACCACAAAGGCAATCAGAACGGCAAGAGCCAGACTGAACGCCCATCGCCCAAAAGCAACGCCCCCAGCGCGCACCCGTTCGGTCGCGCCGATCGCACTGTCGAGCCAATCGTCAACAAACCGAGACCGCAGCCAAAGGACGAGCAACAGGGCGAGCGGTGTCAGCAACGCGGTGGTGAAACCAAGCGGTCCTCCCTTCGTCCCGTCTAGCCACGCCTTAATATCACCAGCGAAGATCAGCGCCTCCACACCATCCGCCAACAGAAGCGCGACTTGTACGCCGAGATACAGAACAACCAAAATCACCAACAATTTCGGTATACCCTCAAGTCGAAGCATAAAACTCCGAGGAAGCATTTGCCAGATAAAGGCTGCAGCTAGAAGGGCAAGCGGAATGCAGAAAAAGACCAACAACACTGCCGTTACCCAATCCTCAACCCAAGGTGCAAGAATGAGAGCAGCGATAAAGCCAAGCACAACTGTCGGTAGCGCCTCCATCATCTCAATGGCAGGCTTGACCACCGCGCGTACACGGCGATGCAAAAATTCGCTTGAGTAAATCGCTGCGCCAATGGCGAGCGGAACCGCGAACAACATCGCGTAAAGGGTTGCCTTCCACGTTCCGAAAATCAGCGGCACCAGGCTGAGCTTCGGCTCAAAGTTATCTGACCCCGAAGAGGACTGCCAGGTGAACGTCGGCTCTGGATATCCCTCGTACCAGACACGACCAAACAGCGTATGCAACGTGGTTTCGGGATGAGGCGCTGAAATCGTCCAGTAAGTTGCCTTCCCTGTATTGGTCAAGGCGATGATCGCATCTTCACGCGGGGACAGCACCAACCCTTCATACCCACCAACGACGTCAGATTTCGCGAGCCGCAAAAGCACACGTTCTGAAGTACGGTGGCGAAGCCAAACATTGCCGCCCACATCGGCTGTAATAAACATCTTGCTTCGCGTTGAGGCGCTCACCGCGCCAACGGACGCCGCGTGCGGCTCAAGCGGACTGACGAGAACAAATTCTGAACCATCCGTGCCGCGCGCATTCGGCCGCTCAAGCACAAAAAAGATATCAACCGTACCCTTGGACCCCGTCACGACGAGAGACTGTTCACCGATAAGGAAATACATGCCAGTCATCTGTTCGCCACCACGCGTTGCTTGGTAGCGCTCCACCAACTTTGGATTATCGAAATCCCGAGTATCATAGCGATACAGCACACCGTCCACGGTCCCAACCACCACGGTATCGGCACCCTCCGTGAGAAGGACGGATTTAGGAACAGTTCCCGGAGGCAGCGGCGGCAGTTCTGAGTTGCGAACCACCGTTCTCATCTGCCGGGTCATCAGGTTCAGACGCCCTTCCGCGCGCGACAGCCGCACCACACCGGCAGCATCGATCGTCACAAACGACCGCACAGGCCGCTCAACAGTTCCGCCCACCCGAAGATCGGCGGCGACAATCGGCACGGTCGAAATCCGCTGCCGGTCCTCGAGGACGAGGTCAACGGTGACAACCCGAACCTGATCTCCAGGAATGCGGGAAAAAACTTGGCGCCCGTCCGTTACGTCGCGCGCATCGAGCTGCCGGGCACCGGAGGGAATGACCGTAGCGTCGCGAATAACAGCGGAAATATCAAAGCGACCAAAGCGCACCGACCCATCGGCAAACCCAAACAGCACCTGGTCACGGCGCAGCGTCCGCGCAAAACTGGTGACCTCGCCGCCAAAATCGAACTTATCCTCCGCCAACATGCTGCCCGTTGGCGCATGCACGCGCACCAAACGACCATCCTTCTGCAGGGCAAAGGCTATGGTCAGGTTTTCATCGACGTTAATCATCAGCGTCGACGTGCCCGCAGTTCCCATATTATATTCCGAGGAACCCTTCAGCTCGGCCCCGCGGAACAGAGGAAGGGCGACCTGGGCCAAAAACACCATGATTGCAAAGACGGCGAAAATAACGAGCAGCCCGCCGACACTGATAATGACGTTGGCAGACCGATCAGCGATGATGACTGACCGCCTCGTCATGCGATTCTGACGACGAATGCCGATACGCTCGGTGACGGGCGGGGCTGTGTCGGGGGGCATCGATCTCGTCCCTTTCTTGAGTGATCAGGACGCAATCCGCAGAATGCGAGGCTGTCACAGGGAGCCGGGCAGCGCGCCCAGCTCCCTGCCGATCATGTCAGTTTCCGGCGAACGACAAGCCCATGGCCTTCATGTCGTCTTCGGCAATAGCTCGCGTGATTGGGAAGTAACCGTCCTTGATGGTCGCTTCCTGACCCTGACGGCTAAAGATGAAGCGGATGAACTCACGACGCAGCGGGTCCATCTGCTGGTTCGGGTTCGCGTTGGTGTAGACATAAAGGAAGCGCGCGAGAGGATAGTCGCCGGAGACCGCGTTCTCGACCGTCGCGTCGTAGCAGGTTTCGCCCGGCTTTGAAGCAAGCGGCACAGCGCGCACATCGGCCGTCTTGTAGCCAATGCCGGAGTAGCCGATGGCGAACCGGTCAGACGCCACACCTTGCACGACCGTTGACGAGCCAGGCTGTTCCTTCACCTGGTCCTTGTAGTCGCCGCGGAAAAGCGCAACTTCTTTGAAGTACCCGTAAGTGCCGGACGCCGAGTTACGACCGTAGAGGCTGATCGGACGGTTTGCCCACTCCCCGGTCAAGCCGAGCTGGCCCCAGGTGGTGATGTCAGTCGGATGGCCGCCGCGACGCGTCTTGGAAAAGATTGCGTCCACCTGCTGCATGGTCAGGCACCGGATCGGGTTGTCCTTGTGCACATAGACCGCAAGCGAGTCGATCGCACCGCGGATGACAGCCGGCGGATAGCCGAAGCGCTGCTGAAACGCGTCGCGCTCCCGCTGGTTCATCTCACGGCTCATCGGACCAAACTGCGCCGTCCCCGCGACCAGAGCCGGTGGAGCCGTAGAGCTGCCCTTACCCTCGATCTCGATCCGGACATTCGGGTACATGGCCAGGAAGCCTTCGGCCCACAACGTCATCAGGTTGTTCATGGTGTCAGAGCCGACAGACTTCAGGCTCCCCGAAATGCCACTGACCGGTGTGTAGTTGGGAAGCTGCGGATCGATCTGGATCGCCTGCGCGAAGGCATGTGACGACAGAGCAATAGCCGCAATTCCAGCCAACAGCACTTTTTTCATAAGACCACCCTCCTTTTGTTTGCTGCGCCAAACCGTGCCGAACAGGCGCCAATCGACGCATACGATCGACCGGAGGCGCGCCCGATCGACCAAACCATCCGGCAAGATGATAGGGTTGGCGCGAGAAATGGCTGTTTAGGTTCTGTGAAACTTTGATGAAACCGTCTTCGCCGCCGAGTCACCGCTGCGTCCCCCCGGGTCAGGCGATATCTGACCAGCGCTCCTCATTTCCCATGGCCAAAGACAGGCACGTCTTCATCGAAATTTCATCGTCGCTGGCACAGCGTTGTATTAAATGGCTCTGTGTTGTGTTTTACCGGGAGTTGGGAACAATGCAGCGGACCTGGTTGGCGTCTCTGTGTGGTGCGGTTCTGTTCACCTCCGTCGCCGTCGCGTCGGGGCCAGTGAGCCTCGGTAGTCCTCATGATAAGCCGGGATTCGTGACTGCCGTTGTCGAGGGTCGCCTGTGGGTGTTCAAGGCAGATGATGCCAAGAACATCGAAGAGTTCCGGCAGAACGGGGAACTCGGCAAAATGGCAAGCCGGATCGCTGCTGGCCCGAACAGGATGACCATCCGCGCCCCCGATATAGAGACGATCGAACGATATCTCGAAGCGCGCTAAAATCGCTCTCCGCCTCGGTCTGAGCGTCGGCAACAGCCCGCAGGCTGAGCGCGAGCAGTAAGGCTGCTGGGCTTTTTCGGCGATCGCCGCAGAAGACTAGTCGACGCGGCAGCAGGTCCGTTGGATATCCGCTGCCGCGTTCCTTTTGAGCCCGTTTTTAGGTTTGTACGCGTATGTCGTCGGCTCGGGGCATCGCATCCCCAGCGGCGGGCAGGTCGTCGCTGCAACAGACACGACACTGTGTTCTGTTTGACATGCTGCTAAGGCTGGTAAGGCTGGTCATGCCACCGCACCCCAAAGCGCGCGACCTCACGACCTTATTGAAAGAGGACCAGGGAGGTCTGCCAATGGTCGCAGGTTCGCCTCGTTTGATTTGCCGCCACAACGCTGACACGACCAAAGGCTGAGAGGAAAACCTTTCCTCGTCGGTCAGCAGAATGCGTCAACGCCGGTCCCCCGACCAAACATCGGCTTGGCACCGTGCCCGAAGCCGCCCAAACCCCAAACGCCGTGGCGGGCAGTTTGTCCTCAGCACACGTCTTTGGCCGTCACGGGTTCTAGCCAAGGCAGCGGCCCATGGACAGCGGTTGCCTCACACGGTCGCGCGAAGGCCCCAGCTCACGACGCACGCTTGAGATCGGGAGAGATGGCGGGAGCGATTGACATCAAGCCGACCCTGCTGTGCGCCCCGCGTGAGCGCTTCAGGCAAAAGACGCCAGGAAAGCGGCGATCGATGCCGTGGCCTTGACAAGAAGCTAGAGAAAGATGGTCGGAGCGGCGGGATTTGAACCCACGACCCCCAGTCCCCCAGACTGATGCGCTACCAGGCTGCGCTACGCTCCGACCTCTTCCCTCTTGGCGCGGCCGTCCCGGCAAGTCAATCGCGCGCCCGCGCCCGCCGCCGTTCGACCACCGCGACCAACAGGGACCTGATGGCCCGCAACTCGCTGATCGCGTCGGCCAGTGCCGAACGGATGGCCACCGCCCGATCACTGCTGGTGCCGCCAGCCCCTCCCGCTGACCCTGGCGCAGGGCCAGACGGCGCGCGCGTCGCCTCGGCACGGACCCTCACCACTGGTTTTGTGACCGGCAAAGGCGACACCTCCAGCGGCTGTGGCAGACCGGGCAGTGCCAGCTGTGGGCGCGGAGCCTTGTCCTCCTCCCGTTCTGACAAGGAGGTGTCCGCCTCGCCGGCGCTGCCGTCGCGCAGCAGCCGTTGCACGCCTTTGATCGTATAGCCTTGAACATAAAGGAGATCGCTGATGCGGCGCAGCAGTTCAACATCCTCAGGGCGATAATAGCGGCGGCCCCCACCGCGCTTGAGGGGTGCGAGTTGAGGAAATTTTGTCTCCCAAAAACGCAGGACGTGCTGCGGGATGTGCAACTCATCGGCCACTTCACTGATCGTGCGAAAAGCGGTCGGCGACTTGCGACCCCGCCGGTGTTCCGACCCCTCGTCCTCGTGGGAACCGCTCATGCCTCCTCGTCAACGGCAACAGGAGTTTCACCGTTGAGCCGCGCCCTCAGCACCTGGCTTGGACGAAAGACGAGCACTTTGCGCGGCGGTATTGGCACCTCAACCCCAGTCTTCGGGTTGCGCCCTATCCTTCTGCCCTTCTGGCGCACGGCGAAAGTGCCGAAGGCACTGATTTTTACCGATTCGCCTCGCTGCAGGGCATCGACCACAAGACCGAGCACGCTCTCAACGAGGGTGGCGGATTCGTTGCGTGACAAGCCGACCTGTCGATAGACAGCATCCGCTAAGTCGGCACGAGTCACGGTCCGTCCCACCTCGGGTCCCCTTTCCATTGGCCCAGGACCGTAACAGCGACCCGCGCGGGGCGTCAATGAATGGCGGAAACTCAACCCTTTAGCTAGAGCTCCCTCGGTCGCTCGACAACAGCCCGGCGGAGACGCAAGGATCAAAGACGCAAAAGCGCCGCCCCCCAAGTCAACCCACCGCCGATCGCCTCCATCAGCACAAGCTGGCCTGGCTTGAGCCTCCCATCGGCCTTGGCCTCGGCCAAGGCAAGCGGGATCGAAGCAGCCGAGGTGTTGGCATGCCGATCGACCGTCACCACCACCCGCTCCATCGGCAGATGAAGTTTTTTCGCTACCGCCTCGATGATGCGGAGATTGGCCTGATGCGGCACCAGCCAATCGACAGCGGCGTAATCGAGGCCATGGGCAGCAAGCGCCTCGTCCACCACGGCGGAAAGCTTGGCCACCGCGTGGCGAAACACCTCGCGCCCGTTCATGCGCACATGCCCCGACCTGCCCGACACGCCGGGCCCGCCATCGACATAGAGGAGGTCGGCATAGCTGCCGTCGGCGTGAAGGTGGGTGGAGAGCAACCCGGGCCCACTGCCTCCTTGGCTGGCTTCCGCCGCCCGCAACACCACCGCCCCCGCACCGTCGCCGAACAACACGCAGGTGGCGCGATCGGTCCAATCCAGGATCCGGCTGTTCACCTCGGCGCCGACCACGAGCACGGTCGAACCATGCCTGGCACGGATCATCGCGTCTGCCACCGCCAGCGCGTAGATAAAGCCTGTGCACACGGCGGCGACATCGAAGGCAAAGCCGCGGCGAATGCCGAGCTTAGCCTGGATGCGGACGGCGGTTGCCGGGTAGGTCTGGTCGGGGGTCGAGGTCGCGAGCACGATCCCGTCCACCGCCTCGGGCCCGACCCCGGCGTCGGCCAGAGCCACGCGGGCCGCTTCCGCGCCGAGGTCGGAGGCGAGCACGCCTTCGGCAGCGATCCGCCGCTCCCGAATGCCCGTCCGCTCCACAATCCACGCGTCTGAGGTGTCGAGTTTCGCGGCGAGGTCGTCGTTGGTCACTACCGCAGGCGGCAGATACCCGCCAACTCCGGCCAGCACGGTGCGCACTACCCCTTCCCCCCTCACAGGGGGCAAGGGAGAGGCTGCCGGATCAACCTGGGACAGCGGCAGGTGCACGGACGGCTCCTTCCCCCGGTCGGATGCGCAACAGCTCATCGCGGATCCGGTCATTGAAGCGGTGGCTCACCATGTCCACCGCCAAATCCATGGCATGGGCGAAACCGAGCCCGTCCGTTCCGCCGTGGCTCTTCACCACCACGCCGTTAAGCCCGACCAGCACCGCGCCGTTATAGCGGCGTGGGTCAAGCCACTCACGCAGCCGCTCAAGCGCAGGGCGCGCCAAAATATAGCCAATCCTGGCTGCGATCGAGGACGTGAACACCTCGCGCAACAGGTCGCGCACCAGCTTCAAGGTCCCCTCGCCGGTCTTTAGAGCGACATTGCCAGTAAAACCGTCGGTCACCACCACGTCCGTGGTGCCGGCGGCGATGTCGTGCCCCTCCACGAAGCCGTGGAACAGGGGGGCGAGGTGGCTCGCGCGCAGCACCTCGGCCGCCTCGCGCACCCGGTCATCGCCCTTCAGTTCCTCGGAGCCGACATTGAGCAGCCCGATCGACGGTTGATTGAGGCCGAGCACGGTGCGGGCGAACACCTCGCCCATCACCGCGAAGTCGACCAGGTTGCGAGCATCGCACTGCACGTTGGCGCCGAGGTCGAGCATCACGAAGTCGCCGCGGGCAGAGGGCCCGATGCCAGCCATCGCTGGGCGGTCGATACCGGGGAGCGTCTTCAGCACGATCTTGGCAAGTGCCATCAGCGCACCGGTGTTGCCGGCGGAAACGACCCCCGCCGCCTCGCCAGCCGCCACGCAGTCGATTGCCAACCGCATAGAAGAGTTGCGTAGCCTAAGCGCCGCAGTGGGCTTCATTTCGTTCGGCACAACCTCCGGCGCGTGCCGCAGGCTCGCCACCGCAGCCAGACGCTTCGCCCGCCGTAGGAGCGGCGCCACCCGCCCCTCATCGCCAAACAGTATGAACTTCGCCTGCGGGTGGCGTTCGGCGGAAATCTCCAGCCCGCGAATCACGATGTCCGGGGCGCGGTCCCCACCCATCGCGTCGATAGCGAGCACAGTTTCGGCGTTCACGGCTCCTCGCGCGGGCTTATCGCGGGCGGCGGGCTACCGGGAACGACGGCGCTCAGGTGCGGACAACCACCTTCAGACGCTTGCCGGCCGGTGCCACCTCGCGTCCGTCATAGTAGCCGCAGGATGGGCACACATGGTGCGGCCTCTTGAGTTCGCCGCAATTGGGGCATTCAACATAAGGCTCCGCGCGCAAGGCCTCGTGCGAGCGGCGCATGTTCCGCCGGGACGGGGAAACCTTCTTCTTCGGGACCGCCATGGTACGGGCCTCGCCTTGTCACAGTTTCGAAATACGCTGGACCGGCGGTCACTAGCAAAGGGGCGCGAGGTCGTAAAGTTACAAGTCTGACGCGATCAGACAGTGCAGCCGCGCAGCCTGATCAATGCCCTAGGAATCAACCCCAGGGGGTCGCAGACGCATCAACAGGGTGAACGGGCTCTGGCGTTCTTCCTCCGCCTCGCCCTCGTTCGACCATGCGAAGGTCGCGCCCGGTCGCCGTGGCCAGGGGTCCAAAGCGAGGGCTAAAGTTTCCACCACGGCTTCGCCGACATCGATCTCCGATCCGGTGTATAGCACCTCGTCTTCTGCCTCCAGGTCGAGCACCACTTCGGCCATCTCCTGGCCGGGTTCGGTGCGGCGAAACATCAGCTGCACCGGCGCGGTGAGCGTGGCGGAAAACGGCTCGAGCGTGACAACGCACACTTGCCGCACCTCGGCCCGCAGCGATCCCCGCGCCGAAACGAGCCCGCCACCGAGAGGCTGCAGGATCAGCTCTGCCGAGAGGCGGTCGAGCCCCTCAAGCCCAAGCCGCGCCCGCACCGCCTCCCGTTCCGCTGGCCCCGCTTCGATCGCGATCGCATCGCCCTCGGGCCTGAGGCGAGCAACTGTGACGGGACGGTGGAACTCTGGCCCGCTCATGCCAACGCTTCCGCGGCCGGAAGAAACGTGATCTCGCCACGACGAAGGGCGGCCAAAGGCTGAGCAGCCAGGTGAGCGCGCTCGCGCCGCACCGCAGCCGCTAGGGCCCTCGCCCCCTCGACCACGCTTTCGCTTCGCCAGACGTTGCGCGACAGAGCCTCGGCCAATGCCGCGTCGTCAGCCGAAGCGAGCGCCCGCGCATACGCCACCGATCGACCTCGGAAAGCCTCATAGAGACGGCGCACCCGGCGCGCGAGCCCCGTATCGGCCGCCCCCATCTCACGCAAGGTGTGGTCGAGATCGGCGAACATCGCATCCGTCACGGCCTGGGCAAGGCGCCGCGGCTCCTCTGCTTGCTCCTCCGTCATCCGATCCAGCACGAGGAAGGTAAAGAGGCAAACCATGTCGAACCGCCCCTCAAGCGTGTCGGGGACGCCGAGTCGCGCATACCAAAGAGGATCTCGCGCTACCGCAACCGCAGCGCCGTAGAGCAGGTAACCCTCACGCTCAAAAGAGCGCGGCGAGAAAAGGCGGTGGAGCATGCCAGCGTGGTCCGTTGACAGGATCGCTCGCGATGTGACAGCGAGGAGATTGGATGTCGAGAGCTGGGGTCAATTCGCAGCCGCCTTCAGGGGGAACAGAAGGGCGGCGCCAGGCCGGCCGGGCGATAGCGGTTGGTGCGGCCATGCTCGGGCTCGTTGGCTGCGCCATCGCCGAGCCCACCCGTGATGTGCGGGGAGCGCGGCTGGAGCCACACCAAGTGGCAGAGATTGTCCCGGGCGTGCAAACCCGAGCTGACGTTGCCGCCTTGCTCGGCACGCCGTCGGCGACGGCGCCCTTCGGCGACGACGCATGGTTCTACATCTCGTCCGTAACCCGTAACCGAGTCGGCCGGGTGCCGTCGATTGAACAGCAAACCGTGGTCGCGATCCGCTTCGACGAACGCGGCGTCGTGCGCGACGTGCAAACTCTCGGTCTTGCCGAAGCGGCCGAGATCGACCCCGTAGACCGGGTGACACCGACCCCGGGAACGGATCGGAGCTTCCTGCAACTGCTGTTGGGCAACATCGGTCGCTTTGGCAGCGGCGCGCCAACACGCATGCCGGGCTCAGGCTTCTGACCCGGGTTCCCGGACTTCGGCTCCACCCGGTGCTCGAGCCGACCACGGAGCGCCAGATGAGGACGGCTGCATGCCGCCCGACGGTCTGAGCCCGAACCTCCTGCTGTTCGTCATCGTCGGTTTCATCGCCCAGATGATCGATGGCGCAGCCGGCATGGCGTACGGCGTCTCCGCCACCACTGTGCTGCTGAGCTTCGGTGTGGCTCCGGCCACCGCCTCGGCAGCCGTTCATGCAGCGGAGGTGTTCACCACGGGCGCCTCCGGCCTCTCCCATCTCTGGGTTGGCAATGTCCGTCGCCAGTTGGTCGTTCGCCTCGCCATCCCCGGCATGATTGGAGGGGCTGGCGGCGCGCTCGTGCTGACGACCTTTCCGGCCGAGACAATCCGCCCCTGGGTCAGCCTGTATCTTTGTGCGATGGGAGGCGTCATCCTCTGGAAGGCTTTCCGGCCAAGCCCGCCCATCGTTGACAACCCGCCTCTCGTACCTTTGCTCGGACTTGTCGGCGGTTTCCTCGATGCGGCAGGGGGCGGCGGCTGGGGACCGATCGTCGCCTCCACTTTGATCGGAGGTGGCACGGCGCCGCGCTATGCCATCGGCTCGGTCAATCTCGCCGAATTCTTCGTCACCTCCGTCGTGACAGCGACCTTCTTTGCCACCATCGGGCTCGAACTTTGGCCCGTGATTGTCGGCCTGATCGTGGGCGGCGTCATCGCCGCACCGATCGCAGCACTCGTCGCCAAGCGCGTCCCGGCGCGACCGCTGATGATCGTCGTTGGGTCGCTGGTCATCGCACTCAGCCTCAAAGGCATCGCTCTCGCCTGGCTTTGACCTGCCGACATCTCAACCGATCGCCGATCAAGCTGTGCGGTCGGCGGCACCGTTCGCGTCGCCTCGGCTTCGTTCTTCCCCTGCCTCAAGCTCCCAGAAGGTTGGCGAGAATGGCGAGCAGAAGCAGGGCGACGATGTTGATGATCTTGATCATCGGGTTCACCGCCGGTCCCGCCGTGTCCTTGTAGGGGTCACCCACCGTGTCGCCGGTGACGGCGGCCTTGTGCGCATCCGACCCCTTGCCCCCGTACAAGCCAGTCTCGATCAGCTTTTTCGCATTGTCCCAGGCCCCGCCGCCCGCGGTCATCGAAATCGCGACGAAGATGCCGGTGACGATGGTGCCGAGCAGCATCGCACCAAGGCTCGTGAATGCCGCTGCCAGGCCGGCAACGGAATAGATCACCACCCACAGCACGACGGGGGCAAGGACGGGAAGGAGCGAGGGCACGATCATCTCGCGGATCGCCGCGCGTGTGAGCATGTCCACCGCCTTGCCGTAATCGGGCTTCGCCGTACCCTCCATAATGCCCGGGATTTCCTTGAACTGCCGGCGCACCTCCACCACCACTGACCCCGCTGCACGGCCGACCGCGGTCATCGACAGGCCGCCGAACAGGTAGGGCAGAAGGCCGCCTGCAAAGAGACCGACGACCACGAACGGGTCGGCGAGCGAAAAATCCACCCTTACGTTCGGGAAGTAGTGCGAGAGGTCCTGGATGTAGGCGGCAAACAGCACAACTGCGGCAAGCCCTGCCGAGCCGATGGCATAGCCCTTGGTCACCGCCTTGGTTGTATTGCCTACAGCATCGAGCGCATCGGTAATGACGCGCACGTCCTTCGGCAGATCGGCCATCTCGGCGATTCCGCCGGCATTGTCCGTCACTGGGCCGTAGGCATCGAGCGCGACCACAATGCCGGCCAGCGCGAGCATGGTGGTGACCGAAATCGAGATGCCATAGACGCCAGCGACAAGATAGCTCGCCAGAATGCCGAGGCAGATGACGAGCACAGGCGCAGCCGTCGCCTCCATGCTGACAGCAAGTCCCTGGATCACATTCGTGCCGTGGCCGGTGGTGGAGGCGGCGGCGATCGACTTCACGGGACGGAACTGCGTGCCGGTGTAATATTCCGTCAGCCACACGATGGCGGCGGTGACGAGAAGCCCGACAAGGGCGCAGAAAAAGAGCCCAATGCCGGTAAAAGACGGCCCCGAGGTCGGGGTATAGGTTGTGGTGAGCCCAATGGTGAGACTCAGAACGAGGAAGATCAGGCCCGCCGCGATCACGCCGGTGGCAATGAACCCTTTGTAGAGGGCCCGCATGATATCGCTCGAGCCATCGAGCTTGACGAAATACGTGCCGGCAACCGAAGCCGCGATGCAGGCGGCCCCGATGACAAGGGGCAGAAGCATCAGGGTCATCGCCGCCTCGCCGGCAAAGAAGATCGCGCCCAACAGCATGGTCGCGACCATCGCCACCACGTAGGTCTCGAACAAGTCAGCGGCCATGCCCGCACAGTCGCCGACATTGTCGCCCACGTTGTCGGCGATCACCGCCGGATTACGCGGATCATCCTCCGGGATGCCGGCCTCGACCTTGCCGACGAGGTCGGCGCCGACATCCGCTCCCTTGGTGAAAATGCCGCCGCCCAGCCGAGCGAAAATCGAGATCAACGAACCGCCGAAAGAGAGCGCGATCAGCGCCTCGAGCACGGTGCGCTGAGCAACCCCGGCCGATTGCAGGGCAAGCCAGTAGACCGCGATGCCGAGCAAACCGAGGCCGACAACGAGCAACCCGGTGATGGCACCGGCCCGGAAGGAGAGATCGAGCGCCGGCTGAAGCCCCTGCCGGGCGGCTTCCGCCGTGCGCACGTTGGCCCGCACCGAGACGTTCATGCCAATGAAACCCGCCGCGCCGGAGAGTGTGGCCCCAAGGACAAACCCGATCGCCGCCCAGGGCGAGAGCAGGATCCACAGCGCGGCGGCGACGATCACGCCAACCAGGGCGATGGTGGTATACTGGCGAAACAGGTAGGCGCTCGCCCCCTTCTGCACGGCAGCAGCAATCTCCTGCATGCGGGGGGTGCCCGCAGGTGCCGCCAGCACCACGCGCGTGGCATAGGCGCCGAAGCCGACGGCGAGGGCGCCGCAGAGCAAGACGAGCACGTATTGCAGCGTGATCATGGTCGCTTCCGGTCCGTTTCGACGTCGACTGGCAGGAGCGGAACATCCGCTTCGGCCCGCGGGGGCTCACGCGTCCGCGAGGCCAGCGGGGTATGCCAAAGCCCGGCGCCGGGCGCAATCCGCCGGCGCGCACGATGCGTTCAAGCCGCGCGGGGCAGCGGCGCTGCCTCGATGCGGGCAAGCTTGACGAGCCCGACCAGCGCGACGGCGAGGGCGGGGAAGACGAGGACGTTCAGCATCGCCCATCCCACCCAATGGTGCAGCGCGCCCGACAGAACGGAGGTGATGGCGACCGAGCCGAACACGATCACGTCGTTCGCAGCCTGCGCTTTGGCGCGCTCCTCCGGCCTGTAGGAGGAGGTCAGCAAGGCCGTGCCGCCGACGAACATGAAGTTCCAGCCCACCCCAAGGGCGACGAGGGCGACCCAGAAATGCGCGAAACTCTGGCCCGCCAACGCCACCACGGCGCAGGCCGCGATCAGCGCCGCGCCGACAGCGATAACGCGCACCACGCCGAAGCGCGCGATCAGATGGCCAGTGAGGAAAGAGGGCGCGAACATCGCCGCCGCATGCCACTGGATCACAGTCGCCGAGTCGCCAACGGTAAACCCGCACAGCATCATCTCGAGCGGCGTGGCCGCCATCAGTATGTTCATCGTATCCCAGCCGACGACGGCAGAAAGCACGGCGACGATAAACCGTGGCCGACCCAGAATGGGGCCGAGCTGCACCGTGGCTGTGCCGCGCGGGTCAGCGGGAGGCGCCAGGCGCATAGCGAAGACGAGCGCGGCGGTGGCGAACGGCAGCGCGGCGAAGGCGAGGTAGCTGCCGGCGAACAGCACAGGGGCGAACCAGTCCTTCGTCGCCTTCACCACTGCAGGGCCAAGAAAAGCGCCGATCACCCCTCCCGCCATGACGGTGCTGATCGCCTTCGGCCGATACGCCGCGTCCGCCACCTCGGCGGCGGCAAAGCGGTAGTACTGAGCGATGCCGAACGCAGCACCTGAGAAGATGCAGCCGAACAGGAACAGATGGAACGACCCGATCCAAAGGGAGACGAAAAAGATCGCGGTCGCCGATAAATAAAGCGCAGCCCCCATCAGGAAACCCGCCCGACGGCCGAGGCGGGCGAAGATCACCGCGCCTGGAATCGACACCGCCATTGTGGCGAGCATCTGCACAGCAAGCGGCAGAGTAGCCAGCGCCTTCGCCTCGGCCAGAGCATAGCCGATCAGAGACACCATCGCGACCTGCCCGCTCTGCGCCGCCTGAGCCAGCGCTTGGGCGCAAAAAAGCAGGACAACGGTGCGGGTTGGCTCACGTGTAAGCCGGGTCATGCGAAGTGGCTCCAGCCGGCGCGCTCAAGGGGGATCACGCTGCCATCTGGCCCAAGCACGCGCACCCCTTCGCCCGCGACAAGCCGCCCGATTCGTGTCACCGGCACGCCCGCGATGAGGCCAGCCTTCTCCACCCGCTCGGCCGCCTCCGCCGGGGCAGAGAAGACGAGTTCGTAATCATCCCCGCCGGAAAGGCAGGTGGCGAGCAGGCCGGGATCTCGCTCAAGCACGCTGTGGGCAGAGGAGGAGAGCGGCAGGGCGGCCGCCTCGACCTCCGCGCCGCAGCCCGACCCGCGCGCGAGGTGGCCGAGGTCCTGCACCAGCCCATCCGAAACGTCGAGACAGGCGGTGGCGAGCCCAGCAAGCCTCTGGCCGAGGATCACTCGCGGTCTCGGCAGGCGGTAGCGTTCGGCGAGGAATTCGCGGTCAGCCTCAGCGAGGTCAGGAAGACGACCAGTCAGCGCGAGCAAGCCAAGCGCGCCGTCGCCAATGGTGCCGCTGACCCAAACCTCGTCTCCCACGCGCCCACCGCCGCGGGTGAGCGCCCGGCCAGGCGTAACCGAGCCGAGGATGGTGAGGGAGAGGGTGAGTGGCCCCGGCGTGGAAACCGTATCACCGCCAAACAGCCCGCACTCGAAGAGGGTCTGGTCGGCAGCAAGGCCGCGAGCGAAGGCAGCAAGCCAGGCATCATCGACCGACGTTGGAAGCGCCGCGGTGAGCAGGTAGCCGAGTGGCGCCGCCCCCATCGCCGCAAGGTCAGAGAGGTTTACGCGGAGCAGTTTGCGTCCAATCGTCTCCGGCGGGTCGTCAGGCAGGAAGTGCACGCCTTCCACCATGGCGTCGGCGGCGAGCACCAGGGTGCGGCCCTCAGGGGGATCGAGCAGGGCGGCGTCGTCGGTGAGGGAAAGGGCGCCCGGCACGGCGGCTGCGAGCGGGCGGAAGTGCCGCGCAATCAGAGCGAACTCGCCGGCGAGGCTCATGGCGAGGCTGGGGCGGCGGCGAACTCGGCCGCCCGCAGGGTGCGCGCGAGGCGATCCAGCACGCCGTTGGCGAAGCGCGGCTCCTCACCCGAGAAGAAGCCGTGCGCGATGTCGAGATACTCGTTGATGATCACCTTAGCCGGGGCGCCGGCGGCATCGAACAGCTCGCCCGCCGCCGCCCGCAGCACCGCGCGCAACACGGGGTCGAGCCGCTCCATGGGCCAATCCTCAGCCAGAGTGGCGGCGATCGCGCGATCGAGCAGCTCAGCGTGGCGCGCCCAGCCGCGCACGATCGAGGCGAACAGAGGCACATCGGCCCCTGGGATCCGACCCTCCTCTAGCGCGGCTTCGGCAAAATCGGCCGGTCCATCGGGCAGCACGCGGTGGCGAACGAACTCATCGAGCACCGTCTCGGGGCTTACGGCGGCCTGTTCGGCCTGATAGAGCGCCTGCACAGCGGCAAGACGGGCGGCGGTGCGCGGGCGGCCGCGCCCACTTTGGCTTGCTGGCCTCGCCATCACAGCCCCCAGCGGCGAGCAAGCGCAATCTGCGCGAGCAAGGCGCGTGCCGCCTCTGCCCCCTTGTTCGTCTCGTCGTCGCAGGCGCGGGCGAGTGCCTGCGCCTCGTCGTGCACCGTGAGCACGCCAAAGGCGACCGGCACGCCAAACTGTACGGAAAGGTCCATTAGGCCGCGCGCCGCCTCGCGGGCGATGTGGTCGTAATGGTCGGTCTCGCCGCGTACCACACAGCCGAGAGCGAGGAACCCGTCCCATCTCGGCCCGCCCGCTCTGGCCATGGCGCGAATGGCCATCCGAACCGCCCCCGGCAGTTCGAACGCGCCCGCAACCTGGACGAGCTCATGCCTCGCCTGCGCAGAGGCAAGAACGCGCTGCGCGCCCGCGCGTAGCCCCTGCGCCACCTGAGCGTAGTAGGGCGCCTCGATAATCAGCACGTGCGGCGCTTGTACTGCCGCCGAATTCCTTTCCTCATCCGTCATCGCGGCTCAACCTCCGCGCGGGGAATGGGTCGATGCGCGATGACGGTCAAGCCATGCCCCTCAAGGCCAACAATGGGGCGCGGATTGTTGGTAAGCAGGATCATTTCCCGCACGCCAAGGTCGCGCAGGATCTGCGCGCCCACCCCGTAGTCGCGCAGCTGAGGCTTGCGACCCGAGGCGGCACCGAGGATTCGTTCCGATAGCGCGGTCGCCCGCGGTTCTCGAATCAGCACCACCACACCGCGGCCCTCGCGCGCGATGAGACGCATGGCGGGGGCGAGATCTGACCCCCCGCGATCGCCTAGAACGTCAGTGAGCACATTCAGCGCGTGCATGCGCACGAGCACGGGCCCTGGCGCGCTCAGATCGCCCTTCACCAGCGCCACGTGTTCAGCGTACTCCACTTTGTTGACGTAAACGATGGCGCGGAACGCCCCGCCGTAGATGCTTTCGATGGTGGTTTCGGCGCGGCGTTCAACAAGCTTTTCCGTGCGGCGGCGATAGGCGATCAGGTCGGCGATGGTGCCGATCTTTAGCCCATGGCGTTGTGCGAAGGCGACGAGGTCGGGCAGACGCGCCATCGTACCGTCGTCGTTCATGATCTCGCAGATCACGCCAGCAGGGGTGAGGCCGGCGAGGCGGGCGATGTCCACCGCAGCCTCGGTATGGCCAGCGCGCACCAGCACGCCCCCCTCGCGTGCCATCAGCGGAAAAACGTGGCCCGGTGTGCAGATGTCGGCTGGGCCTTTGGACGGGTCGATCGCGACCGCGATGGTGCGCGCGCGGTCCGCTGCCGAAATGCCGGTGGTGATCCCCTCACGCGCCTCGATCGAGACGGTGAACGCCGTCTGGTGGCGCGAGGCGTTCGATTGCGCCATCAGGGGCAGGCCAAGATGTTCGACTCGCTCGCGCGTGAGGGCGAGGCAGATCAGGCCGCGCCCGTGCTTCGCCATAAAGTTGATCGCCGCCGCATCAGCGAACTGGGCAGGGATGACGAGGTCGCCCTCATTCTCGCGGTCCTCGTCATCGACGAGCACCACCATTCGCCCGGCCTTGGCCTCGGCGATGATCTCCTCGGCCGAAGCGAGCGTTGAGGCGAGTTCGGCATCGCGCGCGGACGCGCTCACCGCCCCCTCGCTTCGAGCAGGCGCGCGAGGTAGCGCGCGATAAGATCGACCTCAATGTTCACGGGGTCTCCGGGTTTCAGGCGGCCGAGGGTGGTGACTTCGGCGGTGTGAGAGATGATGTTGACCCCGAAAGCATCGGCGTCAACGTCGTTGACGGTAAGGCTCACGCCATCGACCGCAACCGAGCCTTTCGGCGCGAGGTAGGCCATCAGGTGCGGCGGGGGGCGGATGGTCAGGCGGAGGCTTCCGCCTTCTGGGCTGGCAGCGGCGACTCGCGCCACCCCGTCGATGTGGCCAGTGACGAGGTGCCCGCCCAACTCGTCGCCCATGCGAAGCGCGCGTTCGAGGTTCACCAACGTGCCCGGACGCCAGCGCCCGATCGTGGTCTTGTCCAGCGTCTCGGCCGAGGCGGTGAAGGCGAGCGTTCCCACCCCCTTCTCCACCACCGTCAGGCAGCAGCCGTTGCAGGAGACCGAGGCGCCGGGCGGGATCTCCTCTGTGTTCCAGGTGGTGGCGATGATGAGCTTAAGGTCCCTGCCCTCGCCCGCAGGCTCGATCGTCCGAACGCAGCCGAGGTCGGTCACGATACCGCTAAACATCTAAGCCTCCGAACCGAGGAGGAGGAACCGATCGGGCACGACCCGCTCCTCCTCCACCACCCGCCATGTCGGCATGGCGGCGAGATGGGGAAGGCCCAAGGCGCCAACGGCTGGAGTTGCATCACTCCCGAGCACGGAGGGCGCATGGAACCAGGCGAGGCGATCGACAAGGCCCGCCCGCAGCAAGGAGGCAGCAAGCCTCGACCCGCCCTCGACCAGAACGCGGGTGATGCCGCGCTGAGCGAGTGCCCGCAAGGCGGCGAGCGGCTCTGGCTGGCCGTTTGCGTCGGGCGAGACGGCAATCACCGTCACCCCGCACTCGGCTAGAGCGGAAATCCGGTGCTGATCTGCCCCCGGCGTGGTCAGAAGCCAGGTTGGAACCGCGCGCGCGGTGGCAACAAGACGGGCAGCGAGCGGCAGTCTTGCGCGCCCGTCAGCGACGATGCGCACTGGGCCAGGATGGCCACGCGGCACGAGGCCGGGCACACGAACGGTGAGCTCGGGGTCATCGGCAAGTGCCGTGCCGGAGCCGATCAGGATCGCATCATGGCGCGCTCTCAGCCCGTGCGCGAGCCGCCGCGCTGCCTCGCTCGTGATCCAGCGGCTTTCGCCCGTGGCGGTGGCAATCCGACCGTCGAGGGTAGTGGCGAGCTTCAGTGTGACGAGCGGTCGCCCAGCGCGGACGCGCAGAATAAACCCGGCGTTGAGCGCGGCAGCCTCCTTTTCCAGCACGCCCTCCGTCACTGCCACGCCAGCATCGCGCAGCCGCGCGACACCCTCCCCATTGACCCGAGGGTCAGGGTCGCGGGTGGCAATCACGGCACGGGCGAGGCCGGCGGCGATCATCGCATCCGTGCAAGGTGGGGTTTTTCCCCAGTGGCAGCAGGGCTCGAGAGTGACGTAGGCGGTGGCGCCACGCGCGGCGGCGCCTGCGCGCCGCAACGCCTCTGTTTCGGCATGCGGGCGGCCGCCGGGCTGGGTCCAGCCACGGCCGACAATTCGGCCATCGCGCACAATGACGCAGCCCACCGACGGGTTCGGCGCAACGTTGCCCAGGCCCCGCCGGGCGAGAGTGAGGGCCGCGCGCATGAAGGCGAGGTCGTGCTCCCCCGCCTCCTCCGCCGCCTCAGCTCCCACGCCCGTTGCCCAGGGCGCCGACAAAACGCTCGAAGTCTTTCGCCTCGCGGAAGTCGCGGTAAACGGAGGCGAAGCGCACGTAGCCCACCGGGTCGAGGTCTTTCAACACCTCCATCACCATCTCGCCGATCATCTTCGAGGGGATCTCGCTCTCGCCGGAGGTTTCGAGCTGGCGCTGGATGCCGTTGACGATGCGCTCGATCTGCTCGTCGGTCACAGGGCGTTTGCGCAGGGCAATGCGGATGGAGCGGGCGAGCTTCTCGCGATCAAACGCCACTCGACGCCCGTCCGACTTGATCACGGTGAGTTCGCGCAGGACGATGCGTTCGACCGTGGTAAAGCGCTGGCCGCAGGCGGGGCAAAAGCGGCGGCGGCGGATCGCCGCCCCATCCTCGGTGGGGCGGCTGTCCTTCACCTGGGTGTCCTCGTGTCCGCAGAACGGACAGCGCATTGGCCTTTCCTTACGCGCGATAGACCGGGAATTTGGCGCAGAGCGCCTTCACCCGCTCCGCCACGCTCTGTTCTGCCTGGTCGTTCGTGCCGTCGTTGGAGCGAGCAAGCCCCTCCAACACCTCACCGATCATGCGCGCCACCTCGCGGAACTCTTCAACACCGAAGCCGCGCGTGGTGGCAGCAGGAGAGCCGAGGCGGATGCCTGAGGTGACCATCGGCTTTTGAGGATCGAACGGGATCGCGTTCTTGTTGCACGTGATGTGCGCGCGCTCGAGTGAGGCTTCGGCTGCCTTGCCGGTGAGGTTTTTCGGACGGAGATCGACCAGCACGAGGTGGCAGTCGGTGCCGCCGGCAACGAGCCCGAAACCGAGGTCACGAAGCTCCTCGGCCATGGCACGCGCGTTCTCCACCACGCGCTTCTGGTAGGCGCGGAACTCCGGGGTGAGCGCTTCGCCGAACGCCACCGCTTTGGCAGCGATGACGTGCATCAGCGGGCCGCCCTGAAGGCCTGGGAACACAGCCGAGTTGATCCGTTTGCCGAGGTCGGCGTCGTTGGCCAGGATCATGCCGCCGCGCGGCCCGCGCAGAGTCTTGTGCGTGGTGGTGGTGACCACGTGGGCGTGCGGCAGCGGCGACGGATACAACCCTGCCGCGATCAGCCCGGCAAAGTGCGCAACGTCCGCCATCAGGACCGCGCCCACTTCATCCGCAATGTCGCGGAATGCTTTAAAATCAAGGGCCCGCGGGATTGCGCTGCCACCCGCGATAATCATCTTTGGCCGGTGCTGATGGGCCAGGTCGCGCACCTCGTCCATGTCGACGCAATGAGTGTCCCGCCGCACGCCGTAGGTCACCGCCTTGAACCACTTGCCGGAGAGGTTTACCGGCGCGCCGTGTGTGAGATGGCCGCCAGCAGCGAGGTCCTGGCCAAGAATAACGTCGCCCGGCTGGAGAAGCGCGAGCATCACCGCTTGGTTTGCCTGCGCCCCAGAGTGGGGCTGGACATTGGCAAAGGCGCAACCGAACAGGGCCTTGGCGCGGTCGATGGCAAGCGCCTCGACCTTGTCTACCTCAGCACAGCCGCCGTAGTAGCGCCGGCCAGGGTAGCCTTCGGCGTATTTGTTGGTCATCACCGAGCCCTGGGCTTCGAGCACGGCGCGAGAGACGAGGTTTTCGGAGGCGATCAGCTCGATCCCGTCCTGCTGGCGGGCAAGTTCGCCCGCAATCGCGGCCGCGACCGCGGGGTCGACCTCAGCAAGCGGCGCGGTGAAAAAGCGGGCGGGGCTGAGGGCGGTGGTGGCGACGTTCATCGTGCAGGGGCTCCGGTCAGTTCGATCTTGGCGACACGACGCTCGTGCCGGCCGCCCTCGAAGGGCGTGGCGAGGAAGGTTTTCAGCGCATCAAGCGCTGGCTCGACTCCAGTGGTGCGGGCGCCGAAAGCAATCACGTTGGCGTCGTTGTGCGCGCGGGTAAGCCGCGCCCCCGTGACGTCATGGATCAACGCGCAACGGATCCCGGCGTGCCGGTTGGCCGTCATCGACATCCCAATCCCTGTGCCGCAGACGAGCACGCCGAAGCGCGCTCTGCCTTCAAGCACGGCGCTGCAGACGGCGTGCGCGAAATCTGGATAGTCGACGGAGGCTGTGCCGTCGGTGCCGAAGTCGATCACGGCGTGCCCCCACTCGGCAAGGGCCGCGGCAAGTGTGGCCTTGAGGGAATAGCCAGCGTGGTCTGAGCCGATGGCGACGGCGGGTTTAACTTCGCTGTCCGACATCCGAGTGTCCTCACGCCCGGGCAGGGCTTTGTCTGTCCTCTGTTACCACGGGCAGGGCAAGGTCGAAACCATCACCACAACTGGTGGCAGGCATGCGTTGATACGACCAAGCCTGCAAACCCGCTCAGGCATCGCAGGGGCAGAGCGAGGCCGAGGCCCACCGCCACAAAGCTGCGTGAGGCCCCGCCGCTTTCCCGGCGGCGGGGCCGGGCAAGAACCAGCACGGGCTTCACCCCGCATACGCTCCCCCGGCGCGCAGGAGGCCGCGACGCGCGCGAGTGCACAAGGCCAAATTGCGCAGGCAGCGTGGTGGTTTCAGGTGGGGCAACCCTCTGCAACCTTAGCGCGCCCATCAACAGAACCTTTTCGTGCTGAACCTGCCACCTGACCCCTGCGGAAGGCAGACCCTCCGCCAGGTCATCGTGCGCACACCCGGTCGTCAGTTCGTCAGCGCAGGGAACTCAGTCGCGCCTCAGCCGCCGCGCAAGTTTCGCCGCCGCCAGCCGCTCCACCATGGCCGGTGCCTCCGCTGGGCCGGTCGCCACTGCCTCCTCACCGGTGCGAGGGTCGACGGCGGCAACGCGCAACCAGGCGCCAAGGCGGCGATGCTCGAACAGCACCTCGCCCCATGCCTCACCAGCCGCAGTTTTGCCGGAGCGAGCCGCCCCGTCTGGCACGCCCGGCCCGGCTCGCCTATCGTCCCGCCCCGTCACTGCCAACACCGAACGGGGAGGCGCCGCCCATGAGCACCCATCGTCCTGAGACCCTGGTCTTGCACGCCGGCCATCGGCGCGACCCCGCCACCGGCGCCGTCGCCGTGCCCATCTATCAGACCACCTCTTACCAATTCGACAGCACCGAGCACGCGGCCAACCTGTTCGCCTTGAAAGAGCTCGGCAACATCTACACGCGCATTATGAACCCGACAGTCGACGTGCTGGAGAAGCGCGTTGCAGCGCTCGAGGGTGGGGTGGCGGCCCTCGCCCTTTCCTCCGGCCAAGCGGCGACCACCTACTCTGTGTTGAACCTCGCTCAGGCCGGCGACAACATCGTTTCCTCAACCGACCTCTACGGCGGCACGTGGAATCTGTTCGCCAACACCTTCAAGCAGCTCGGCATCGAGGTCCGCTTCGTCGACCCGGAAAACCCGGAAAACTTCGCGGCAGCGACGGACGATCGCACCCGTGCCTACTACGCCGAGACCCTGCCCAACCCGAAGCTGCATGTCTTTCCCATTCGCGAGGTGGCAGAGATCGGGCGCAAGCTTGGCGTGCCCCTGATCATGGACAATACCGCTGCTCCTGTCATCTGCCGCCCCCTCGAGCATGGTGCTGCGGTGGTGATGCACTCGACCACCAAATGGATTGGCGGGCACGGCACCTCGATCGGCGGCATCGTCGTCGATGGCGGAAATTTCGACTGGGAGGCGAATGCCAAGCGCTTCCCGCTGCTCAACGAACCCGACCCCTCTTACCACGGTGCAATCTGGACCCAGGCGGTGAAACCGCTTGGCCCCATCGCCTACATCATGCGCATGCGGGTGACGCTGTTGCGTGACATCGGCGCGGCGATGAGCCCCTTCAACGCCTTCCTCTTCTTGCAGGGCCTGGAGACGCTTCCTCTTCGCATGCAGCGCCATTGCGAAAACGCGCTCAAAGTCGCGCAGTATCTCGCCTCGCACAGGGCCGTGACTCGCGTCATTTACCCTTCTTTGTTCGAAGGCGAACAAAAGCGGCGGGCAGATGCCTCTCTTAAGGGCGGCTACGGCTCCCTAATCGGCTTCGAACTCGCAGGCGGCATGGAGGCTGGGCGTCGCTTTATCGACAACCTTAAGCTCCTCTATCATGTCGCCAATATCGGTGACGCGCGCAGCCTCGCCATCCACCCTGCGTCCACCACGCACAGCCAGCTCGATGCCGACGAACAGCTCGCCTCGGGTGTGACACCGGGCTACGTGCGCCTTTCTATCGGCATCGAGCACGTCGACGATATCATCGCCGACATCGACCAAGCCCTCGCCGCCACCACGGGCGACCTCGCCAAGGCTGCGGAGTGAGGCGACGGTGCCCTATCGTTTCGCCGGCCGCTTCCCAGCAACGCGCGCCCGCCGCAATCGCCGCGACGGCTGGACGCGCCGCCTCGTCGCCGAACATGTCCTCACGGTCGACGACCTGATCTGGCCGATCTTCGTCAAGGAGGGGGTGGATTCGTCCGAACCTGTCTCCTCCATGCCGGGCGTGGAACGGCTCTCCATCGATCGCGCAGTACGCGCGGCGGAGGAGGCTGCGCGCCTTGGCATTCCCGCCATCGCCCTGTTTCCCGTCACCCCACCCGAGCTTAAAGACGAGGAGGGCACTGAGGCGACCAACCCGCAGAACCTGCTATGCCGGGCGGCGCGCGCGATCAAATCCGCACTCGGCGACGGGATCGGGCTGATTGGCGACGTCGCTCTCGACCCGTACACAAGCCACGGCCACGACGGGGTGATCCGCGACGGCTACGTCGCCAATGACGAGACGGTGGCGATCCTTTGCCGTCAGGCGGTTATCCAGGCCGAAGCGGGGATCGACGTCATCGCGCCCTCCGACATGATGGACGGTCGCGTCGGCGCGATTCGAGCAGCACTGGATCAGGCCGGATTGATCCACACGCGCATCATGTCCTATGCGGCGAAATACGCCTCCGCCTTCTACGGGCCGTTCCGCGACGCGGTCGGATCCTCCTCGGCGCTGAAGGGTGACAAGAAAACGTATCAGATGGATCCCGCCAACACCGATGAGGCGTTGCGCGAGGTGGCGATGGACATTGCGGAAGGGGCGGACATGGTGATGGTGAAGCCCGGCCTGCCCTATCTCGACATTGTTCGCCGGGTGAAAGATGGGTTTGGCGTGCCCACCTTCGCCTACCAGGTGTCGGGAGAGTACGCGATGATCGCGGCGGCGGCGGAACGCGGCTGGCTCGATCGCGACCGGGCGATGATGGAGTCGCTCCTTGCCTTCAAGCGCGCGGGGGCGGATGGCGTCCTCACCTACTTCGCCCCCTTCGCAGCGAAGCTGTTGCGCGCAGAGCGCTAATCTATGTCACAACGATAAGGGAACGTTCCGGTTCAGGAGGGGTCGAACTCAATGGCACTCGCTGCTGGCGCCGAGAAGCAGGTCGGCAAACTCGTCATCCGCAACCTCGGCCTGGTGGTCTCCGGCGATCTCGAACACCCGGTGGTTGATGCCGACACCATTGTTGCCGAGGGCGGGAAGATCACCGCCATCGGACGGGAGGCAGACTGCGACACTGAAGGCGCCCGGGTGGTGGTCGACGCCAAGGGATGCGCGGCGATTCCGGGTCTGATCGATAACCACGTGCACACGGTATTCGGCGACTGGACGCCGCGGCAGAACCAGTTGGGCTGGATTGAGTCCTGCCTGCATGGCGGGGTGACGAGCATGATCTCTGCCGGCGAGGTGCACCTGCCCGGCCGCCCGCGCGACCCCGTGGGCGCGAAGGCTTTGGCTATCGTCGCCCGCAAATCCTTCGGCGACATCATGCCGAACGGCGTGCGCGTTCTCGCCGGGGCAGTAATTCCGGAACGCGGCCTGACTGAGCACGATTTCGCCGAGATGGCACAGGCCGGGGTGAAACTCATGGGCGAGATCGGCCTCGGTTCGGTCACACAGGCCGACGAGGCGCGCGAGATGGTAGCCATGGCGCGGCGGCACGGGCTTTCCACCGTTACCCATGTCGGCGGGCCCTCTGTTCCGGGCTCGTCCTACATCGGTGCCGATGTGGTGCTGGCGGCCGACACGGATGTCTGTTCGCACATCAATGGCGGCCCCACCGCGCTCGATCAGCGCCAAATCCGCCGCATCTGCGAAGAAACGACGCGGGCTGTGGAAATCATCCACAACGGCAACCCGCGCATCGCCCTCTTCGCCATGCGCACGATGCTCGAGCTCAACAAGGAAACGCAGCTTACGCTCGGCACCGATGCGCCGGCCGGTTCGGGCGTACAGCCTTTGGGAATGCTGCGCACCCTCTCCTTTCTCTGCTCGGTCGGGGGGGCTGCGCCGGAACGCGCCATCTCTTGGGCCAGCGGCAACGTCGCGCGCGTGCGCGGGCTCGCCCAGGGCGTGCTGGCCCCCGGCCGCCCGGCCGACATCGTGCTGTGCGATCGCCCACAGGGCTCTGACAGCACGAACGTTCTCGAGGCGCTTTCTGTCGGCGACCTGCCTGGCATCGGTATGGTCATCACAGATGGTGTTATCCGCGTCACGCGCAGCCGCAACACACCGCCGGCGGAACGGATGCCCGAGCGCGTGGTGTGAGCGCGCACCCCCACCGCCCCGCGGTCCACCACACGTTGCAGCGGTGTTATGCCAGTAAGGCTAGCCTTGCCCGTACGCAATGAACTATCGCCACGCCTTCCACGCTGGCAATCACGGCGACTGCCTCAAACACGCTTTGCTCGTCGCCCTGATGGATCGGCTGCTGCGCAAGGACAGGCCTTTTGCGGTCGTCGACCTGCATGCCGGCCGCGGCCGTTACGACCTCACCGCGACTGAAGCGACCCGCACCGGCGAATGGCGTGGGGGAATTGGCCGCCTGCTCGATCAGCCTCCGGCACCACTTGCGCGTTATGTCGGGCTTGTGCGCGCGCTCGGCCTCTATCCCGGCAGCCCCGCTATCGCCCGCGCGCTTCTGCGCCCAGCGGATCGCCTGGTGCTGAACGAGATGCACCCCGAAGAGTTCGCCGCCCTGCGCGCTTGGGCGGCTGGCGACGCCCGCATTACGCTCCGCCAGGGGAATGCCTGGGAGCTGAAGGGACTTGTTCCGCCGGTGGGCTATCGGCGCGGACTTGTTCTGTTCGATCCGCCTTACGAAGCCGAGGGCGAACATGCGCGCCTCGCCGCCGCTGTGCGCGAGGCGCATCGCCTTGCCCCAACCTTCGTCCTCGCCGCTTGGTATCCGGTCAAGCACCTTGCACCGGTGCGGCTTCTGCGCGACACGCTTGCCGGCCTGCCCAAGGTGGTCGATGCTGCTGTTTACCTCCGCCCACCTCTCGACCCCTCGCGGCTGAACGGGTCGGGGCTGATCGTCATCAATGCGCCTTGGGGTTACGCGGAGGATGCAGGTGCAATCGTCGAGGCGCTTCGCCTTCGCTTGGCTGACGGGGCGGGCGCCTCCGTGCATCTTCTCGCTGCATGACCCACCTCGCGGTGGTCGGCGCCGGTGCCTGGGGCACCGCCCTTGCCGTGCGGCTAGCGGAACGGAACCGGGTCGTGCTTTGGGCGCGCGACTTTACCCGCGCGGCAGCGATCGCGCGCGCGCGCGGCAACGACCTTTATCTTCCAGGAGTTCGCTTGCCCGAAACGGTGAGCGTGACCGCAGACCCGGCGGCCGCGATCGAAAGCGCACAGGCCGTTCTGCTTGTCGTTCCCGTCCAGCATCTGCGTGCGGTGGTCAAACGGTTTGCTGCCTTCTGGCCCGCCGCCCTGCCAGCGGTAATCTGTGCGAAAGGGATCGAGGCCGGCACGCTTCGGCTGCCGAGCGAAATCCTTGCCGAGGTGCTGCCAGCCGCCCCGCCTGCCGTGCTTACTGGCCCTTCTTTCGCGCACGAGGTGGCGCGAGGCCAGCCCGCTGCGCTCGTGCTTGCAGCACAAGCCCCCCCACTGAGAGAGGTTCTGCGCACGCTCCTCGCCATGGATCGCGTCCGTCTTTACGCCTCTCTTGACCTGATTGGCACGCAGCTCGGCGGAGCAGCGAAAAACGTGATCGCGATTGCGGCAGGTGTCGTCGAAGGCGCAGGCTTCGGCGAAAACGCCCGGGCGGCACTGATAACGCGCGGGCTTGCTGAACTGTCGCGGCTGATCCTGGCGGAAGGGGGGCGCGGGGAAACCGCATCGGGGCTCGCGGGGCTTGGCGACCTGATCCTCACCTGTACTGGCGCAGCCAGCCGCAACCACAGCCTCGGCGTCGCCCTCGGGCGGGGCGAGCGGCTGCAGGCCATTCTCGCCGCCCGCCGTGGCGTGACAGAAGGGGTCGCCACTGCGCCGGCCCTGGTCGCCCGCGCGCGGCAGCGCGGCATTGAGCTGCCCATCGCCGAAGCTGTGGCTGATTTGCTCGCCGGCCGCGCCCTGCCGTCGGAACTCGCCGAACGGCTTCTGTCCCGCCCCCCACGCGAGGAGTAATCATTCCACCGCCGAACGCAGTGCGATGCCGGCAGCAAGTGGCGCCAACGGCAGCGCCGCCGCCAGCAGGGCACCGAGCATGGCGAGCTGGGGACCCACGGCGAGCCCGACCGAAGCGGCCTCCACCGCCGCAGCCCCGAAGATGAGGACGGGGATGGTCAGCGGCAAAATAAGGAGGGGCAACAGCACGCCGCCGCGACGTGCACCGAGCGTGAGCGCCGCCCCAGCGATGCCGAGCAATGACAGCACCGCGGTGCCGAGGGCAAGGGCCGCCACCAACACCGGAATGGCACGGACCGGCAAGGCGAGCATGACCGCCCCAAAAGGTGCGGCGAGGAGGATTGGTACGCCGGTAGCAAGCCAATGCACGGCCGCCTTGGCGACGGCAACCGCTGCCGGATGCAGCCCCGAGACGAGAAGCTGATCCAGCGTTCCGTCCTCGTAATCGCCACCGACCAAGCGATCGAGAGGCAACAGGGCGGCAAGCAGGGCAGCCACCCACACCACGCCCGCCGCGATCCGCGCCAACACCATTGGGTCTGGCCCGACAGCGAAGGGAAACAGGCCGCAAGCGAGGAGGAAGAAGGCGACGGCAGCGAGCGTGTCGCCGGCGTTGCGGCGCGCGAGGGCAAGATCTCGCGCCACGAGACCGAACCAGGCCGTCACGCCGCAAGCCTCAGCGTGCGAGCATTTTCGATTGGCAGATCGAGATGCGATGAGGCGACCACCATGCCACCGCGCGCGCGGTGTGCGGCGACAATCCGGCCCAAAGTGGCGACCCCAGCGGCATCTAGCGCCACCGTCGGCTCATCGAGCAGCCACAGCGGATGGTTGCCAAGCAGAAGCCTCGCCAGCGCCACGCGACGCCGTTGTCCAGCCGAAAGGATTCGCACCGGCGCCTCGGCGAGCGGCTCAAGCCCCACCGCGGCAATCGCCTCGTCCACCGACCCGCCGCGGATGCGCGCCTCGTAGCGGAGAGTCTCGAACACGGTGAGTTGCGGCTTCAACGCGTCGAGGTGACCAAGGAGGGCAATGCGGGCGGCATGCGCGAGCAGATCCTCCGCCACGTTTTCGCCCTCCCAGGAGAGCACTCCCTCGGCGACGCGACCGAGGCCCGCCAGCACGCGCAGAAGCGAGGTTTTGCCCGCCCCGTTGGCGCCAAGCAGCACCAACGCCTCGCCGCGAGCGAGCTTGAAGGAAACGCCGGCGAACACCAGCCGCCCCCCGCGTTCGCCCGCCAAGTCCCGCGCCTCCAACACCGCTGTCCCCGACTTCTGCTGCATGGACGGCCCGCACCCTATGGTGTAACGACCCTTTTCGCCAACACGCCCAGGCGCTGTGTGCCATCTCGGGCGAGAAGGAGAGCAACCCCATGCGCAGGATCGGGCAGGATAGCCTGAACATCTGTCGCCGGCTCACGGTGGACGGCAAGGACTATGCATATTTCTCGCTGCCCGAGGCGGCGCGAGCCCTCGGGGTCGATCTTTCCCGCCTGCCGATGAGCCTCAAGATCCTGCTCGAAAACGTGCTTCGCTTCGAAGATGGGCGAAGCTTCAGAGTGGAGGATGCGCGGGCGATCGCTGAGTGGCTGGCGAGCGGCCACTCCGAACGCGAAGTGCCCTTCCGCCCCGCGCGTATCCTGATGCAGGACTTCACCGGCGTGCCAGCGGTGGTCGATCTCGCCGCCATGCGCGACGGGATGATCCGCCTCCAAGGCGATCCGCAGAAGGTCAACCCGCTTGTGCCGGTGGATCTCGTCATCGACCACTCGGTGATGGTCGATTACTTCGGCCGCCCGGACGCCTTCCGCCGCAACGTCGAGGTCGAGTTCGCGCGCAATCGCGAACGCTACGTGTTTCTCCGTTGGGGGCAAGAGAGCTTCAGCCGCTTCCGCGTCGTCCCGCCGGGCACGGGCATCTGTCATCAGGTGAATGTCGAGTATCTCGCCCAAGTGGTGTGGACCGACGAGCTCAACGGCACAGCCTACGCCTACCCCGACACCTGCTTCGGCACGGACAGCCACACCACGATGGTAAACGGGCTTGGCGTTCTTGGCTGGGGTGTAGGCGGCATCGAGGCCGAGGCCGCCATGCTCGGGCAGCCGATCGCGATGCTCATCCCGGACGTGGTCGGGTTCCGCCTCACAGGCAGTCTGCCGGATGGGGTGACGGCGACGGATCTCGTTCTCACTGTGACCCAAATGCTGCGCAGGAAGGGCGTGGTGGGGAAATTCGTCGAGTTCTTCGGGCCGGGGCTTGATCAGCTTCCGCTCGCCGATCGCGCCACCATCGCCAACATGGCGCCCGAGTATGGCGCGACCTGCGGCTTTTTCCCTATCGACGCCGCAACCCTGCGCTACCTCGAACTCACGGGGCGCGATCCACACCGCATCCGCCTCGTTGAGGCGTATGCGCGCGCGCAAGGGCTTTTCCGTGATGCGACCACACCCGAGCCGCGCTTCTCAGATGTGCTCGCGCTTGACCTCTCGACTGTCCAGCCCTCTCTCGCGGGGCCAAAGCGGCCACAAGACCGTGTTCCTCTCGTCTCGGTCGCGCGTGCCTTCGACGAGGAGCTGACGAAAAGCCTCGGCGTGGCGCCGCAGGAGGCGACGAAACGCGTGCCGGTCACGGGCACGAACTACGAGCTTGGCCACGGCGACGTGGTGATTGCCGCGATTACCTCCTGCACCAACACTTCTAATCCGTCGGTGATGATCGCGGCCGGGCTTCTTGCCCGCAACGCACGCCGGCGGGGGCTCAGCGCGAGGCCCTGGGTCAAGACCTCGCTCGCGCCGGGGTCACAGGTGGTGACAGAGTATCTGGAAAAGTCCGGGCTGCAGGCTGATCTCGACGCGCTCGGGTTTAACCTTGTTGGCTATGGCTGCACCACCTGCATCGGCAACTCGGGCCCTCTCGATGAGCGCATCGTCGAGGCGATCGAAGGGAACGCGCTCGTCGTCGCTGCCGTGCTGTCCGGCAACCGCAACTTCGAGGGCCGGGTGCACCCCAATGTGCGGGCCAACTATCTCGCCTCCCCTCCCCTTGTCGTCGCCTACGCGTTAGCGGGGTCGATGCGGGTTGATCTCGCTACCGACCCGATCGGCTACGATCCTGACGGCAGGCCCGTCTTCCTGCGCGAGATCTGGCCCTCAAACGCGGAGATTGCGCGCATAGTGGACGGGAATGTAACGCGGGAGATGTTCCGGGCCCGTTACGCTGATGTCTTTAAAGGCCCGCCCGAGTGGCAGGCAATCTCGGTGGATGGCGGCGAGACCTATCGCTGGAACGACGCCTCGACCTACGTGAGAAACCCGCCCTATTTCGAAGGCATTACCCCGACCCCCGCACCGATCACCGATATCGTCGGTGCGCGGCTCCTGGCACTGCTCGGCGACTCTATCACCACCGATCACATCAGCCCCGCAGGGTCGATCAAGAAGACCTCTCCCGCCGGCCAATACCTGCTCGAACGCCAGGTGCGACCGGAGGATTTTAACAGCTACGGCGCGCGCCGCGGCAACCATGAGGTGATGATGCGCGGCACCTTTGCCAACATTCGGCTGCGCAACGAGATGGTGCCGGGCGTGGAGGGCGGGGTGACGCGGCATAAGCCCTCAAACGAGGTGATGACAATCTTTGACGCCGCCATGCGCTACGCAGCGGAGGGCGTTCCGCTCGTGGTCGTTGCCGGCAAGGAGTATGGCACCGGCTCTTCGCGCGACTGGGCGGCGAAGGGGACGCGGCTGCTTGGCGTGCGCGCCGTGATCGCAGAGAGCTTCGAGCGCATCCACCGCTCCAACCTGGTGGGCATGGGCGTGCTGCCGCTCGTCTTCCGCGAGGGGATGGACCGCAAAAGTCTCGGCCTCTGTGGCGACGAGACCTTCGACGTGCTGGGGCTGGCCGATCTGCGCCCGCGGATGGAACTCGAGCTTGTCATCCACCGCGCCGACGGGCGGATCGATCGCGTGCCGGTGCTGTGCCGTGTCGATACTGCGGATGAGGTGGAGTATTTCCGCCACGGTGGCATTCTGCCTTACGTGCTGCGCGGAATGGCAAACGCGGCCTAACCGGCTGAGGAGGCAGCGCGCGAGAAAACCGCTCAGTCGAGCTGCACCAGAAGGCTTTTAAGATACGCGCTTTCAGGCAGCTGGGGGTGCACGGGGTGGTCTGGTCCCGCTCCGGCTGCGCGGAGGATGCGCCCCTCGCGGCCGGCCTTGGCGAGCCCCCTAGCCACGCAGGCGGCAAACTCCTCGGCTGACACATGGTGGCTGCAAGACGCAAGGAAGAGGAAACCGCTGGGCGCAACCACGCAAGCGGCAAGCCGCGCCAGTTTTTCGTAGCCCTTCAAGGCCGGGCCGTGGTCCTTGCGCGACTTGGCAAAGGCCGGCGGGTCGGCGATCACGAGGTCGAACCGCGCCCCCTCGGCGGAGAGGCGTTCGAGCAGGCCAAAGGCTTCGGCCCGCACAATCTCGACCCGCTCGGCGAAACCGTTCCGCCGTGCCGTTTCGGCTGCAATCGCCAAGGCGGTTTCGGACCGGTCGGCGAGCAACACGCGCGCCGCCCCGCAAGCCGCCGCGCGCAAGCCGAAAGCGCCCGTGTGGCAGTACAGATCGAGCACGCGCGCCCCCGTGGAGAGGGCAGCGACCGCGTCGCGATTGAAGCGCTGGTCGTAGAACCAGCCGGTCTTCTGCCCCTGCAGAACGTCGATCGGAAAGACGACCCCGCCCTCCTCCAGCTCGAGCCGGTCCGGCAAGCGACCGGCGAGGATGGCCGTGCGCTCGGGCAAACCTTCCAAAATACGCGCGGGTCCCTCGTCGCGCGCAACCACGGCGAGGGGGGCGAACAGACCGTCTAATGCATCGAGGAGCTCCGCCTCCAGCCGCGCCGCCCCAGCCGCCCCGGCGCAGACGACAAAGACCCCCCCGTAGCGATCGATAATCAGCCCGGGCAGGCCGTCGGCTTCAGCATGGCACAGCCGATACCAGGGGGATGCAAAGAAGCGCGCGCGCACGCAGGCTGCTGCGGTCAGACGCGCGGCGAGAAAGCGGGAATTAACCACCACCTCCGGGTCGGGAGAGAGACGACGGGCGGCGATCAGGCTATGGGGATTGAACATGAAAGTGCCCAACGCACGTCCCGAGGCACTCTCCAGACGAACGATGTGCCCCGGCGGCAAGTTTCGTAGGCTCGGGCTCCAGGCGAGCTCGTTCGAGAAGGCCCATGGATGACCTGAGCGGAGGCGTCGGTCATGGCCGGGAAGCAGACGGATCACTGGGCGGTCGGACGGTGTTGGATGAGACGGAGGTTGGGACATTCGCGGTTCATTCAGGGGTATCGGACATCACGCCTGCCCCGGTTGTTTCCGACCAAAAGAGTCGGCTAAGCTGCAGGAGGCGAGGTAAGGTGAACGACACCGTAGATCCGACCCCAGGGGAGTTCAGCGCGATCATGGCCCAGCATGAGCCTCTTCGCATCGTCTCGCAGCGCCTCGGCGCCTTGCCCGCGCCATGCGCGCACTGCGATGTGCGCGAACGCAACTTCTGCGCTGCGCTCGACCCCCAAGAGGTGCAGGCTCTCACCAAGATCATGACAGAGGCCAAGTTTGCGCCGCACGCGGCTCTGTTCCGGGAGGGCGAACCCGCCGATACCGTGATGAACATCACCTCCGGCGCCGTGAAGCTCTATAAACTTTTGGCCGATGGTCGGCGACAAATCCTGGGCTTTCGCTTTGCCGGCGACTTTGTCGGGCTGACGGCAGGACAAGACTACACGTACACGGCCGAAGCGCTGGAGGACACCCGGGTCTGTCGCTTTCCGCGCAAGCGCATGGAGGCTTTGCGCGAGAGCTTCAAGCGCATCGACAAACGCCTGCTCGAACTCTCGATGGAGGAGTTGGCCGCGACCCAGGAGCAACTCGTTCTGCTCGGGCGCAAAACGGCGGAGGAGAAGGTCGTGTCTTTCCTGCTTCTTCTCGCCAACGGTCAGGTCCGGCGCGGCGAGCCGGTCGAGCCCATTCGGCTGCCGATGACGCGGAGCGACATCGCGGACTATCTCGGTCTCACCATCGAGACCGTGAGCCGCACCTTTTCGCTGCTCAAGCGCCGTGGCCTGATCGCGCTGGACGACACAACGCACGTTCGGGTTACCAATCGCGACGCGCTTGAAGAGATCGCTGCCGGTTAGGGGTGAGAGCCGGATCGGTTGCAGGCGGGGCCGTTGCGCTCGTCGATGTCGGCCGCGCGAGCCGGCAGCAGCGTTCAGCGCACGAACACCCGCACCTCGGTCACCGCCGCCTCGCGCGCGGTCGCGGCCGAGAGCGACAGCCGGTCCGACGGCATGCCCATCTCGACCAGAGCGCGCAGCACAGCTTCAGCTTGACGGCGCGCCTCGTTCGCCGCCCGTGCCTGATCAGCGGGTTCGCCGCGGGCAGGGGCGACACCCTGCACCTCAAACTGCACGGCCGGGTTGCGCTCGAGCGCGGCCGAGATGGCATCGTAAAGCGGCTGGCGATAGGCGACGTCGGGCCGGTCGAAGCGGATGGTGACGAGCGGGCGGCGCTGGGCAGCCGCGGGGATTGGGCGGGGAGAGACTGGCTCAGGCCCCCTAGCAATGCGGCTGGAGAGCGGGACGCCGTACATCCGCCCCGAATTGATCGCAAGCCCTAGGCTGCCCAGGGTGCGCCGTTCGGCGGCGACGGTGGCGGATTGGCGGCTCACATCGTCGGTGATCTCGTTCAGCAGCCGCTCGATGGTCACGATCGTGCGGTTGGTGTCGTCCTCGAGCAGGTCGAGATTGCGATGGTCCTGATCTACACCGCCCGAGAGGCGGTAGGCTGAGCGAATGGCGCTCTGCAGGAAGTTGGCCGTCGAAGCGTTTGCGGCAACCCGGGTGGAGAGGGCTGAGAGCCGTCCGACATTGCGGTCGAGTTCGCCGAGAAGACCCTGAGCCTCGTTCCAGGAGGCGATGAGTTCAGGGTTGCCCGGTGTGGTGCCAACTTGAAGCCGCGCCGTCATCGAACCGACAAGCGTCTGGTAACGGCCGGCGAGGTCGGCGATGGCGGCACGCACGGCGCGGGCCTCCTGCGCGTTTGCCACCACCGAACTGCGCAGGGCGGAGAGTTCGGAGGCTAGACCCTGCACGCGCTGATCAACCACCGTGCCAGTCGGCACCAGCCTGGCCGGCCCAGCGCCGAGCAGGGATGTGTCCTCGGGGGCGGGAGCAAGCTCGAAGCGCTGCGGTGTCGCGTCGGGAACCTGGTTCTGGCAGGCGACACCCAGGAGGGCGACGAGGGCCAGGGCAACGGGCTGAGCCGGAAGTCGGACAGGAGGCACGGTCACGCTTTTCCCAGGGATCGCCGGGCAGTGGGGAAGACAAGGGTCTCCTCTAGCAGAGCGGTCGGCGGCCGCGAAAGGCCCGAGGCTCATTCTGGCCCGCTGCCACTGTGGGTGCTAATCGAGCCCTGCACCGAACGCAGCAAGGTTGGTTCCCGTGTCGCTCGACCCAGAAACCGTCAGACGGATCGCCGATCTCGCCCGAATTGCCGTCGCCGAAGATGAAGTCGCGCGCCTGCAAGGCGAGCTGAACAGCATCCTCGCCTGGATCGAGCAGCTGAACGAAGTGGCAACCGAGGGGGTGGAGCCGCTTGCCGGAGCGGTGCGGATGCGGCTTCGCCTTCGCGATGATGTGGTGACGGAGGGCGATCAGCACGAGGCGATCCTCGCCAATGCGCCCGACCGAGCGGACAACGCCATGGGCTCGTTCTTCGCCGTGCCGAAGGTGGTGGAATGAGCAAGCCGACCGACCTCACCATCGCAGAGGCGCGCGACTTGCTCGGCCGGCGCGCCCTCTCAGCGCGTGAACTCACCGAAGCCCATCTCGGGGCGATCGAGCGTCTGTCCTCGCTCAACGCCTTCATCACGCTGACCGCGGAACGCGCTCTTGCCGATGCCGCGCGTGCGGATGACCGATTCGCCCGCGGCGAGGCCCGCCCGCTCGAGGGTATTCCGCTCGGCATCAAGGATCTGTTTTGCACCGAGGGGGTCCGGACCACGGCGGCAAGCCGCATTCTCGACGGCTTTACCCCGCCTTACGAGAGCACGGTCACCCGCAAGCTGTGGGAGGCGGGGGCAGTGTGTCTCGGCAAGACCAATCTCGACGAGTTTGCCATGGGTTCGTCCAACACGACCTCCGCCTTCGGCCATGTGGTGAACCCCTGGCGCCGCCGAGGCGACAATCGCGACCTCGTTCCTGGGGGCTCGTCTGGTGGGTCGGCGGCAGCGGTGGCGGCCAGGCTCTGCCTCGGCGCAACCGCGACCGATACGGGGGGCTCGATCCGCCAGCCGGCCGCGTTCACCGGCACGGTCGGCATTAAGCCGACCTACGGACGCTGTTCGCGCTGGGGCATCATCGCCTTCGCCTCTTCGCTCGACCAGGCAGGGCCAATCGCACGCACGGTGCGAGACGCGGCGATCCTCTTGCGCGTCATGTCTGGCTTTGACCCGAAAGACAGCACGAGCGCCGATGTTCCTGTGCCCGATTTCGAGGCCGCGGTCGGGCGCAGTGTAAAGGGGCTGAAGATCGGCGTGCCGCAAGAGTATCGTCTTTCCGGGATGAGCGCGGAGATCATCTCGCTTTGGGAACGAGGGGCGGCTTGGCTGCGCGAGGCAGGGGCAGAGATCCGCGAGATCTCACTGCCCCACACGAAGTACGCCCTTCCCTGCTACTACATCATCGCCCCAGCGGAGGCATCGTCGAATCTCGCCCGCTACGACGGTGTGCGGTTCGGCATGCGGGTCGATCCGGGCGGCGATCTCGACGATCTCTATGCGGCAACGCGCGCCGCGGGGTTCGGCGCCGAGGTGCGACGGCGAATTCTGATTGGCACCTATGTGCTCAGCGCCGGCTACTACGACGCTTATTACCTGAAGGCTCAGAAGGTGCGGGCACTGATCGCGCGCGATTTCGACCGCGCGTGGGAGGAGGTGGACGCCATCCTTACCCCCGCCACACCGACCTCCGCCTTCGCCATCGGTGAAAAACAAGACGATCCAGTGACGATGTACCTAAACGACGTGTTCACGGTGACCGCCAACCTCGCAGGCTTGCCCGGAATCAGCGTGCCGGCGGGGCTCGACGAGGGCGGGCTTCCCCTCGGCTTGCAGGTCATCGGCCGGCCTTTCGACGAGGAGACGGTGTTCGCGGTGGCCGGCGCAATCGAGCGTGCGGCGGGCTTCGATGCGCTGCCAGCGGTGAGGGCGTGAGGATGGGCTTTATCATCGAGGGGCGAAGCGGGCCCTGGGAGATTGTCTGCGGGCTTGAGGTGCATGCGCAGGTGATCTCGAAGTCGAAACTGTTCTCAGGCGCGGCAACCGCCTTCGGCGCGGCCCCCAACACTCAGGTAAGCTTCGTCGACGCTGCCTTCCCCGGCATGCTCCCCGTGCTTAATCGCGAGTGCGTCGCGCAGGCGGTCCGCACGGGGCTCGGGCTCAACGCCCAGATCAACCTCTGGTCGCGCTTCGACCGCAAGAACTACTTCTACGCCGATCTGCCGGCCGGATATCAAATCAGCCAGTACCAGTATCCGATCGTCGGGCGGGGAGAGATCACCATCGCACTCGCCGACGGCACGACGCGCCGCATCGGGATCGCGCGGCTGCATCTTGAACAGGATGCCGGTAAGTCGCTGCATGACCAGCACCCGACCAAGTCGTACATCGACCTCAACCGCGCTGGCGTGGCGTTAATGGAGATCGTCTCCGAACCCGACATTCGCAGCCCAGAGGAGGCCGGGGCGTATTTGACAAAACTGCGCCAGATCCTGCGCTATCTCGGCACCTGCGACGGCAATATGGAGGAAGGGTCGCTGCGGGCGGATGTGAATGTCTCTGTCCGCCGCCCAGGTGAAGGCTACCGCACGCGCTGCGAGGTGAAGAACGTCAACTCGATCCGCTTCGTCATGCAGGCCGTGGAGGCGGAGGCGCGGCGTCAGGTCGAGGTATGGGAGTCGGGCGGAGAGGTGGCGCAGGAAACGCGCCTGTTTGACCCGGCGCGTGGCGTGACACGACCGATGCGGACGAAGGAGCACGCGCACGACTACCGCTACTTCCCCGACCCTGACCTGCTGCCGCTCGAACTCGATGCTGAGTGGGTGGAGGAACTCCGTCGCACATTGCCCGAACTTCCGGACGCGAAAGCCGAACGGTTCCAGCGCGACTACCAACTTTCCGCCTACGATGCCCGCGTTTTGGTAGCAGAACGTGCCACAGCCGACTATTTCGAGGCGGTGGCGCGCGGGCGCGACCCGAAACTCGCGGCCAACTGGGTGATGGGCGATCTGTTCGCGACTTTGAACCGGACGGGGAAAACGATCGAAACCTCGCCTGTCTCTGCCGAGGCCTTGGGTCGTCTGCTCGATTTGATCGCAGATGAAACGATTTCCGGGCGGATCGCGAAGCAAGTGTTCGAGGAGATGGTGGAGACCGGGGCTGACCCTGCCGCGATCGTTGAGGCCAAGGGGCTGCGCCAGGTGAAGGACACAGGCGCGATCGAGGCGGCAGTGGCCGAGGTGCTGTCAGCGAACGCGGAGAAGGTAGCGGAGTACAAGGCGGGCAAGGACAAGCTGTTCGGCTTCTTTGTTGGCCAGGTGATGAAGGCGATGGGAGGCAAAGGCAACCCCGCGCTGGTGAACGAGATTTTGAGGCGGGCGCTCGGCTGAGCGTCGCTGCCCCATCTGTTCCGGCGTAGCTGCGACCGCCGCCGTCGGGCGGGAGCGCCGACGGGCCGGTCAGCGGGGTGTTCGAGAGAGCGGTATGCTCCGCCATCGTCCGGGCGATTTCCGGGTTGGCTGACCGAGGGTGTGGGCAGTGCTTCGTTGACGCTTCAGTGGGGGCTCTCTACAAGCCCGTATCGCATACGCCGTGAGCGTGCCACTCATGGCGGAGGGGTGGCCGAGTGGCTTAAGGCGGCGGTTTGCTAAACCGTTATACGGGGATAACCCGTATCGTGGGTTCGAATCCCATCCCCTCCGCCAGTAATTGACAAAGGCTGAGCGAAACCAGGGCCTCTAGGCCGCCGATTCGGCAGCGGGCAGGAGTGATGCACATCACTGCGACACCTGCCCCTGCCAAGCGCGGGGGCGTGCGTATGGCTCGCCGGGTTCATCTCCTGTTATGGCGGGGGCGGTTCTTTTGGCGGGCGCGGCTGCCGGTGGTGCTTGCCCGGCACCTCGTTCGTACACACGACGGGGTGGCACTGCGGACCAGCGACCAGGCGCGCGCAACATGTCGGCGCTCGCGACTTTGCTGCCCTCAAGCAACGGCTGGAGATGCTCGCGGCCACCTGGGTAGAGGCCGCCATCTACCGAGAGGCGGCCGAGGCCGGGGACCTCGGCGCCGTCATCGAAACGGCCAAAGCTTGACGGCACGCTCTGGCCGAGACCTCAAGAATACGGATCGCTCCGCCCGACGGGATAACGGTTAAGCGGGCGTGGGCGGAGCTCCTGGCCGCGCCGATGCCCTCGAAGACCATCAATATCGACCTGGAGGTCTTCTTCGCCGCGTTGCGGAGGTTCATCGCTGAGCGAGAGGTCATCGACGAGAACCCCTTCGCCACGTTCTGCTTCAGGAGGCACGACCGCGACGATCCGGTTCCCTGATGCCTGCTCTGGGTTTCGCCCAACGCGCGGCACACGAACGCTGGCGTGCCGATCCGGATGGGGCCTCCTCGGCTCGCCCGCTTATTGCAAATGCGACTCACTCGCATTATAGCTTGTCCCGGGAGCGCGGATGTCCCGAACCCATCGCCCGTCGAACCGAATCAACATGGAGAAATCGACCGTGACACACCCTTGTGCCCCTAAGCGTCTCCGGAACCTCGCTGGCGCAGCTGCGTTCGCGGCAGTGCTGTTTACCGGACCGTCTGTAGCGGCATCCTTGCTCCCAGTTGCGCCGCCACTCGACAAACCCGAAAAGATGTTTGAGTTCGAAGTGAAATTGAAGGCTCCGCAGTTCCGAGACGGTGTTATTACCAAGGTTGGTCAGATCGAAGCGAAAGCAAAGAGAGAAATTTTTGTCAATGGTATAAAGCAAACCTTTGAACGTAAACAGAAGCAAGACTGGAATGGGCTAGGAGGGGTCCCGTTTCTGTTTGCGGCGTCGCCGACCGCGGATAGCGGCCTCTCGCTCTCCGTGACCGTTGGTAATTTTTTGTCTCTCGAACCACTCGTCTTGAATGCAAGCCAAGCCGCGGCGACGCCACGGTTGCTCGAATTGGCGGTTGAGGTCGAGAGCAGGAGCAAGGACCTAACGAGGAGGGCCGCGCTCAACCTCTCCGACCTCAGGTTCAACAGTGAGGTATTTACGGATCTGATCGCACTCACGGCCCCGTTCCAAACAGGCGATGGCGAGATCGACGACGAAGCCGAGGCCAAATTTTACTTCGCCCTGCCAGGCGGAATTGCGATCACAGCGCCGTACACCTTTTCCGGCACCTTGGTCGCCGAGGGCGACTGGAAGGAAGTCAAGGTAAAGGCAATCGTCGGCGATGCGACCTTCCTTGCCCCTCCTGCCGACAGTCCGGTTGCAGTCAGCGAACCACAGACACTGGCTTTGCTGTTTGGCGGCTTGGTCGGTCTGGGTCTCACCAGCCTCTCGACCCGCCGTATGATACGGTCATGACTGCTTGATAGCTGGTCGCAAGGTACCATCGCAGAGCGAAGGCGCACCGGCGTGGTGCGCCTCGCGCCAGGCTCTCAGCACCTCTCCGCGAGGCTCTTGTCTCCCTCAGAGGACCTTCGCGATGGTCCGGTCTCTTCCCTGGAGGACCGTCGCACTGCTCCGCTCTCTCCCCTGGAGGATCGTCTCTGCGCCCGAAACGTGATGCGCAGCAGAATGAGCACGCGCGAAAAGCGCGGGCGTCGCAGACGCAAGCAGCGAAGCGCTAGACAAGACCGATGGCGGGGTCTGTCGCACCCCCCACTCACGCGGAAGCCTTCGCCGCCATGGCGTGCTTTGGCTGATATCTCGGGTTGATGCGGCTCTCGCTCGATTTTGACTCCAAACCAGATCAACATGGCAGTGATGAGCTGTTGCCGAAGACCTGTTGCGGATGCAAAGCGCAGGCGCGGCAATCGCGTGAGATCGTCAGGTTAGAGAGGATCTTTTCCATGCCTGTGCACAACCGCATCGCCGATTTCCATGCCGAAATGACCGCGTGGCGGCGCGATTTCCACGCTAACCCGGAACTCGCCTTTCAGGAGGAGCGCACGAGCCGCATCGTCGCCGAAAAACTCGCGTCGTTCGGGGTCGACGAGGTGCATACTGGGATCGCCAAAACGGGCGTGGTCGGCGTTATCCGCGGCGCGCGTTCGGGCCACCGCGCGATCGGACTGCGCGCCGACATGGACGCGCTGCCGATCCGCGAGGAAACCGGCCTCGCTTACGCCTCGACCCGGCCCGGCGTGATGCATGCCTGTGGTCATGACGGGCACACCGCCATGCTGCTCGGCGCCGCAAAATATCTTGCCGAGACGCGCAACTTCGCGGGCACCGTCTACGTCATCTTTCAACCAGCGGAGGAAATGCTCGGTGGCGCCAAGGTGATGATCGACGAGGGGCTGTTCGAACGCTTCCCCGTCGAGCATGTGTTTGCTCTGCACAACTGGCCACGCGCACCGTTCGGCCTGTTCCTGTGGCGCAACGGGCCCGTCATGGCAGCAGTGGCGGGCATCGACATCGTCATCCGCGGCAAAGGCGCTCACGGCGCGATGCCCAATCTGGGCGTCGACCCAGTCCTTGCTGCGGCTCATGTCATTACAGCCCTGCAGGGGATTGTTTCGCGCAACCTCGAGCCGACCGATGCCGGCGTGGTCTCCATCACCTGGCTCGAGGGGGGAGATGCGCACAACGTGATCCCGGAAACGGTGCGTCTGCGCGGCACCGCACGCTGGTTCACCCCCGAAACGGGCACTTTGATCGAGCGCCGCGTGGTGGAGACCGCACAGCATGTCGCTGCCGCCTTCGGCGCAACAGCCGAAGTGACCTTCGAAAGGGCCTATCCGGCGACCGTCAACGACCCTCACGCCACAGCGCTTGCCCGCGAGGCGGCGGCCGCGGTGCAGGGCGAAGCACGGGTGATGGAGGCGCCACGCCCCTCCATGGGCGGGGAAGACTTCGCCTTTATGCTAGAGAAGGTGCCGGGATCGTATCTTTTGCTCGGCACCGCGCGCACGGAGGACGACCCCGTCGTCCACCACCCGAAATACGATTT
>CALLUO010000067.1 GCA_938010425.1 uncultured Elioraea sp.
TTGAGGCCGTTCTCGATCACGCTCGGCCAGCGTCACCCGGGGTGGCTTGAGCCTTTGCGCAGGCTTGGCACGCCTGATGCACAGTCTGAAGCGCCTGCGACGGGAATGACCGTCGCAGCAGCTTAGCCTTCCTCAACCAAAACTCAGGGGTTGTGCCGTTTGGCTCAACCCCTCTTTTTTGGTCTGCCTTGCAGAATGCGAAGCAAAATGCGGAGCCGCGACGGCCTTCGCGCGCTTGGGTGCCCTCTACGCCCCCTCTCCCTAGCCGCAGCTCAATCCACATGCTTGCGTGATGTGTCGGGCGGGTGACCAACGCAGTTGCGAACAATCCCTTGCCATGGGAGGGGCCAAAGAATGAACCGGCATCAGATTTTGATTGGGCTCGCTTTGGCTGCCACGGCCGGCTGTGCGACAACCCCGGTGGCTTGGCAGAGACCGGATACAGGTGTTCGTGCCTCCGCAGAGGAGATAGCCGAGTGCCGTGATGCTGCGGTGCTGGAGGTCAACAGGCGTTGGCCCTGGGCCTGGTACGGTCCGGGGCCAAGGGGTTGGCCCTGGCGGCACGATCCTCTCTCGTTGGGTTATTTTCCTCACCGGTACGCATTCGCCGATCTCTCCCGTCTGGAGTTGATCCAGGAACTGACAGGGTTTTGTCTTCGGCTGAAGGGTTACCGTTTGCTGCCCGCTCCGCCTCCTCAGCCCGGAGTTGACCGTGAGCCCTTCCCTGCTCCTCAGCACACTCCACCGCCGCAGACCAAATCTGTCACCCCGATGTGAAGCTCGTGGGTGCAGCTTGGGCACTATCGCTTCGACGATGAGGCACAATCGGAGCAGGAGGATAAGCATGCGGCCGATCAGGCGTCGCGGCTGGGAGATCAGAAGCGAACAGCTTACTCTGGAACGGGTAGTGCTGGGTCGCCGCGCCCTGGTTGCGGCCATGGCGGCGGTCGCCGCCACGCCCTCTCCCATCGCGGCCATGGGACGTGATCCTATAGCCTGGTGGGATGCCCGGGTCGCGGCTGACCCAGCGCGCGATCTCTACGCCGCCCCGCGCTCGATGGCTTATCCGCTGGACCGGCCACTGACTGAGGCCCGGTACGCGATCGCCTACAACAATTTCTACGAGTTCGGCGCGCAGAAAGACATCTGGCGCGCAGCACAGCGCTTGGAAACGACCCCCTGGAGCTTGACCATCGATGGCCTCGTGCCGAAGCCACGCACGCTGGACGTCGACGAGTTGATCCGACGTTTCCCCCTTGAGGAGCGCACCTACCGCATGCGCTGCGTCGAGGGCTGGGCAATTGCCGTCCCTTGGGTCGGCTTCCCGCTTGCCGCACTCATTCGCTGGATCGAGCCGCTCGGCTCAGCGCGCTACGTCGTCTTCGAGAGTTTCCAGAACCCGCGCATCGCCCCTGGCTTCCGCCAGGCCTGGTATCCCTGGCCCTATCTCGAGGGGTTCACCATGGCAGAGGCGATGAACGAGCTTTCACTCCTCGTCGTCGGCATCTACGGGCGGCCGCTGCCGCCGCAGATGGGGGCGCCACTGCGGGTCATCACGCCATGGAAATACGGGTTCAAGCAGCCAAAGAGCGTGGTGCGGATCAGTTTCACCGACCGTCGTCCGGTCGGGTTCTGGGAACGGCTGCAGCCCAACGAGTATGGCTTCTGGGCCAACGTGAACCCAGCCGTGCCGCACCCGCGCTGGAGCCAGGCGACGGAGCGCATGCTGGGCACGGACGAGCGTCGGCCGACACTGATCTGGAACGGCTACGGCGAGTGGGTCGCCGGCCTGTACGAGGGGCTGCGCCATGAACGGCTGTTCGCCTGAGCCCCGTTTCGGACGCTCACCCGCTGAGGCGCCGCGGAGTCGCCCAGGGGTGTGCTATTCCCCCTCAGCTTGCCTCGTGACCGAGTCCACGCCACATCTGCGTCGCGGCGGCCATGACGCTGCAGCCGCGCGCAAAGCAAGCAGGAGGGGTTCTGTTGCCGGCAGATCAGGCCACGGTCCTGCTGGTTGAGGATACGCGCTCACTCGCTGAGCTCTATCGCGCCTATTTGCGGGACGCGCCATGGCGCTTTCTCCATGTGGGCACGGCGGCGGAGGCACGCGAAATTCTCGCTCGTCAGGTGGTCGAGGCGGTTTTGCTCGACCTGCACCTGCCGGATGCGCAGGGTCTTGACTTTTTGCGCGAAATTCGCGGCCGTCGGCCCGCCCCAGAAGTGATCGTTATCACCGCGCACGGCTCTGTCGCCACCGCCGTCGCTGCGATGCAGGCTGGCGCCTCGGACTTCCTGGTCAAGCCGTTCCCGCGCGAAAGGCTGGTGGTGACGATTGCCAACGCGCTCGAGCGTCGGCGCCTCGCGCGCGAGCTGGCCGACCTGCGGCGTGCGGCCGATCGCACCACTTTCGCGGGCTTCATCGGGGCTGCTCCTGCGATGCAGGCGGTCTACCGGATCATCGAAAACGCGGCGGCCAGTCGCGCCACTGTCTTTATCACCGGGGAATCCGGTACTGGCAAGGAACTGGCTGCAGAGGCGATCCATCGCCTGAGCCCGCGCCGCGACAAGCCGTTCGTCGCCATCAACTGTGCGGCAATCCCGCGCGACCTCATGGAGTCCGAGATGTTCGGCCATGTGCGCGGCGCGTTCACCGGCGCTGTGGCCGACCGGGCAGGGGCAGCGACCGAAGCCCACGGCGGTACGCTCTTCCTCGACGAGGTGTGCGAACTCGACCTCGCGCTGCAGGGAAAGCTTCTGCGTTTTATCCAAACCGGAACATTCCAACGCGTCGGTTCAACCAAGACCGAACAGGTCGATGTCCGGTTTGTCTGTGCCACCAACAAAAACCCGCTCGAGGAGGTGAGGGCGGGGCGGTTCCGCGAAGATCTCTACTACCGGTTGCATGTGATCCCCATCACCATGCCGCCGTTGCGCGAACGGGGCGAGGACATCGTTTTGATCGCGGAAGCGTTCCTCGCCCGCTTCGCTGCTGAGGAGAAGAAAGCGTTCCGCGGCTTCACCGCCGAGGCAAAGGCGGCGTTGTTAGCCTATCCGTGGCCGGGCAATGTGCGCGAACTCGAGAACGCAATCCGTACCGCGGTGGTGTTGCATGACGGCGACCTTCTCGAGGCGTCGATGTTGCCCGCCCAGGTCATCCGGCAGGCGCGGAGAAGGGTCGCGGTGCCGCCGCGACTTTCGGGTGGAGAGGAGCTCGCCACCGTCATCAGACCGCTTGCCGAGATCGAGCGAGAAGCGATCGAACGGGCGATCGCGCTGTGCGGCGGCAACATTGCCAAAGCTGCAGCCCACCTCGGCGTCAGCCCATCTACCCTCTACCGCAAGCGGGCCGCCTGGACAGGAGAGGCGCCATCGCAACCGGACGTAGCCGAGTAGCCCCCTCTTTCGCTTCTGCTTCAAGTCCGCCGGCGCAGGGCCAACAGCGCCTCGTGCACCGCCTCGGCCAGCGCGCCCGTGGCTGCCGCAACAATGCGCGCATCTTCCGTCTTCACTGCCCGTTCTGCCGACAGCGCACGTTCCGCGAGCGTATCGAGGCCGACTGCGCGCGCATCACCGGCGAGCGCATGCGCTTCGCTCGCGAGGTCATGATAGGCGCCCGCGGCCGAAGCGCGGGTGATCGCCGCAAGGCGGCGGTGCAGTTCGTTGCGGAACATCACGAGCAGGGCATCGGTGCGCTCCTCCCCCATGGTTTCGGCAAGGCCAAAGAGGCGAGAAGGCTCGGTGGGCTCGTTTCGAGACGTGTCGCGTGGCATGTCCGGAAGGAGGATCTGCGGGAACGCGGGCAAGCGCGCCCCCCTTTGTGAGCAAAGTTTGTGCTAGCCGGTCAGGTTTCGACTGGACAGTGCCGTCACCTTTCTGAGAGCGTTACTGCTCGTCCTGCACGCCAAGTCTGCCCGCAGCTTTGCCGATCACCGCCAGGGTCGGCGGCCAGATCTCTCGGCAAGCGAGATCGCGAAGCCGCACCCAGGCCACGTCGGCGCTGTCTCCGCCAGGGCGCGCCGTACCGGGAGCGGCAAAAGCGGCGAAGTCGATCAAGGTGTAGTGGTGCATGATCCGACCGTCGGCGGCTCGGGCGATGCTGTCAACAACATCGATCAGCACGAGTTCGCCCGCCGCGGAAAGCCCAGTTTCCTCCATGAGTTCGCGCCGAGCCGCCTCGGCCACCGTCTCGCCCAACTTTTGCGTGCCGCCGGGAATCGACCAGCTTCCTGCCCGCGGCGGTTTGGCCCGACGAACGAGCAGCACGTCAGGCCCGCGGAACAGCACGACACCAACCCCGATTCGCGGTGTGCTCCAGCGGGTATGGTCGTTCAGGACGGGTTCTCCTCCCGGCCGGCGACGTCCTCCAGACGATAGGTCAGCACGTCCGCCTTCCAGTCCGGCAGACGGAAGGCCCAGCCGCGCACACGGGCGTTGATCGTCTCTGCCTCTGCCTTGGTGGCCTCGGCGCGAAGCCGCCCATCTGGGGCGTTCTCGGTGATCGGCGGGGAGGGATCGGACCAGGATGCCGTGATGGTCGCGTAGCGCTGGTCTTCGTGCATGACCAGGCGCACACTGACCGTCAGCCCATCGAAGGTCACGATTTGCGCTTCGCCCGCGGGAGAGGCGTCAGCCAGGGCGGGGGCAGGCATCACGTCGCTGAAGGACAGGAACTCCAGCGCACGCGGCAGGTCATCCAGCCGGATGCGGTCGGCGTTGAACCCCTCTGGCCCACCAACGAGCACAAACTCGTCGCTGGGAGACGCACGGCGTAGTGTCAGCGGCTCAGCGCCCGCCCGCTGCGTTGTTACACTCGCGACCCGATCACGGCGGATGTCGAGAATGTCTCGCTCCAACCATAGCAAAGGGTCGGTGTCGGGCCGCAGCGTACCCTCGGCGAGCCAGGCGCGGGCTTCGCCCGGACGGCGGACATGCACCGCCTCTGGCAAAGTGGCAGCGGTGCGCACGCGCCTGCGGCCGACGATGAGGGAAGCGAGCTCTTGCCCGGCCTGATCCTTCACGGTGACGAGAACGCTGGTCGCTCCAGGCGTGTCAGGGTCCTCGAGGCCGAGGCGCGAGAAGAGGTCGGGATTAGCCGTACGCTCTTCAACCAAGCGAAGTTCAGCAAGCCCGACAAAGAGCTCGCGCACCCTGCCTGCCTGGGCAGGAAAGCCGTGCTTTTCGGCCACCACCCAAGTGTCACCATCGCGCTGTAACGTCACCGTGCCGTCGTGCCGGCGAAGCTCGACTGTGGCTGCCGTACCAAGCCGGTCGGCGAGACCGGCGAAAACTGGCTGGTCGAGCAGGCTCGCCTCGCGCTTCGGCGCCTCCTGCCGCAACGCCACGATGGCAGCGCCCGCACCGACAACGCAGGCTAAGGCGACCAGAGCGAGGATCCCCCGTCTCACCGCCGCCCTCCATTCCGCCATGCAAAACGCAACGCAGCTTGCGTCATGCCGCGGCCTCGCGCGGTTCCTCAGCGCGTCGAGCGCGCCGCTTGACCCGCCACATCCCAAGCCCGATCGCAACCAGGCCAACCACCGCCGGTACGGCGACGATGTTGGCGAGCTTCAGGCGTGTCTGCAGGGCCTCGATGTCGCGGCGAAGGTTGCGCTGCACATCGCGCAGCTCGCGCCGTGTCGCCAGAATGTCAGCCCGTGCGCGCTCGATCGCTTCGCGCTGTTCGGCCGTCAGCACCGCCTCGGGGCGCGTACCCTCGCCGGCGCCGCGGCGGATGTCGCGGATGGTCTTCTCGAGCTCCTCCAGCCTTTTGAGTAGAGCCTGTTCGCGCGCGCGATACTCACGCTCCGCCTCGCGACGCATGCGGTCGATGAGTTCGAATGGACGACGGCTTTCGCCACGCGAACGCAGCCCGATCAGCGCCTCCGACCCTGAGAGCGTGTCGAGCAGGTTCACGATCAGCGCGCCATTGTCGGCGAAAGGGGTAGCGACCTGCTGGCCGAAGAAGTCCTGCACGCGCACCCAGAATCGATCTTCGAGCACGTCCGAATCGGCGATCACCACCACGGTCGAGGTGCCCATCGAGCGGGAGAGATGCGCCGAACCCTCGGCGGGCTCGGCTTCGCTCTCGGCCTTTGGCGGACCATCGGGAAAGGCGGTTTCGAAAGTGCCGCGCACGCGGGCGGCGAGCACGCGCGGGGAGCCTTCGGGGCGGAACTCGGCGAGAAGGCGGGTCGGGTCGGGCTCGATGCGAACACGCTCAGCATCCATCACGCCGGCCTCTGGACTGGTCGTGATCAAGGGTTCGAATGAACCCTCTGCCCCCGCGCGCGGGGTGAGGAAGCCGGCGGAAGCGAAGGCGATCTGGTTCAGTTCGCCAGTGGCCGGGTCTGCGCGGTTGATCTGGGCGGGGCCGGAAGCGGTGAACCACGCGACGTAATCGACCGCCTGCACGCGGTCGCGCTCGCTTGCGCGCACCCGCATCGCGCCGCGCAAATCGCCCACCACTTTGTCGCGGTCGAAGGTGATACCCCACACCTGAAGAAGGCGCGGAAGATCAGAGGCGGTGTCGCGCGGCGGCATTCCGCCAGGGCCGGAGCGAGAGGCTTGGGCTTCAGAATGAGGATCGAGCAAAAGCAAAAGCCGCCCGCCGCGCAGCACGAACTGATCAATCGCGTACTGCGTGCGCTCAGCGAGATCTTGCGGGTGCGCCACCATCAGCACGTCGATCTCGGTGGGGATTTCCGCCGCATCGAGAGGCACCTCGCGGACGGTGAGGAACTGGCGCATCTGGGTCAGCACTGTCCACGGCGGGGTGGGCCGGCCGAAGGGTCCGCGCATCTCGCCCTGCACAGGCAGCCCGGTCATCAACCCGACCACGGGCTTCTTCGGGTTGGAAAGTTCGTAGATCAACCGCGTCAAGTCGAACTCGAGGAAACGTTCGCGTTCGGGCGCGAAGAAGGGGATGACGCGTTCTTCATCGAGCAGGTTGGAGGCAGCGAGCCCGAAAAACACTTGTTCGCCCGACTGATCGATCGGCACACCCTGCAGGCCGTAACCGATGGCCCGGTCCTCGAGGTCGCTGAAAGGTTCAGGTTCGTAAACCTCGAGCCGGAGCTTGCCGCCGGCGAGGGCTACGTACTCGGCCAGGAGTTCGCGCACTCGCGTGGCATAGGAGGCATAAAGTGGGATGTCGCGCCCGAGCCGCGGTGAGTAGAACAGGCGAAGCGTGATTGGCTCGGGGATCTGGCGTAGGACGGTCTTGGTCCCGTCAGAAAGAGTGTAAAGACGGTTTTCGGTCAGGTCGAGGCGATAGGGGCCGAGGAAGGTTTCTGACAGGATATTGCTGCCGACGAAAAGCACGAAAGCGGCAACGAGCCCCGCGGCGGAGAGGAGCCGCCGCCGCGACCGCTGCATCGGAGCCGCTTCGGCGGGCGGGGCGGGGAGCGTGCTGATGGGGGCGGATCCTTCCATCGTTCAACCCGCCTTCTTCCACTCGACGATGACGGCGTTGGCATACAGCCAGAAGCCAATGAAAGTGGCGAAGAAGACGAGGTCGCGCAACGCTACAACACCGCGCGTGATGGCGTCGTAACGGCCGATCAGACTCACCCGCCGCGCCGCCTCGAGCACGCCCGCTGGCAGTGCCTCGGCGAGAAATCCAACCACGACGGGGCTTCCAAACACGGTAAAGACGAAGCACGCTGCCACTGCCAGCACGAAGGCGATGACTTGGTTCTTCGTTAGCGCCGACATCGCAGCCCCGATCGCGAGATAGCAGCCGGCAAGGAGCACTGCGCCCGCATAGGCAGCGAGGATGACGCCATTGTCTGGTGTGCCCAGCACGTTGACGGTGATGACCATGGGGAAGGTGAGGGCGAGCGCGATGGCGGCAAAGGCCCACGCGGCGAGGAACTTGCCAAGCACAGCCTGCCAAAGCGCTATAGGCAAGGTGAGCAGAAGTTCGATCGTGCCCGACCGTCTCTCCTCAGCCCAAAGGCGCATGGTGATGGCAGGGATCAGCAAGAGGAACAGCCAGGGCAGAAAGGCGAAGAGTGGGGCGAGATCGGCCTGGCCGCGATCGAAGAAGTTGCCGACCGAAAAGGTCAGCGCGCCGAGCAGGACGAGGAAAATCACAATAAAGACGTACGCGACGGGTGTTGCGAAATAGGCGGCGAGTTCGCGCCGGGCGATGACGAGCATGCTGCGCATCGCTCAGGCGGCCCTCTTCATCGTGAGATCGCGAAACACTTCATCGAGCCGCCCGCGTTCGACGAACAATTCGCGCGGCGCAACGGCAGCGGCGGCCAGCGCATCGCGCACGGCTCCCTCGATGGGGCGCCCCTCGCGCGGCAGGGCGGAGAGTGCGACAAGCCCCACCCCGACGCGCGTCGAGCGTTCCACCGTGGCAACGGAGGGCAGGGCGCGCAAGGCAGCCTCGGCCGCCTCCGCCTCCGCCTCCCGCACCACCACGGTGGTCGCGTTGTGCCAGCGGTTGCGGGCAGCGAGTTCGGCCGGGGTGGCGTCGGCGACAATGCGCCCGCGCGCAATCACCACCGCCCGCGTGCAGATCGCCTCCACCTCCTCCAAAATATGGGTCGAGATGATGATCGCCTTTTCGGGCGCCATTGTGGTGATGAGCCGCCGCACCTCCGCCTTCTGGTTGGGGTCAAGCCCATCCGTCGGCTCATCGAGGATCAGCACCTCGGGGTCGTGCAGCAGGGCCTGCGCCAGCCCCACCCGGCGCTTGAACCCCTTGGACAGCGCCTCGATCGGATAGAAAAGCACATCGCCAAGGCTCGCGAGCCGCACCGCCCGTTCGACCCGTGCGCGCCGTTCCCGCCCCTTAAAGCCGCGCACGGCCGCGATCCAGTCCAGAAAGGCAGAGACCGTCATGTCAGGATAGGTCGGCGCCCCCTCTGGCAGGTAGCCGAGCACACGCTTCACAGCGAGCGGCTCCTCCAGCACGTCGTGCCCGCACAGTCGGGCTGTGCCGCGGCTGGGCAGGAGGTAGCCCGCAATCATTTTCATGGTGGTCGACTTGCCAGCCCCGTTCGGCCCGAGGAAGCCGAGCACCTCGCCGCGCGCAACCGCAAGAGACACCTGATCGACTGCCGTGATGGGGCCGAAGCGTTTGACGAGCCCCACCGCCTCGATCATCGCCTCCATTGTGTCCTCACCCTTACGCGTGCGGCGCGGGATGTAGCGGAACCGACTGCGCGATCAAGGCGTGGGTCCTCCCGGCAGGGCGCGTTGCCGCTCACGCTTGCGCCAGGGCTCAGCCGGCGCGGAAGGTCGGTATGGCCGCCTCGCGCTCGAACACATGCAACAGCAGCCGCACCGCCCGCCCGCGCGGCGTGTCGAGTTCGGGGTCGCGATCCAGCAGCAGCGCGGCATCGTCGCGCGCAAGGGAAATGAGCTCGGCATGGGTGGGAAGCTCAGCCAGGCGGAACTGGGGCAGGCCAGATTGGCGCACGCCTAACGGGTCACCGCCGCCGCGGAGCGCGAGGTCGGCCTCGGCGATGGCGAACCCATCGTCCGTCTCGCAGAGCGTGGTGATGCGCCGGCGTGCGATCTCGCTCGCCGCGTCGTCGTAGACGAGGATGGCATAGGAGGCCTCGCGCCCGCGGCCGACGCGGCCGCGCAGTTGGTGGAGCTGGGCGAGGCCGAAGCGCTCGGCCTGCTCGATGACGATCACGCTCGCCTCCGGCACGTCGACGCCTACCTCAATCACCGTGGTGGCGACGAGGAGGCCGATTCGGCCGGCAGCGAAGTCGGCCATCGCAGCGTCGCGCGCGCGGGCCGGGAGCTTGCCATGAACCAGGCCGACCCGACCGGCAAACCGTTTTGCGAGCGCTGCGGCGCGGGCTTCAGCGGCGGCAAGGTCGGCTGATTCGCTGTCCGAGACAAGGGGGCAGACCCAGTACACCCGTGCCCCGGCGGCGAGCTTGCGCCCGACTGCCTCCACCACCTCCTCGAGCTTTGAGGCCGGCTTAGCGAGGGTCGTCACCGGGCGGCGGCCGGGCGGGCGCCCGGCGAGGCGGCTCACGTCCATATCGCCCCAGGCGGTGAGCAGAAGCGTGCGCGGGATGGGAGTGGCGGTCATCACCAGCACGTCGACATCACCCCCTTTGTTTTGCAGCAACAGGCGCTGGTGCACGCCGAAGCGGTGCTGTTCGTCGATCACGGCGAGAGCGAGGTCGCGAAACTGCACCTCATCTTGGAACAAAGCGTGGGTGCCGATCGCGATCGCAGCCGTGCCGGAGGCGAGGGCGGCAAGCGCGGCGTCACGGGCTTTGCCGGTCTCGCGGCCCGTGAGCAGCACCGTCTTCACCCCGGCTGCTGCGGCAAGGCGCCCGATGGTGGCCGCATGTTGGCGGGCGAGAAGGTCGGTCGGTGCCATCAGGCAAGCCTGTGCGCCCGCCTCCACCGCGCGCAGCATAGCGAGTGTGGCGACGATGGTTTTGCCTGCTCCGACATCCCCCTGCAGCAAGCGCAGCATGCGGTTCGGCGCGGCGAGGTCGGCATCGATCTCTGCCAGCGCCTTCTCCTGGGCAGGGGTGAGGGAGTGGCCGAAGGCAGCGAGGGCCTTGGCGCGCAGGGCCCCCTTGCCGACAAGGGGGCGGCCGCGCAGGGTGCGGAACCGCCGACGCGAGAGCGCGAGGGCCACCTGCTGGGCAAGGAGTTCATCGTAGGCAAGGCGCAGCCTTGGCAGGGCGAGGGGAGAGAGGTCGGCCTCACTGGTTGGCATGTGAGCGGCATAGAGGGCGTCTCGCCAACTCGGCCAGCCGCGGTGAGAGAGCAAGGCCGGGTCGGCCCATTCCGGCAGCTCCGGAACCCGGGCGAGCGCAGCCGCGACGGCCCGTCGCACCTCCCACGGCGCTAGCCCCGCTGTCAGTCGGTAGACCGGCTCGACCTCAGGCAGCTCCGCCGCCTGTTCAGGCGGGAGGATGACGTCGGGGTGCGGCATGATCAGCCGCCCGCGATCGAGCCGCACCTCGCCGGAGAGCAACCGGCGCGCACCTTCGGGTAGGAGCCCGGCCCGTGCCGCCCCTTTGCCGAACAGGAGCACGTCGAGTTCGCCGGCATCGTCCCTCACCGTGATCACCCATGGCGCGGTCTGGCTGCGTGGTTCCCGCCGCCGCACCACCGTCACCTCGATGGTCGCCACCTGGCCCGGTGCGCAGGCGGCGATGGAGGGGCGAAGCCGACGGTCGATCAGCCGATCGGGCAAATGGAACAGGAGGTCGAGCACCCGTGGCCCGCCCGCTGCACGCGCGAGTAAGGCCTCGCGCCGCGCCCCGACCCCGGGCAGAGACGAGAGCGTGGCGAACAGGGGAAGGAGCGTGTTGGGGCGACTCACGGGCTGACAGGACCAGCGGGCGGCGTATATGACAAAGGTGGGGAGCAGCCGGAAGGCCCGCTCCCCACTCGTCGTTGCTTCTCCACTCGTCGTTGCTTCGAAGTCTGCACGCCTCGAATGGACCCAAGACGTAAACGCCTGCTCTTCCGCGCCCGCCACCGCGGCACGCGCGAGGCGGACGCCCTGATCGGCGGTTTTGTTGCCGAGACGATCGCGTCGATGAACGAGGAGGCGTTGCGCGAGCTGGAGAGGGTTCTCGACCTGCCCGACCCTGACCTCTTGGACTGGCTGGCCGGGCGCAAGCCCGTTCCGACGGAGAATGACGGGCCTATTTTGCGCGCCATGCTTGCCTGGACGAAGACACAGCGCATGGGCGCCCATGGCTGAGCGCCGGATCGTTCTCGCTGGGGCGCCGGAGGGGTTCGACGCTGCGCTTCTCGCGCAGGCGCGGGCGGAACATGCCGGAAGCCTCCTTCATGTGTGCCGAGACGATGCGCGCATGAGCCGGCTTGCCGAGGCACTCGCCTTTTTCGCGCCGCAAGCCGAGGTGCTGCAGTTCCCGGCTTGGGACTGCCTGCCCTATGACCGAGTAGGCCCGAACCCGGAAATCGCCGCAAGGCGCATCGACACGCTGACCCGGCTGCTCGCTCCTGCGGCTAAACCGCGCATTGTGCTCACCACGGTGAACGCCCTCGTGCAGCGCGTGCCTGCGCCCGAAGTGTTCCGCGATGCGCTGCTGACCATCACCAAGGGCGCGCGCCTGGCGCTCGAGCGCATCGTCGCCTTCCTCGAGGCGAACGGCTACAGCAGGGCGAATACCGTGATCGAACCGGGCGAATACGCTGTGCGCGGCGGCCTGATCGACCTCTTTCCGCCTGGGCGGGAGGAGCCGGTGCGCATCGATCTCTTCGGCGACGAGGTGGAGGAGATCCGCAGTTTCGACCCGCTCTCGCAACGCTCAACCTGCGTGATCGACCGGGTCGAGCTCAAGCCTGTTTCCGAAGTGTTCCTTGATGACGCTTCCGTCGCGCGCTTCCGCATCGCTTACCGCGAACTGTTTGGCGCAGCGGCGAACGACCCGCTCTACGAGGCCGTCTCGGCGCGCCGGCGCTTCCAGGGCATGGAGCATTGGCTGCCCATTTTCCATGAGCGCCTCGCCACTCTTCTCGACTATCTTCCCGCGTGCCGGGTCGGGCTCGACCACGAGGCTGAGGCGGTGCTCGAAACTCGTCTCGAGATGATCGCGGATCATTACGTGGCACGCCGAAACCCGGATTTGCGTCGCCTCAGCGAAGGGGAGCTTCCCTACAACCCGCTGCCGCCTGAGCGGCTGTATCTCGACCATGCGGCCTGGGAGGCGATGCTGGAGCGAGCGCAGGTTGTGCAGTTCGCGCCCTTCGCCAAACCTGAAGGCGCGGGGCCGGAGGTGGTGGACGGTGGAGGCCGACCGGGGCGGCAATTTACAGAGGTGCGCGCCCGCGGCGAAAACGTGTTCGATGCGCTCACGCAACATGCCGATGCGCTGATCGGCCAGGGGCATCGTGTTATCATCGCCGCCTGGACGACGGGTTCGCGCGAACGCTTGCGCACCCTTCTCGCTGATCACGGTGCGGCGGCGGCGGAACCGGTGGCGACCTTCGCCGAGGCGCAAGCCCTACCGCGGGGCGTGATCGCGCTTGCGGTCCTTGGCCTCGAGCGCGGCTTCCTCGCCCCAAGCCTTGCCGTCATCGCCGAACAGGACATCCTTGGCGAGCGCATCTCCCGTCCGCCGAGGCGTCGCAAGCGGGCGGATCAGTTCATCGCCGAAGCGACCGAACTGGCGGAAGGCGATCTTGTCGTGCACGCCGATCACGGCATCGGCCGCTACGAAGGCCTCGTTACCCTCGAGGTGCAGGGGGCGGCGCATGACTGTCTAAAGATCGTTTACGACGGCGGCGACAAGCTCTTCGTTCCGGTGGAGAACATTGAGGTTTTGTCGCGCTACGGCGAGGGCGACGGTGTTGCGCTCGACAAGCTCGGCAGCACGTCGTGGCAGAACCGCAAGGCGCGGATGAAGGCGCGCATCCGCGACATGGCGGCGGAGCTGCTCAAGGTTGCCGCCGCGCGCCGCCTCAAAGAGGCGCCCATACTTCTTCCGCCCGAGGGGCTGTGGGACGAGTTTTGCGCCCGCTTTCCCTACGCCGAGACCGAGGACCAAGCACGCGCCATCGCCGACGTGCTGGAGGACTTCGCTTCTGGCAGGCCGATGGATCGCCTTATTTGCGGTGACGTCGGTTTCGGCAAGACGGAGGTTGCGTTGCGCGCCGCCTTCGTTGCCGCGATGTCGGGCGTACAGGTCGCTGTGGTCGTGCCCACCACACTGCTTGCCCGCCAGCATTACCGCACCTTCGCCGACCGTTTCCGCGGCTTCCCCGTGCGCGTGGCACAACTCTCCCGCCTCGTGTCCGCCAAGGAGGCGGCGGATGTTAAGCGCGGCCTGGCGGACGGGTCGGTCAACATCGTCGTGGGCACGCACGCTCTGCTCTCCAAGAGCATCGCATTCGCCGAACTCGGGCTTTTGATTATTGACGAGGAGCAGCATTTCGGCGTTGCGCACAAGGAGCGGCTGAAGCAGCTGCGCGCCGAGGTGCATGTGCTGACCCTCACCGCGACACCGATCCCGCGCACGCTGCAGTTGGCGCTGACCGGGGTGCGGGAAATGAGCTTGATCGCGACCCCGCCGGTTGATCGCCTTGCCGTGCGCACCTTCATCCTCCCCTTCGACCCCGTTGTGCTGCGCGAGGCGCTGATGCGCGAGCGTTTCCGCGGTGGGCAAGTGTTTTGGGTGGTGCCGCGCATCGAAGACCTGCCAAAGGTGCGGGAGCGCATCGCCGAACTGGCACCCGAACTGAAGGTGGTCGAGGCGCACGGGCGTCTCGCTCCGACCGAGCTCGAGCGCGTGATGACCGCATTCCAGGACGGGCAGTGCGACGTACTGCTGTCTACTAACATCATTGAATCGGGGCTTGATCTGCCGGCGGTGAACACGATCGTCATTGACCGGGCAGACATGTTCGGGCTCGCCCAGCTCTATCAGCTGCGCGGTCGTGTCGGGCGCGGAAAGTTGCGCGGCTACGCCTATCTCATCATCCCGGCCAACCGCAAGCTGACCACGACGGCGCAGAAGCGGCTTGAGGTGATGCAGGCGCTCGACACGCTGGGGGCGGGCTTCACGCTTGCCTCACACGACCTCGACCTGCGCGGGGCGGGCAACCTGTTGGGCGAGGAACAGTCAGGGCATATTCGTGAGGTGGGCATCGAGCTCTACCAGCAGATGCTGGAGGAGGCGGTGGCTGAGCTCAAGTCTGGCGAGGCCAGGGCAGCAGAGGGCGACCGCGACTGGACGCCGCAGATCAACCTCGGCCTGCCGGTGCTGATCCCGGAGACCTATGTGCGCGACCTGCCAGTCCGCCTCGGCCTCTATCGCCGCATCGGCGCGCTCGCCTCCGATGCAGAAAGCGAGGCGCTGGCGGCAGAGCTCATCGACCGGTTCGGACCACTGCCAGCAGAGGTCGAGAACCTGCTCGCTGTGATGGGAATCAAGCGCCTCTGCCGCGAGGCGGGGGTGGAGAAGCTGGATGCCGGGCCCAAGGGGCTGGTGCTTCAGTTCCGGGGCAACATGTTCCGCGATCCTGTGGGTCTCGTCGGCTGGATTCAGAAGCAAGCGGGACTGGCCAAGCTTCGCCCCGATCATCGCCTCTTCGTTGCCCGCGACCTGACGGAGGTGTCGGCGCGTGTGCGGGTGGCGCGCGAGGTGCTGGGCGCTTTGGCAGCGATGGGCATGCGGGCAAAGGCGGCTTGAGGATTGGCATGTTCGGCATCCAGGGGGGCTGCCGCTCGAGCCCGAACTACGGTCCGTGACAGCTGGCGAAAGGTGGAGGAAAGGCGGCGCTTCGGATGCACGCTTTTTGCGTCGGCACAGCGCTCCGTCCGGGCGTCCGGCCGAACTTGTGCGGCCAGGGCATAAATGGCGCGCTGTTCGCTTCTCCCCGTCAGCGTCCCCTCGCGCTAGTGTCGCGTTGATACCTGTTGCTCCAACTCAGGTGTGGTGTGGCTCGCGCCGCCCCAGCGCTGGGGAAGGTCAGACATCTAACTTGGCAGCTGTGCCATGTCCGGCCCTACCACCAGAACGCCCTACCACCAGAACTCTATCTTTCGCCAGAGGTGGAGCCTCGCTGCATGGCGCAGAGCGCACTCTCGCCCCCTTCAGCGCCAGGCCAGGGGCCGGTGGTGGAGCTGAGGGGAATCGAACCCCTGACCTCCTCATTGCGAACGAGGCGCTCTCCCATCTGAGCTACAGCCCCGACCCCTGAGCCCGCGTGTATCGGGCGGAGATCCCTACAAGTCAAGAATGCGAGGGTGCTGGCACCCTTGCCAGTGCCGCTCGGACCAAGGTGGTCGCCCGGCTTGCGTGGGCCGAGCTCCCGCCGTTAGGGTCCGGGCGCCCGCCAACCGCTGGACCTCGCCCCATGTATGCCTTCTTCTGGCTGATCGACACCGTCCTCGAGCTGATCATCTGGCTTCTGATCATCGCGGCTGTTTTCTCAATCCTGCTTGCCTTCAATGTGCTTGATACCCGCAACCGCTTCGTCTGGACGGTCGGAGATTTCCTGCATCGAGCGACCGAGCCGTTGCTTGCTCCGATCCGGCGCTTCTTACCGACCTTGGGAGGTATCGACCTCTCACCGCTCGTGCTGATCCTGCTGCTACAGTTCCTGCGCATTTTTCTTGCCACCACCATCGCGCCGGCCCTGAGGTGAGTAAGGACTGCGGACTTGTCGTGGAAGTGTGCGTGTCGCTGCGCGCGCGCCGGTGCGGAATGGTGGGGCGCATAATGAAGGGTGACGGCACGGTCGCGTTGCGCATGGCCGTCACCGAACCGCCGGAGGACGGCAGGGCGAATCAGGCTCTCTGCACGCTACTCGCGGAGGCCTTGGGGGTGCTCTCATCCGCTCGTCGCATCATTCGCGGGGCAAACGCGCGCGACAAGCTCGTGCACGTTGCGGGCGACGCTGGCGCTCTCTCCGCACGCCTGACGGCTCTGACGCCATGACAGCCATCGTCTTGGATGGCCGGGCGGTCGCTGCCCGCTTACGCGCTCGGGTGCGCGACCAGGCCATGGCAGCCGGCATTGTGCCGTCTCTGGCTGTGGTGATGGTTGGTGAAGATGCGGCAAGTCGCCTCTACGTGCGCAACAAAACGCGCGCCGCCGCGGAAGCCGGCTTTCGCGAGCAGACGATCATTCTCTCTGCCGACATCTCGGAGGCGGGCTTGCTTGCTGTCGTGCGGCGCTTAAACGACGACCCCGGCGTGGACGGCATTCTCGTCCAGCTCCCGCTGCCGTCGCAGATCAGACCCCAAGCGGTGATTGAAGCCATCGACCCGGGGAAGGATGTCGACGGATTTCACCCTGTGAATGCCGGCCGCCTCGCCATCGGCAGGCCTGCACTCATACCCTGCACCCCGAAAGGGGTGATGACGATGTTGCGCGAGGCCGGCGTGGCGGTCGCAGGGGCACGCGCTGTCGTGCTCGGCCGCTCGTCTATTGTCGGCCGGCCAATGGCGGCCCTGCTCACTCTTGCCGATGCCACGGTTACGTTGGCGCACAGCCGCACACGCGACCTCGCTGCGGAGTGCCGCAGGGCAGAAATCCTGATTGCTGCGGTTGGGCGGGCGGAGCTGGTGCGTGGAGACTGGGTGGCGCCGGGGGCGGCGGTGATCGATGTCGGCATCAACCGGACCGCTGACGGGCGGCTGGTCGGCGATGTCGCCTTCGCTGAGGCTTTGCCGCATGCGGGCTGGATTTCGCCGGTGCCGGGGGGGGTCGGGCCGATGACCATTGCCTCTTTGCTCGAGAACACGCTGGCCGCCGCGCTTGCGCGACGAGGGGTGGTGGTGGGGTGCCCGGCATGATCGGTTGGCGTGCCCTGCAGCTGATCGCCATCGCGGCCCTCGTCGCCTGTGTGGATCTCGCGCTTCGAGCGACACCCGTTCTTGGTGCGGAATGGAACCCTGGTCGGCTGCTTTATGCGGGCTCGGGCATGGTCACCGCGCTCACACTGTTCGCGCTCGGCGCGATCGGCATTGGCCAAAGACGGCTTGCGGAGAAGCTCGAGCGCCTCATCGGCGGGCGCGACCGAGGCTGATCAGCGACCAAGCCACGGAAGATGTTACCCCCAAGTGAGAGGTGGGGCGGCGTGTTTGGCATGGATGGTGTCGATAAGCGCGCGCTCGAGCCCAAGCCGGCCGGCGAGCCGGCGCAGCCAAGCGTGCTCCTCCGGGTGTGCGAGATCGATCGCCTCAAGGCTCGCCAGATAGAGTTCGATGGCGCGCAGGCGCGACTCGCAGCAACCCTCTACCACCGTTTCGATGTCGAGAGGGGCGCGGAACTCGCGTTCGATCCAATCCATCACGTCTGGGTCGAACTCGGCGGAGCCGATGTGATCGAGCAGACGCTCACGCTCGCTCCCGGTTAGGGCCCCGTCACACTTCGCTGCCGCCATCATGGCGCGGATCAGCCTCAAGCAATGGTCGGTGGCGGCCGGTCCGTGCGGCGTGAGAGTGCCGTTGTGCCCTTCCGTTGCTTCAGTGGCGACAATGTGCCGTACGCGTTTCACGATGTGCGCGAACACGGGCTGGCTTTGGTGCGCTGTTCCAGTCATGCCGCTCCTCCTTAGACGTCCGTTCCGTTTAAAAAATATTGTTATTTGTCAACATGATCATCTCCCTCTACGAAGGCACTCGATTCTGTGAAAGCGCACGTCTTAGGAACCTGTGGGCACCCTGGCTTTGTTGATGAGGGCAGGTTTGCGGGGGGAACACACATGACGAGTCCGCGTGCTTTGATGACGGGTGCCCTCTGCGTTGCGTTTGCCAAACCGCTCGCTGCGCAACAGCGACTTGGGCTTGCCGAGCGTTGGGGTATAGCGGCTTTTTAGGAGCAGGTGCTTTGCGGAGGGCGGACACAGATCAAAGAAGCATCGAGGTTTGAGCTGCCGATGGAGATCGAGTGGCAAAAGGTTGTCACCGAGGCGCTGGCTGGATAAGGCGAGCGCTTCACCGAGCCTGAGTTTTTTTACCGACGTCTACTTCCGCCCGCTGATCCAGGCCTTGAAAGCGGTTGGCCGCGACCAAATGGGTCGCGTTGCGCTGAAGGCTGATCTGAAGAAGGTTGTGGTCACAAGGGGGCTTCGCGGCGAAGGCCAGAGCCTGCAAAACGGTGTGTTGACGCGAGACTATCGTGCCTTGACGGCTGCCGGCGATGGTGCCCTTTGTGCTCGCGACATCCAGCAGACGCTGGAGGGGGTGCTGGAACCTTCGCTGCCTGTGGTCGGTTCGGGAGCTTTTCGTTCGCGCTTGGCGGCAGGATGTGGTTAGGAGGGAGCGATGCGGCGGCGTGAACACGGCAACGGCCGGCGGGGTGCCCGAGTTTTCTTTTCGGCCGCGTCGGGGAGGGCGCGGTCTCGGTAAAGGAGGCGCCTGGCTGCGGCTTGCGGCCACATCGGGTATCGCTACACTCAGCTTCAACGCGTCCCGCTCCGCCTCCGTGCTGCGGCTTGCGGCCACATCGGGTATCGCTACACTCTGCAACCGCATGACCATCGGCGTCACCGCGCTGCGGCTTGCGGCCACATCGGGTATCGCTACACTCCCGGCGCGGTTCACTCGCCACCACATATCGCTGCGGCTTGCGGCCACATCGGGTATCGCTACACTACCAAGAATGAGGACGGTCGCGACGTTGAAGCTGCGGCTTGCGGCCACATCGGGTATCGCTACACTACAACGCGAAGGGGTTGCATTGCCGCATCGCTGCGGCTTGCGGCCACAGCGGGTATCGCTACAC
>CALLUO010000068.1 GCA_938010425.1 uncultured Elioraea sp.
AGCCGTCGGCTCACCGTGCCGAGCAGACGCTTCTTCAGGCTACGCGCTTCGTAGTGATAGAGCGGGAACTCGATCCGCAACCCGCGCGCGACGATCCGGCTCACCTGGGCGATGTCCCTCACACCCAGAAGGCGATGCGCCGGCGTAGCCGCATGAAGAGGAGGAAGCCGGCAGCGGCGGTGACAGCCGCGTGGCTGCAGGCCACAGCCCAGAGAAGCGGCCCGGGGGCGGCACCGAGCAGCGGACCACGCACGATCTCCATCAGCGGATAGAACGGGTTGAGCAGCAGCCAGACGCGGCCATTGCCGAGCTGGTCCGCCGTCCACAGGATCGGGGTGAGGAAGAAGGCAAGCTGCATCAGGCTCGCAACGATCGGCGGCAGATCGCGAAAGCGGGCCGAGACCATGCCAAGGAACAATCCGGCGCCGAACAAAACGACGAGGACGACAGCGAGACCGAGCGGGAGCAGGACAAGGGCGGCACCGGGCCAAACACCGAACGCGACGAGGGCGACCAGGATCACCGGCACGGTCAGCGCCGCGTTGATCAGACTGCGGAAGAGGGTGCGCAGAACGTGCACCGTGTAGGCGAGCCGCATCTGGCGGATGACGGACTCGGCCGAGGTGAAGGTCGCGCAGGAGTCAGTGAGCGACTGGCTCATCCATGTCCAGACGACCAGACCCACCGCGAGATGCGGCACGTAGCGACCGACCTCGAGGTTGAACAAAAGCGGATAGACAAGGCTGATCAGCGCGACAGTGACAGCGAGCGATAGCGTGACCCAGACCGGGCCGAGCACCGAGCCGCGGAAGCGGTTGCGCAAATCGAGCAAGGCCAGCCGCGCCGCAAGCCGCCACTGTGCGACCCCACGGCGCAGATCGTCGAGCGCGCGTTCGAGATCGCGGCCATCGGCCGCGTCGTAGCTGTAGCGGGGGGTGGACGAGATCAACATCCCTCTTCCTGCAGCGCACGCCGCCGGCGCGCTTGGCAGGCTTAGGCGCACGATGCGGCCGAGACAAGCCCGCAGCTGCCGAGGAAGGGACCCCTCAGGCGAGGTCGATCGCGCAGGCCTTCAGGTCCTCCAACCGGCAGACGGCGAGCGTAGACTCATGGGTTGCGGCAAGCACCACGCGCGGGGCGCAGCCTGCTTCGAACGCCTCCTGCCAGCGGGCCGCGCAGAGGCACCAGCGGTCGCCGGATTTCAGCCCCGGGAAGCCCCACTCGGGGCGGGGCGTGATGAGGTCGTTGCCCCGGCTGCGGGAAAAGGCGAGAAACTCGTCTGTCATTACCGCGCACACGGTGTGCAAGCCGACATCCCGCGCCTCCGTGTTGCAGAAGCCGTCGCGAAACCAGCCCGTGAGCGGGTCGTAGGAACAGGGCGCGAGCCTACCCCCCAACACATTCCGCGCCCCCTTTTCGCTGCCATCCCGCGGCATTCCCCATCCTCCTCAGCGCGAAAGGTGGGGCGAAAGGCGCGGGCAGCCAAGCCCCGGCACTCACGCCGCCGTGCGGAGCACGCCTCCGCTTCCTCTGCTACCCGTCTGCCGCGGACAGGCTCAGGAAGAGGAAAAGGGGAACGATGTCGCTCGACCGCCGCGACCTGCTGGTCGCCTCCACCGCCGCCCTCGCCGCCCCGGCCTTAGGCGCCACCGCAGCGCAGGCTTCCGCGCCAGCCGTGCCGTTCTCAGGCCGCCAAGCGCCGGGCTTTTACCGCCTCCGCCTCGGCGCGTTCGAGGTGACCATCATCAACGACGGCTACAATCGCCGCCCCAGTCCGGGCGAGGGGTTCGTGCGCAACGCTGATCGCACCGCGGTCGAGGCGGCTCTCGCCCGTGCCTTCCTGCCCCTCGGACATCTCGACATCAGCTTTAACCTCACCGTGGTGAACACCGGCCGAGAGATGATCCTGTTCGATACCGGAACGGGCGGGCTGCTTGCCGCCACCGCTGGTACCATGTGGGACAATCTCGCTGCCGCCGGCCTCGCACCGGAGGCAGTGACAAAGATCGTGTTCACCCATTTCCATGGCGACCACGTCTCCGGCCTGGTCACGCGCGAGGGCACGGCTCGGTTCCCGAACGCCGAACTGATCGTACCGGAGCCCGAATGGGCGTTTTGGATGGGCGATCGCGCCCCCGCGCAGCCGGCGGCGATGGCAAAAAGCCGCTTCGCCGCCTACCCCCCGGAGCGGATCCGCCGCGTCGCCTCCAACTCCGAAGTGCTTCCCGGCGTGCGCGGCGTGCCGACCCCCGGCCACACCCCGGGTCACACCTCCTGGCTCGTCACCTCGGCTGAGGCGTCGCTGCTCGTGCTTGGCGACGTCACCAACCACCCGGCGATTAATCTCAGGAACCCAGGCTGGCACATCGTGTTTGACATGGACCCTGTGGCCGCCGAGGCGACGCGGCGAGGACTGTTCGACCGCCTCGCCGCCGACCGTACCCTGATCGCAGGCTACCACTGGCCGTTCCCCAGCCTTGGTTACGTGCGCAAGGAAGGCGAGGGCTACGAGATGGTGCCCCGAGAGTGGTCGCCTTCTGTCTGAGCTCAGCAGGGCTGGTGCGGGCGGTGGGACTCGAACCCACAGCTCCCCGCAGGGACGCGGATTTTAAGTCCGCTGCGTCTGCCAGTTCCGCCACGCCCGCGTACTGAGCCAACGGATAGCATCGGCTGGGGCCGTGCGCACCTGCCCCGCTTGACCCTGTTCGCAGCCCGCCCGAGGGTCGTGGAGGCGTGTCGGAGGGGGTGAGGGAGATGCGAGTCGGGGTGGCGGCTGCGCGCGGCCGGATGGGCCGGCTGGTCGTGCGGGCGGTGGTCGAGCATCCTGAAGCCGTTTTGGCCGCGGGCAGCGTGCGGGCGGGAAGTGCAGCCGTCGGGGCGGATCTCGGCACGCTCGCCGGGGTCGGGCCGATCGGGCTCGCGGCAACCGACGACCCCGCCGACCTGTTCGCCGCCGCCGAGGTGGTCATCGATTTCAGCCACCCCGAGGCTCTGGCGCGCCACCTGGCGGAAGCCGTGGCGCAACGCAAGCGGCTGGTCATTGGCACCACGGGCCTTGCTCCCGACCAGGAGCGGGCGATTGCCGAGGCGGCGCGAACCGTACCGATCGTCTTCGCCGCCAACTTCTCGATGGGCGTTACGCTGCTTGCAGCCCTGGTGCGCCGCGCGGCCGCCGCCTTGGGGCCGGAGTTCGACATCGAGATCCTCGAGATGCATCACCGCCAGAAAATCGACGCTCCTTCGGGAACTGCGGTCGCACTCGGCCGGGCGGCGGCCTCGGGCCGTGGCGTCGCGCTCGAGGAGACCATGGAGGTGGCCCGCCATGGGCATGTCGGGCAGAGGCGCGATGGCGCCATCGGCTTCGCAGTGCTGCGCGGCGGCCAGGTGGTGGGGGAACATACGGTGCTGTTTGCCGGCGCCTCCGAACACGTCGTGCTCGGCCATCGCAGCTTCGACCGCCGCATCTATGCCGAAGGGGCGCTGCGCGCCGCACTGTGGCTCGCGGACAAACCACCCGGGCTTTACGGAATGGAGGAGGTGCTCGGCCTCGCATGAGCGAGGACTTCGCCGCCCGTTTCCCAATCCTTTTCCACACCACCCCTGCTGCGGCGTTGCCCTCGATCCTCCGCCACGGGCTGGTTTCGGCCGAAACCCTGTGCCGGCTGTTCGGCTTGGCAGAGGCCGACCAACACGCGGTGCTGCGGAAAAACCGCGCCACTTGGATCGAACTCTACCACCCTCAGCACGGGCGTGCCTGGCTTCGCCGCCAGCTCATGCCTGATCGTGGCCTCACACCGCGGCTTGGGCCGGGGCTTACGCCGGAATTGTGGCGGGCCTTTATCAACCGCCTTGTATTCTTCTGGGTTTCCCGTCGCGATGCCGATCGGCTCGCCGCCGCCGACCCTGACCTGCCCCAAATCGTGCTCCGCCTCGACACCGCCGTGCTGATCGAGGCTGGGCTCGCCCTCACCGCCGCCCCGGTGAACGGTGGCGCGATCGACCGCCGGCCGGCCGGCAGCGGCCTCCGTCGCGGCCTTGACCTCTACACGCCGATCGCCCAGCTTCCGCCACGCGCCCGCGTGCGCGAGGTCGCCCTGCCCGGCACTATTCCGCCCGCAATCCTCTCCCGCGCTCTGCTCCCTTGACCGCGCGCGGCTTTGCTGCGATTGCCCCTCGGCCGCCATTCTGCGCCACCCCCCCCAACGAGGACACCCCGAGAGATGCGTGCGAAGGGCGAATATCTGTTCACGTCCGAATCGGTCTCCGAAGGCCACCCCGACAAGGTCGCCGACCGCATCTCCGACACGGTGGTCGACGCTTATCTCGCCGCCGACCCATACGCGCGTGTCGCCTGCGAAACGCTCGTCACCACCAACCGAATCGTTATCGCAGGCGAGGTGCGTGGGCCCGAAGCCATCACTCACGAATACCTTATGCACCTCGCGCGCCTCGCCGTGCACGACATCGGCTACGACCAGCCCGGATTCTCCTGGCGCAAGGCGGAAATTACCTGCCATCTGCACGCCCAGTCGGCCGACATCGCGCAAGGTGTAGACGCGGCCGGCAACAAGGACGAAGGTGCGGGGGACCAGGGCATTATGTTTGGCTATGCCTGCACGGAAACGGACGTGCTGATGCCCGCCCCGATCTATTATGCGCACCTGATCCTACGCCGCATCAGCGAACTTCGCCGCAACCGCGACCCCCTCGTCGCCGGCCTGCTGCCGGACGCGAAGAGCCAGGTTACGCTTCTTTACGTCGACGGAACTCCGGTGAAGGCAACCTCCATCGTCGTCTCCACCCAGCACGAAGAGGGGCTCGATCAGGCCGAGATCAAGCGCATGCTGTGGCCGATCGTCGAATCCTCTTTGCCGAAAGGCTGGATGTGCCCTGAAGCCGAGTTCTACGTGAACCCGACCGGCAAGTTCGTCATCGGCGGGCCGGACGGCGACACCGGGCTGACGGGACGGAAGATCATCGTCGATACCTATGGCGGGGCGTGCCCGCACGGCGGCGGCGCCTTCTCCGGAAAGGATCCGACCAAGGTCGACCGATCGGCCGCCTATATGGCGCGCTACCTCGCAAAGAACGTGGTCGCGGCAGGGCTTGCCGAACGCTGCACCATCCAGCTCGCCTACGCGATCGGCGTCTCCAAGCCGCTTTCTCTCTATGTCGACCTGCACGGTACAGGGCGCGACGTGAACGAGGAGGCTCTCTCAGCCCTGTTCCAACGGAACGTCGATCTTTCCCCGCGCGGCATCCGCGAACATCTTCAGCTCAATCGGGCAATTTACGTGCCGACTTCGGCCTACGGCCATTTCGGCCGCACACCAGACGAGGAGAAGGGCACCTTCACCTGGGAGAGGACAGACCTCGTGCCAATGCTGAAACAGGCCTTCGGCCACTAAAAGGTGCCCGCAGCCGACCTCGCCCCCCCACGGTCGAGGAAACTCGACCGCGCCCCTGTCGAGCGGCTTTACGGGCGCAGACGTGGCCATGCGCTGCGGCCGCGGCAGCAGCGCCTCCTCGCTCTCACCCTGCCGCGCGCACGCCTCTCAGAGAACGCCGCCCAGAACCCCCGCGCGGCATTTGGCATTCCCGTGCGCGAGGTTTGGCTCGAGGTCGGCTTCGGGGCGGGCGAACACACGGCCGAGCTTCTCTCCCGTCACCCGGACGTGGGCATCATCGCCTCTGAGGTGTTCGAAAACGGACTTGTCTCGTTCCTCGCCCGCTACGTTCCTGAGGGCGAGGAGGAGACCGCCCCCCTGCCAGCAAACCTCCTGCTGTGGCCCGATGACGCACGCGCCCTGCTGCGCCTTTTGCCCGAGGCGTCGATCAGCCGGCTGTTCCTGCTCTTCCCCGACCCCTGGCCGAAGGCCCGGCACGCACGGCGGCGCTTCGTCCACCCCGCCCTCCTGCCGCTGATCGCGCGCGTGATCGTGCCGGGTGGGGAATGGCGCATCGCCTCGGATGATCCGACCTACCAGGCCTGGGTGGAGGAGACCTTGGCCGGACAGGACCGGTTTGACATCGTTTCGGTCTCTACGACCCGCCCCGAAGCCTGGCCCGGCACGCGCTACGAAGCGAAGGCCCTGCGCGAGGGGCGAACGCCCCGCTACTGGACTCTTCGCCGCAGCTGAGCCGTTTCTCTCTCGACACGGCCCCGAGCCTCGAGCAGGGTCGGATCATGGAAGGGGAGCGAGCCGTCGCAGGGGCGTCCAATCAGGCCGAAGCGCATGCCAGGCTTGATTCCCTGCTCGAGACCGAGGTTGCGCCGCAGTTCAACGAACTGGCCAGAAGGCACAGCCGGTTCCGCCCGCTCACCACCGGCGCTCTGGCTACCCCCTGCTGCGCGCGGCCCTTACCTGGCTCGCCTGGGACAGCGAAGATCTCGAAGCCCTCCTCGTCGCCACGGTCGGGCCGGGTGCTGCGGTTCACTTGTCGCGATCCTTCCGCGACCGGCTGCGCGATACGGTCATGCCCCGCCTTTGCCGGGCGATCGGCACCATCCGCCATCAGGTCGGACAGGGTAGCGGCATCGATCGCCTGCCCCGCCTCGCCATGGTCGCTCCGTTCCATGCGCAGGAAATCGACGATGTGTTCGAGGGTTTGGGTACGCTGGCATCCGGTACTGCGAGGCTGAGATCGCGTTGCGCCGCATCACCCTCCGCCGACGCGGCAACAGCACCGAGCGCAACAGGCTGTCGGTGTTTTGCGGCCTGCTGTTCGCCATCGCCTCCCCGCACCCGATCGCCGTACCCATCCTGATGCGGGGGGCCTGACTGGTTTTTCCTAACATCGTGGCGGAACACCAATCCCCGGCATGCCGGTCCCGTTCGGGTCACGGTGCCTGACCGCGCCTTCGCCCGCCGCCTAAGCCTCGGGACGACCGATGCGCAAGCCGCGCTGGCAATCGTCACTTGGGACTTCGCCGCGCTGAGGGTGTCGCTGTTGCGTGCGGCTGGGTACAGGGGACACGACGCCGGCTCCGACCGCGACCAGTCGCTTGTTCTGTTGCCAGTCTGCGCAATCAGTTGGGCGTGGGGGGGCTTATTGCGGAGTTTGCGCCGTCTCCCTCGCGACGCCTATCGTTTGCTCGACCAAGTGCTCGTCGTGCATCGGTTGATCGACAGCCTGTGCGGCGCGCCGGCGTGAGGCTCAGCCGCGCCTTTCCGGGCGGTCAAGCGACGTGGTGCAGGCCGCCGTCGACGTAGATCGTGTCCCCTGTCATGCCGGAAGCCGCGGGGCTAACCAAGAAGGCGACAACGCGCCCCACCTCGGCGATGTCGACCAGCCGCCCAGCTGGAGCCCGAGCTTGCGCCATGGCGATCAGCTCGTCGAAATGCGCGATGCCCGAGGCCGCACGGGTCTTTAGCGGGCCGGGCGAGACGGCATAGACGCGGATTTTACGGGGACCCAGTTCCGCCGCCGCGTAGCGCACCGCAGCCTCCAGCGCCGCCTTTACCGGGCCCATCACGTTGTAGTTGTTCACCACTTTATCGGCGCCATAATAGCTCATGGTCACCAGCGCTCCGCCCTCGGTCATCAGCGGCTCGGCCAAGTGCGCCATGCGCAGGAAGCTCCAGCACGAGACCTCCATGGCCTGCAGGAAGCCCGCCAGCGAACAGTCGATCACTCGCCCGTGCAGGTCCTCCTTCGGGCAGTAGGCGATGGAGTGGATGACGAAGTCGAGCCTGCCCCAAACCTCGCGAATCCGGGCGAACACCGCCTCGAGCTGGCCCTCGACTTGAACGTCGAGCGGCATCATCAGTTCGGCTTGCAGCGCCTCGGCGAGCGGGCGAACGAATTGCTCTGCCTTCTCGTTCAGCCAGGTGACGGCGAGGTCGGCCCCAAAGGCGCGCAGCTTCGCGGCACAGCCATAGGCGATGGAGTGTTCGTTGGCGATGCCGACGACGAGGCCGCGCTTGCCCTTCATCATGTCGCCGATGCGCGCATCGGGGTCCCAGATCTTGGGCAAAGGGTCGATCGCGAGTGTCATTGGGCGCACCTCCGGCACCGCCACAGGATGAGCGGGAGGGTAAGGGTGAAGTCGTGGCGAAATCCATCCCGCGCCGACAGCGAGGGGCATTGACGCGGAAATTTCACTCGAGATTGGCGAACAAAGGGGTCGCGAGATAGCGCTCGGCGTAAGAGGGGCAGATCGTGACCACGCGCTTGCCTGCCAGCGACGGGTCGCGCGCCACTTTCAGCGCTGCCGCCACTGCCGCGCCAGAGGAGATGCCGACCGCGATCCCTTCCGTGCGTGCGACGCGCCGGGCGGTGGCGATCGCCTCCGCCTCGGCGATGCGGATCACGCCGTCGAGCTGTTCAAGGTCGAGCACGCGCGGTCGGAACCCCGCCCCGATGCCCTGAATTCCGTGCCGGCCCGGCGCGTCGCCTGACAGCACAGCGCTTTCGTCCGGCTCGACGGCGAACACACGCAACGAGGGGCGGCGCGGCTTTAGAGCGCGCGCGATCCCGCTCACCGTGCCGCCGGTGCCGACCCCGGCGACGATTGCATCCACTTCGCCTGCTGTATCGGCCCAAATTTCTTCAGCCGTGGTGCGCTCGTGGATTTCCGGGTTGGCCGGGTTGTCGAACTGGCGGGGCATAAAACTGTTCGGGGTTTCGGCGAGAATTCGTTCAGCCTCGGCGATCGCGCCGCGCATGCCCTCTTCGGCCGGGGTAAGCACGACCTCGGCGCCGAGCAGGCGGAGCATGCGCCGACGGCTCTCCGACACCCCTTCCGGCATAGTGACGACGAGGCGGTAGCCGCGAGCGGCGGCGACGATGGCAAGCGCGATGCCTGTATTGCCGGAGGTGGGTTCGACCAGAGTGGCGCCTGGTGCGAGCCGGCCCTCAGCTTCCGCCGCGCGCACCATGGCAAGCCCGATGCGGTCCTTTACCGAGGCGCCTGGGTTGAAGAACTCGAGCTTGAGGCAGAGGTCAATCGCCAGCCCCTCCTCGGCGGCGAGGCGAGCGGCGCGCACCAGCGGGGTAGACCCAATGGTGTCGAGGATGCCGTCACGGATCCGGGCGGAGGGGCTGGTCATGGGGCTGGAATATCACGTTTTCACGTCGTAGTTCAGGGACATGGCCGAAAACGCTTCGCGCGCAGCCCCAGCACAGGGGGTGACCGATCTGTCCCTCGCCGCCGACGGTAGGGTCGCGCTTGCCTTGGCCGTGGTGGTCGATGTCGCCCTGCACGGGGTGGCCGGCCCGGCGGGTGCAGCGGCGATCGCCAACCGCCTGGGGCAGAGCCCGCGCGGCATCGAGCCCCTGCTGCAGACACTGTCGCGGGCCGGGATCCTGGCCTCGGCCCGAGGCCGCGGCGGCGGCTATCGCCTCGCCCGGGCCCGGCGCGACATCACCGCCGGCGAGGTGGCGCGGGCCGTGCAGGCAGAGCAGGCGGCGGCCCAGGGCCCCGATCTGCTAGCCGCGGTGATCGCCCCGGCGCTCGCCGAAGTGGCGGAGGCCGCTCTCGCCCAGCTCGACGGCATCACGGTGGAAGCGCTGTGCCGGCGCGCGGTCGCGGCCGGGTTGGCGCCGGAACCGCCGGCGGCATTGACCTGGACCATTTGAGCGGCCAGTGCGGCTGGCGTGTGTCAGAGAAAACTGCACAAAGCTTTTGTGTTGATTTTTGAACTCCGTTGTGGTGAGGTCCTTTCAGAACCAACGCGGAGGCCCTCCCGCAATGATCGCCCTTCGCCCCGCCCTTCCCTCCCTCTCGTCGTCCGCCTCCCTCCGCGCTCCGGGCTGGTCGCGCGCTGCCCTCGGCGTCGCTGCCGTGCTGCTGCTGGCGTGCGGTGCCGCCTGGCTCCATGCGCTGCACGGCTGGCGCATCGCTGCGTTGTGGCTGGTGGGGGCTGGCCTTGGCTTCGCACTGCATCGGTCGGCCTTCACCTTTGCTGGTGGATTTCGCGCTCTTTTGGTGGAGGGGCGCACGCGGGCGATGCGCGCCCAGCTCTTGCTCCTTGGCCTTGGTGCGGTGCTGTTCCTGCCCACCTTCGCGCTCGCTCCGAGCCTAGGGGTTCAGGTCGGCGGCACCATCGTCCCGGCGGGCCTCGCTACCCTCTTGGGTGCCTTCCTGTTCGGCATCGGTATGCACTGGGCAGGCGCCTGCGTCTCCGGCACGCTGTTCTGCGCTGGAGCCGGCAGCCCGCCCGCTTGGCTCACCATCCCCTTCGCCATCTTCGGCGCGACACTCGCCGCGGCCACAGGAGGGAGCTGGTCCACTCTGCCCTCTCTCCCGTCAGTCAGCCTGCAGGGGATTTTCGGCACCGTACCTGCGCTTTTGCTCATCCTGTCCGTCCTCGGCTTGGCGTGGATGGGACTCGTCAGGCTCGAACGCCGCCGCAGCGGCAGCGTCGAGCCGCTCTTTGCCGCGCGCGAGGGCCTTGCCCCGCTCGCGTGGGGGGCGGTCGCGCTTGCTTTCCTCAACCTCATCACCCTGCTGGTCGCGGGGCAGCCTTGGGGCATCGTCGCCGCCTTCCCACTCTGGGGCAGCCGGCTGATCGGCGAGGTCGGGCTCGATGACCCGGCGTTCTGGGCGTGGTGGGAGCAGCTGGGACGTTCTGCCCGCCTGCTCTCCCCCCTGACAGCAGATCGGTTCGGCGTGATGGCGGTGGCGCTGGTGCTTGGGGCAGGGCTGTCGGCTGCCCTCACCGGCCGCTTGCTCACCGGCCGCCCACTTTCCTCGCGCGCGATTGCCGGGGCGGCCTGCGGCGGCACGCTGCTTGGCTTCGGCGCCATCCTCGCCGGGGGGTGCAACATTTCGGCCTATGTGTCGGGCATCGCCTCGGGCAGCCTGCATGGCTGGGTGTGGATCGCGGCGGCACTTGCCGGCTACGCTACGGGGCTTGGCCTAGCCCGCCGCCTCGGCTGAAGGTTCGGTCGAGAAGTCAGCAAGCGCCTCCTCCTCCGCGGCGAGGTGGAGGCTGAGCAAAACCTCCAGCGCGTGCAGGGTGCGGCGGAGTTCGGGCACCGCCGCCGTGCCATGGGCGCCAAGAGCGATGCCGAAATCGGCCGCCGCGAGCGCGGGGGCGTCGTTCACCCCGTCTCCGACCATCGCGACCGGCCCTGACGCCTGCTCCGCCCTCGGCGCCGCGATCTTGGCCTGGGGCCTCAGCCCGGCATGCACGGCAGCAAGCCTGAGCGCGAGCCCGATTGGCTCCGCCGCCTCCACCCGGCCGCCGGTGACGAGGGCCATCACGGCGGCGAGAATAAGAGGGCAAGGGGTGGCGACGACGACCACGGCGACCGCCCGCAGCGCCTCGCCCGAGACGAGCCAACCCGCCGCTGCCACGGCAGCGGTGACGAGGAGAAAGACCACAGCGAAAGGGTCCGCCATCCAGGGAGGCTGGCGGCCCTGCCGAGCCGCTGCCATCCCTTTCGCCTTGCTGCCTGCACCGGCGTGGGTCGACACCGCCGCGCGGATGCTGGGACGGGGCGGGGTCGAGGTGCCGACGGCTCAGCTCTCGACACCGTGCAGGGGCTGTGGGGCCTCGCCCGCGAACGGGCCGATGCCAGTATCATGGATCTTCGCCAACCGCCGCTCTGCCATTCTGCGTCATGAGCTGGCCCATGTCGGCGCAAACCCTCGGCGAACGGCGCTTGACCTGCTCGATCTCGGCAACCCTGACCTCAACTGGGTGCGGATCGCGCAAGGATTCGGCGTTGAGGCGGTGGCAGCGGCCGATCTCGGCATGCTTTCCGACCTGTTGCGTGCCTCGCTCAGCCGGCGCGGTCCATTCCTGATTGAGCTCGCCGTGCTCAGAGCGTGGCCTGCGCGGCTGCGTCTCCTCACGTCCTTGCGCGCGGTGGGGAAATCCTTTGTCAAAAGATAGGAAATACGAAATCGTTATCGTTAGAGGAAAGGCCCTAACCACATGCACGCCATGAGCGACAAAACCTCCCGCACTGCCGCTCCCGAGGGAACCGGTGCCGGACGCGACCTCCTTCTGCTCGAGGACAATCCGGCCTTAGCCCGAGTGGTGGCCAGCGTCGCCCAGGCCGAAGGGTGGCAGGTGCATGATTGCGTCGACGCCGAGCAAGCCGTTGAGACGCTGAGCAGGCTCCGCCCCACAGCCGCGATCATCGACTGCATGCTGGCCGAGGGCTCAGGGCTTGACGTGCTGGGGCGGCTCGCTGCGACGGGCCGGGACATTCCTCTGATGATCGTCTCTGGCTACGGCGATTCTCTGCTTCGAGTGGCGGAACAGACGGCGGAGCGTTGCGGCCTCACCCGCGTGTCGGTCCGCCCCAAGCCCTTCTCGGCCACCGCACTGCGAACCTTCCTGCACGAGGCCGCTGCCGGGTCAGACGGGTCTTGACCAGATGACGTCCCGCCCGGCGCGACGCCTCGCTGGCCTTTTGCCGTGGGCGGCTGTCGCGCTTGGGCTCCTCGTCGTCGCCACAGTTGCGCTCGCTCTGCAGTTCGAGCTGCGGGCCTCACTGCGCAGGGCCGAAGCCGCTTCGTCTGCGCTGGCGGAGAGTGCGGCAGAAGCGGTGTCGCGCCGGCTCGAGGCGCTGGAGTATGGGCTTTCCGCCATCGCTGCAGCGGTGCGGCCCGACCGGCTGGACAATGCGGCGCATCGCGACGAGCTCCACCGCCTCGCCCGGCGGGCTCTGGCGGTCAGCGACGGCGTCCTCGTCTTTACGGTGTTCGATGGCCGCGGCAACCTGATTGCCACCTCGCTCGTGCCGCCGGAGCGGATGGAGAGGGTCTCACTCGCCGACAGCCCTGCCTTCCTGACGGTCGCGCGCGACTGGCGCCCCTCGCTCAGCGTCAGCGAACGCTATGTCGGACGGCTCGGCCACGCCGCTGGGCGCCCCGTGGTCGCGGTCGGGCTTCCCGTGTTCGACCGCGATGGCAGCATCAGCGCCGTTGTCTCTGCCACTCTGCCGGCCGAGGGGCCTGGTTCCCTCCTGCCGGAGTTCACCGTTCCCGACGATGTCTCGGTCTTGCTGGTCCGGACGGACGGTACACCGATCGGTCGCCTGCCAGAGTGGATCCCCTGGCAGCCAAGTGCTGACGGTGTGGCGGCGGAGCCCGGCGCGCTCATCGCCGCGCGTGCGGTCAGAGGCGGAACAACTGCGGTGATCGTGACCCACTCGCGACGCGCTGTGCTGCAGGAATGGCTCAGCTTTGCCCTGCCGGTCGCGGTCGCCGCTCTTGTTTTCGCCGCCGCACTGGCCGTTCTCGCCCAGCGTTTGGCCCGTAGCCTCGGCCGGCTGGATCGGGCGCTGGCCGAACTCGCCACTCGCGAGGGCGAGCTGCGTCGGGTTGCGGACAGTCTCGGCATCGGCCTCTGGGTTAGGCGAAGCCCGCAGGCGCGGACGGAATATTTCGCCGAGTTTGTCGAACAGCTGACGGGCAAGCCACTGCAGGTGCTGGAGTCAAGACCGAACATTTGGCGCGAGGAGGTGGTCGTCCCGGAGGACCGAGAGGGCCTCAAACGCTCTTACCGTTCTGCCGACCTCACCAAGGGCTGGCGGTTCACCTATCGAATCGTCGACGCCACCGGGCAGGTGCGCTGGATCGAGGACAAGGCGATCCAACTCCTTGGGCCGGACGGGTCGCCAGGACCAGTCTACGGCGCGGTGACGGACGTCACCGAAGTGCGCGAAGCGCGCGAAACGATAGCCCGGCAGACGAAGCAGTTGGAAGATGCGAAGCGGCTCGCCGGGCTCTGTTTTTGGCGGCTGAAACCGGGGGGAGATCGCTACGAGTGGGACGAACAGTCCTACCGCCAGTTCGGCGTGGATCCGGCGAGTTTTGTCCCCACCACAGCGGCGACCTGGTCTTTGGTCGAGGAGGCAGATCGGCCGCGCCTTCTCGCCGCCCTCGCGCGCGTGGCGGAGACCGGCGAGACGGAAAGCGTGGTGTTCCGCTTTCGCCGACCCTCAGACGGCGCGCTGCGTGTGCGCTGGTCGCTGATCTCGGCAGAGCGTGACGAGACGGGCCGCATCGTCTACCTCAGCGGAGTCAGCCAGGACATCACCGAACGCGAAGCCCTGCACGAGGCGCTGATCCGGCGCGATCTGCAAATGGCCGAAGCTGGACGGCTTGCGGGCTTGGGCTTCTGGCGGCGCCCGCTCGACGGCTCCGGCCGCCTCGAATGGTCGCCAGAGATGTTCCGCCACTTCGGCGAAACACCCGATTCATTCACCCCGACCATTGAAGCGCTGTACGAACGCGTTTTGGCCCCTGACCGCGAACTGTTGAAGCGTCTGCCCGAGCGCGTCATCGACAGCGGACAGCCGGCTCAGATCACCTACCGGATCCGCGGCGCGGACGGCCGAGTGCGCCACCTCTGGGTGTCCATGGCGCTCGAGCGCGACGGCGAAGGACGTCCGGCGGCGCTCTATGGGGTTGCGCTCGACATTTCGGAGGACATCGCGGCGGAACAGCGCCTCGCCCGGCAGGAGAAGCAAATCGCCGCGGTCGGCCGGGTGGCGAGCATTGGTTTTTACTCCCGCGCCCTCGACGGCTCCCGCTTCGAAACCACAGCCGTCTTTCGCCGCCAGCACGGGTTTGCAGAAGATGAAACGCCGACCGTCGCTGAGGCCCGCAGCCGCGTGCATCCGGACGACCTGCCGCTCCTCAACGCGGTCACGGCCCAGCTTGAAGCGGGGGCGGAGACAGCAAGCACCCTGTTCCGCGTCGTTCTGCCCGACGGACGGGTTCGCCGCCTTCGTCTGCACGCGAGCCTCGAGCGCGACGAGACGGGCACGCCTGTTGCGATCAACGGTCTGACACAAGACGTCACGGAGGAGGTTGAGGCGCGCGAGCGGCTGGAGCGGCAGAAGACCTTTTTGGAGACGGCTCGCCAAGCCGGCCGAATCGGTTTCTATCGGCGCGATCTCGACAGAGATCTCTACGAGTGGACGCCCGACATCTACGAAGATTACGGCGTTGACCCGGCAACGTTCGTGCCGACGCGCGCGGCGGTGACCGCGATGATCCACCCTGAGGATCGAGAGGCGGTTCAGGGGGCACGACGCCGCGTGCTGGAAACCGGCGAAACCGGCACGATGCAGTTTCGTATCGTTCGCCCCGACGGGCAGATTCGCTGGCGTGAGGCGGTCGGCAAGCTTCAGTACGACGACACTGGCCGGCCGATCGCGGTGGTGGGCGTTACCCGCGACATCACGGAGGAGGTGCACGCGCGGGCGCAGATGATTGAGCAAGCAGAACGGCTTCGCCAGGTCGAGCGCGTGGCCAAGGTCGGCTTCTATCGCCGCGCCCTTGATGGGTCTGTGATGGTCGCCTCCGAAGAGAAGCTTCGCCAGTTCGGCTTCCCGCCCGACTCTGGGCCGCTCGACCTCGAAACGTTTCGTGCCCGCTTCCATCCCGACGACCGAGCGGTGATGGAGGAATCGGGGCGGAGGATCGTCGCCGAGGGTTCGACCGAAACCGCAACGGTGCGCGTCGTGCACCCAAACGGCACCATACGTTGGATCCGCATCGTCGCCGGTCTCGAACGCGACGCTGACGGACGGCCTCTCGCCGTCACCGGCCTTTCGCAGGACGTGACCGAGGAGGTGGAGGCCACTCTGCGCTTGCGCCGCCAGGAACGGCTGCTTGCCGATGTTGGCCGGGTGGCACGCCTCGGCTTCTGGCGCCGCCGCCTCGACGAGGAGGTGATGGAGTGGTCGGACGAAATGTTCAGGCACTGGGGGGTGGAACCCGGCAGCGTCACACCGACCTTGGACTTGGTGCGATCGCGCCTCCTCGCGCCCGACCTGCGTCGCTGGGAAGACATGCAGGAGAAACTCTTCTCCTCCGACGAGGCGCAGACGGTGGAGTGCCGCGTGCGCCATGACGACGGTTCCGTGCGCTGGCTGCGCATCACGGCCGGCCTCGAACGCGACCGCGACGGACGGCCAACCGTCTACGGCATCACCCAGGATGTAACTGAGGCGGTGACGGCAAGCGAACGGATCGCGCGCGCCCAGCTGCAACTCGCCGAGGCCGCACGGCTGGCAGGGCTCGGCTTCTGGCGTTTGCCGATCGGGTCGAACCGATTTGAGTTGACCGACATCATTCCAGAACAGCTTGGGCGCGATCCAGCCACTTTTAGCGGATCGATCGAGACCTACAGGCGCGACATCTGGCTTGAAGAGGATGCAGAGGTCCTGCTTGCCGCGCTCGAGAAGGTGCGACAGTCGGGCGAGCCGGCCTTCGTCACCTATCGCGTCCGCCACACGGACGGCACGATCCGCACGCGCAGCTCGACCATTGCGCTGGAGCGTGCAGCGGACGGCACGCCGCTCGCGCTGGTTGGCGTCAGCCAGGACGTGACGGAGCGGATCGAACAGCAGCAGCGGCTCGAACGGTCGCAACGCCTGTCCGCTCTCGGCGAACTGACCGGCGGCATCGCACACGACGTGAACAACCTGCTGTCCGTGATCGGGCTCAATCTCGAGCTCATACGCGAACAGCTGGGTGAAGGGGACGGCCAGGAGCTGGCCAGCGCTGCCCTCGCCGCGGTGGACCAGGGCGCCAAGCTCACCCGCGGCCTGCTCGCCTTTGCCCAGCGTCAGCCCCTGCGGCCTACCGCTGTCCCGCTCGGGCCCTTGTTCGGTGGGTTGGAGACGTTGCTGCGACGCGCCCTCGGCGGTCGGATCGAACTCAAGATCGAGCTCGACCCCGCCACCCCACTTGTTCTCGCCGACGCCGCCCAGCTCGAGAGCGCGCTTGTCAACCTTGTGCTGAATGCGCGCGACGCCATGCCCGACGGGGGCACCGTCACCCTCTCCGCCACCTTTGCGCCGGACCGCGAGCTCGCCACGCTCAATCTCACCGGCCCAGCTGTGAAGATCACGGTAGCCGACAAAGGTGTCGGCATGACCGCCGAGGTGCTTGCCCGCGCCTTCGAACCCTTCTTCACCACCAAGGGCTCGGGCAAAGGCACGGGGCTTGGGCTTGCCATGGTGTACGGCTTCGCGCGCCAGTCGGGCGGCGAAGTCCGCATCGACAGCGCCCCCGGCCAGGGAACCACCGTCACGCTCTGGCTGCCAGCGGCCGCAGGGCCAGCGGAAGCGCCGAAACCGAACTCTGCCGACAGCCTAACCCTCGCCGAAGCGACGGTGCTCATCGTCGAGGACGAGCCGCCGCTGCGCGCCTTACTCGAACGCGTCTGCGCTGAGGCCGGGCTGCGGACCCATGCCGTCGCAGAGGGCGACGCCGCGCTTGCCCTGCTCCGCTACGGCGTTGCCGTCGATCTGGTCCTGTCAGATGTGCGAATGCCGGGCCGCCTCGATGGCCGTGCGCTCGCCGCCGAAATCCGCACCCTGCGCCCGAACCTTCCGGTGGTGCTGATGACCGGCTACGACGACACCGGGTTGACCGACACCGAGCTACCCATCGTGCGCAAGCCGTTCTCGCGCGAGGATTTGCTCGGCACCCTGAGGCGTCTGCTTGCCGAGGCGCGCGCCCCGGCGGTGTGAGCCGAGGGTTTTGGCGCATGGGCCTTGCTTGACTTCCCTCAATGCAGGCCTCGTCGCGCGGGCGGACACTTGTTCAGTCATGGTCGACGACGCCACCTTGATTTCCCGCTGGGACGGCAGGCTGCCGCGCTACACGTCGTACCCGACGGCGGTGCAGTTTCACGCCGGCGTCACTGAGGCGACCGTGCGTGGCTGGCTCGCGTCGCTTGCACCCAACGAACCACTCTCCCTTTACCTGCACGTGCCGTTCTGCCGCCGCATGTGCTGGTACTGCGGCTGCAGCACGGTCGTGGCCAACCGTGCCGCCCCCGTCTCGGCCTATGTCGAGGACCTGATCGCCGAAATCGCCCTCTGGCGCCAGGCGATCGGACGGATGCAGCGTGTGACGCGCATTCACTGGGGCGGGGGCACGCCTTCCATCATCGGCCCTGCGGAGTGGCGCAAGGTCGACGCCGCACTTCGCTCCGCCTTCGCCATCGATGCAGAGGCCGAGATCGCGGTCGAACTCGACCCGCGCACAGTCTCGAACGCCATGATCCGCGCGCTTGCCGAAACCGGGGTGACACGGGCCTCGCTTGGCGTACAGGACTTCGACCCGGTGGTGCAGAGGGCGGTGAACCGGGTGCAGCCGTTCGATCTCGTCGCCGACTGCGTGGCGCGGCTGCGCGGAGCGCGCATCTCGCGGATCAATTTCGACCTCATGTACGGCCTGCCGCACCAGACCGAGTTCTCGGTGGCGCGCACGGCCCGCCAGGCCCTGACGCTGAACCCTGACCGGGTGGCCATCTTCGGCTACGCGCACGTGCCGTGGATGCGCCGCCATCAGCGCCTTATCCGCGAGCAGGATCTTCCCGACGCTGCCGGGCGTCTTGCCCAATTCCGCGCCGCGCTCGCCATCTTCACCGCCGCCGGCTATGTCGCGATCGGGCTTGATCATGCCGCGCGTGCCGATGACCCGCTCGCCCTCGCCCTGGCCGATCGCCGCCTCAGGCGCAACTTTCAGGGCTATACAGACGACACCGCCCCCACGTTGATTGGCATCGGCGCGTCGGCGATCTCCTGCTTTGTTCAGGGCTATGCGCAAAACGCGGCCAGCGTGCCGCCGTGGCGCGAGGCAATCCGGTCCGGGCGGCTCGCCATCGTGCGCGGCATCGAGCCCGACGCAGACGACCGCCTGCGCGCTTTGCTGATCGAGCGCCTGATGTGCACGCTTGCCCTCGACATCGGCGCTACCTGTCGCGAGCATGGGGTTGATCCGCGTCGGTTCGCCGACGTGCTGCCGCGGCTTGATGCGATGGCGGCGGACGGGCTGATCGAGCGCGAGGGCTGGCGCATCGCCGTCACCTCCCGCGGCCGCCCTTTCTTACGCGCGGTCGCTGCCCTGTTCGACCGCCATCTCGACCCCGCGGCTCAGCGGCACGCGCGCGCGGTTTGAGGCGGTCTGAGCGCGACCCCGGTTGCGCCCTGCCCTTTGCCGCCGCTAGGCCTTGCCCATGCGTCGCGCCGTCCTTTTCGCCCTTGGCGGCCTTCTCATCGCCGTTGGCCTCGTTGCCGCCTGGGCCTGGCAACCCGATCGCGATCGCGCCGACCTCGAGGCGCGCTACAGCCGCGGGCCAGATGATTTCGCGACCATTGCGGGCTTGCGCCTTCACCTGCGCGACGAAGGGCCGCGTGACGCCCTGGCCGTGATCCTGCTGCACGGCTTCGGCGCCTCCTTGCACACCTGGGACGGCTGGGCCGCCCAGCTATCGGATCAATTCCGCATCGTCCGTTTCGACCTGCCCGGGTTCGGGCTCACCGGGCCCGATCCGACGAACGACTACAGCGATGGTCGCGCGCACGCGGTGATCCTTGCCGTCATGGATCGTCTCGGCCTGCCCCGCGCTTCCTTCGTCGGCTCCTCGATGGGCGGGCGGATTGCCTGGTCGTTCGCCGCTGCCCATCCTGAGCGGGTCGATCGTCTTGTGCTCGTCTCGCCCGACGGGTTCGAAAGCCCCGGCCGCACCTATGGCGTGCCCACGCGCGTACCCCTGCTTGCACGGCTTCTGCCCTTCTTCATGCCCAAGGCTCTGGTGCGCTGGTCGCTTGCCGGAGCCTACGGCGATGCGTCGCGCTTGACGGAGGAGGTGGTGCAACGCACGCACGAGATGCTGATCGCGCCGGGCGTTCGGCAGGCGATCCTTGACCGCATCGCGGGCCATGTTCTGCTCCCGCCGGAGGAGCGGCTGCGGTCGATCTCGGCACCCGTGTTGGTGCTGTGGGGGGAGAAGGATCGCGCCATCCCACCCGCGCGGGCGGAAGACTACCGGGCGAACCTGCGCCACGCGCAGGTGATCATCTTCCCCGGCCTCGGTCATTTGCCGTTCGAAGAGGATCCGGACCGCACGGTTGCGGTGCTGAGGTCGTTCCTTCAAGGGCAGTGATGCGCCCTCTGGCGCAGGGCGGTGTGTGAGGCGAAGGCTTTGCGCCTGACGAGGCGCGCGCGCGAAAGCTGGGTTTGCGGAAAAGCGTGCTATGGCTCTGGATCGTTCGTCCTGCGCGCGCTTAAGGGCGGCGGCGGCGAAGCAGCAGGTGCACCGCACCGACATTGCCGCCGTGCGGATGCGCTATGGCCAGGATGACCGACCTCAAGTCTGGCGCGTTCAGCCAGTGCGGCAGCTCCCGCCGCAGCACCCCGCCCGCCTCCCCTGTGCCCTTGCCAGTGATGATGGCGACACACCGCAGGCCCGAAGCGTGGGCGGCAAGCACAAAGGCGCGCACCTCGGCATGCGCTTCGGCAGCCCGCCTGCCATGTAGGTCGAGTGTTCGCTCCGGCCGCAACCGGCCGCGGCGCAGATCGTCCCACCGCCGCCGATCGAGCCCTGCCGGCATGACGGTGGGAGAGAGGTTGGGCAGCGTTGGTCTGGGCGGCGGTAGGTGTGGAGGCTCAGGCGCGGGGGAGGGCACTTGCCGGCTTTCCCGTTCCGCAGGCGGATCGGTCACGGCGGCCTCGTCAGGCCGCAAAGGCACGATCCCCGTCCGGGCAACGAAGGCGCGCCAAAGCGCCTCCTCCTCCGCTGTTACCGCACGTCGACGACGCGCAGGCGGTATGCGCCCGCGCGGCGGGCGGCTCATCCTTCGTCCTCGAGCAGGATCACGTGCAGGCTGCGCGGCCCGTGCGCGCCAAGTTCCAGCGTCTGCTCGATGTCAGCCGACCGCGACGGGCCTGTGACCAGCATCACCGTACGTGGCATGACGCGACGCCGCGCAGGCAGCGCCTCATCCACCCGCCCCCGCTCCACCCGCAACAGGTCCCACGCCTCCTCGAAAGCGCCAACAATGCGGCTAGCCCGCAGCAGAACGAGATGCGCATCAGGAAGCAAGGTCAGGGTCGTCGGGTGATCGGGGCCGGAGGTCAAGACCAGCGTGCCCGTTTCCGCCACGGCAGCGAAACACGCGGTGAGCGAGGCGGCGTCATTGGGTTCGGCGCGGCCAAAACGGACGGCGAGGGAAGGTCGGTCCGCCCAGGGCAGTGCGAGAAGGTCAGGGTGCGGGGCGGCAGCAAGCCGGGCGGGCAGGTTGCGGGCAGCAAGCCAGGCGGCGATATGGCCCGGCACCTCGGCTGCGTTGCCAAGCCGCGCCACCGTGCCGAACTCCTTCTCAAGATTGGCAACGAAACGATCGATCAGGACAACCCTCTCGCCCTTCGCGCGGTCAGGGATCAGCCCGCGCGGAGGATTGGTGAGACGCGCATGGACGGTCTCGGCCCGCGCGCCATCGTCGCGATCACGCGGCAGACCGGCGCGGATTCGGGCAAGGATGCGCGCCCGGGAGTCGAAGGTACCGCTCACCCTACGGCACCCCGCTTCGTCTGCCGCGCGTAGCGCACCTGGAACGTTTCGCCTTCTGGCGCCGGGAAGTCCCGCCCCGCCGTCCAGCCGCTGGCAAGCGGCAGCGTTCTAAATCGGCCCTTTCGCTTGCCGAACAGGCCAAGCATGCCGATGGCGACCCGTGTGGCCAGCCGATACAGCAAAGGACGGCGCGCCAGGAAGGCCCACGCCGCGAGCCCTGTGCGGGCCATTGGGGGAACGAGATGACGCTCGAACGCGCGCTCGCGCCAATGCCGCATCATCTTGGTTAAGGGAATCTTCATTGGGCAAACGCTTTCGCAGCGCCCGCAGAAGGTCGAGGCATTGGGCAGGTGGCTGGCTTGATCGACACCGATCAACGCCGGCGTCAACACCGCGCCCATCGGCCCCGGATAGACCCAGCCATAGGCGTGCCCGCCGATAGAGCCGTACACCGGGCAGTGGTTCATACAGGCCGCGCAACGGATGCAGCGCAGCATATCCTGGAACTCGGTTCCGATCATAGCAGACCGGCCGTTGTCGAGCAGCACGACATGGTATTCAGCCGGCCCATCAGCGTCATTCGCCCGGCGCGGGCCGGTGGAGAAGGTCGTGTACACCGACATGTCTTGGCCTGTGGCCGACCGCGCGAGCAGACGGAGGATGGTGCAAGCATCTTCGAGGGTGGGCACCAGCTTCTCGAGCGAGGCGAGCACGATGTGCACGCGGGGCAAGGTCTGGGTGAGGTCTCCGTTACCCTCGTTCGTCACGATCACGGAACTTCCCGTTTCGGCGATCAGTAGGTTCGCCCCCGTGATGCCAACATCGGCGGCGAGGAATCGCTCGCGCAGCACGCTGCGCGCCTCCGCCAGCAGGTCGCGCCGTTCCGCGAGTGGACGATCCGCCGGCAGGCCGGCATGCTTTTCGCGGAACGTGGTGATCCAGTCCTCGCGGTTAAGATGGAAGGCAGGCGCGATGATGTGCGACGGAGGTTCGCGCCGTAGCTGGATGATGTACTCGCCAAGGTCAGTCTCGACCGGCATCACGCCGTTCGCCTCGAGGTGATCGTTCAGCCCGATCTCCTCGGCGATCATCGATTTGCCCTTGGTCACGGTGCGGGCGCCGGCGCGGCGGCAGATGTCGAGCACGATTTGCCGTGCCTCCTCTGCCGTCTCGGCCCAGTGCACCTGGCCGCCCTGCGCCTCGACGGACTTGGCATACGCCTCGAGGTAAAGGTCGAGATGGGCGATTGTGTGGTTCTTGATGTCGCGGGCGGCGTCGCGCAGCGCCTCGAACTCGGGCAGGCCGACATACGCCTTGGCTCGCTTGTCTTGAAAGCGTGGGCGCGTGGCGGCAAGTGCCTTCTGCAGTCCGGCATCGGCGAGCGCGCGGGCGGCGTTTTCCGTGAAGGCGGAGCTGGTGGCGAGCATGCGGACAGATCTCCCTCGACGCCCGCAATGTAGCCGTTCGAACGGGAAATGCAGCCCCGTCGCGCAGGGCTGGGGCGATTGGGCGTGCGGCTGAGCCTCAACTCTCCAGCATGCGGCGGAGGAGTTCGACGTCCTCGGCGAGAGCGGGATCTTTCTGCATCAGCTCGGCGATTCGCGCGCAGGCGTGCATCACCGTGGTGTGGTCGCGGTTGCCGAACTTGCGCCCGATCTCGGGCAGGGAACGCGCAGTGAGCTGCTTGGCGAGGTACATCGCAATCTGGCGCGGGCGAGCGACGGCACGGGCGCGACGAGCGGAGAACATATCGGTGAGGCGGATATTGTAGTGTTCCGCCACGCGCTTCTGAATCTCCTCAATGGTGACGCGCCGTTCGTGCGCGCGCAGCAAGTCCCGCAGCACCTCCTGCGTGCTTTCGAGGGTGATCGGGCGGCCGACGAGTTGTGCGTGCGCAACGACACGATTGAGCGCACCCTCGAGGTCGCGCACGTTGGTGGTGATCTTGTGCGCCATAAACTCCATCACCTTCTGTGGCACGGCCACACCCTGCAGGGCGGCCTTCGCCTGGAGGATGCCGATGCGCAGCTCGTAGGTGGTGGCGTGGATGTCCGCGACCATGCCGCAACCGAGACGGGTGCGCAACCTTTCCTCGATTCCCGATAGATCTGAGGGTGACTTGTCGGCAGAGACGACGATCTGCTTGCCGGCATCGACCAAAGCGTTGAAGGTGTGGAAGAACTCCTCCTGCGTGGAGTCCTTGCCGATGAGGAATTGCAGGTCGTCCACCATCAGCACATCGACAGCGCGCAGGCTGTCCTTGAACTCGACGGATGACTGGCTGCGGATGGCGGCGATGAAGCGGTACATGAACTTCTCCGCCGACATGTAGGCGACCGCGCGGTGTGGCGTGCGTTGACGAATTGCCCAGGCGATAGCGTGCATCAGGTGCGTCTTGCCAAGGCCAACACCGCCGTAGAGGAAGAGCGGGTTGAAGCCCGGCGTGGGCCCGCTTTCCGCCACCCGACGCGCGCACGCATAAGCGAATTCATTCGGCTTGCCGACGACGAAGGTGCCGAACGTAAAGCGCGGGTCGAGCGGGCCTGAAAGGTCGTTGCGGACATCGGTGCGCAGTTCGCCGCGCGCGGCTTCGGCGACAGGACTCGGCCCTTTGGCCTCATCGGCCGGGGCGGCCGCGAGCGCTTCAGCAAGCCCAGCATGCGGCGCGCCAATGCGCAGTTCGACGCGACGGATGCGGGCATTCTCCGCATGCCACAGGGCGCGGATCCGATCACCGTAGTGCGCCCTCACCCAGTCGCGCAGGAACCGTGTCGGCAGGACGATGGTGACCTCGTCGTCGCTGACGGCAGCGAGGGTCATTTGCCGCAGCCACGTGCGGTATTGCACCTCGCCGACCTCCTCGCGGAGCCGGCCGCGGACTCGCGCCCACTGCCCGCTGATTTCCGGGTCGATGCGAGACACGTCGAACCCGCTCTCTTCCACGGTCCCTTCCATCGCGCGCAACTCGAGCACACCCCGCTCCCGGCTGGCGCCGTGGGCGCGGGGCAGACGCTCCCATTTAGAGAAGTTTCCGGGGCGGAGGCAAATCAATTCTTGCGATGATGTTACGTTTTAAAGGCTAAGCGTAAGTGATTGTCAGTTAGGAACGCGACATTGTCTCAGCCACAACGCGAGGGCGTCCACAGCTTTTGGAGCCCTCGTCAGCCTCGCGTCAGCAGATCACTGTCAGTGCGACGGCCGCAACACTGCGACCAAAACAAAAACTCAGGACGCGGGCGCGATGTCCAGTGCCTTCACGCGGCGCGACAGGCGCGCCAGCTTCCGCGCAACAACGTTACGGTGAATGATGCCCTTCGAGGCGGCACGCATCAGCTCAGACGTCATCACACGGAGGGCCGAGCGCGCTTCGTGCGCCGAACCGGCTGCGATGGCCTTCTCGACCTTTTTGGCAAAAGTTCGAAGCCGGGACCGCCGCGCGCGGTTGCGCATCGTGCGCTTCTCAATTTGCCGGATGCGCTTCTTCGCCGAAGCTGTGTTCGCCATGACGCTGCTCGATCATGATGCTTGCTGCTGGCAGCCCGCCTAGGCTGCCGAAGGCCGCGGTGCTTACACCCGAGGTTTCGTGCCGTCAAGGCGCTCGCGGACGGCTCAGCGATGGCGAAAAGCCGGCGGCCGCTTCTCCGTAAACGCCATCATCCCTTCCTTCTGGTCCTCGAGCGCGAAACAGGACTGAAAGAGGCGCCGTTCGAATCGCACGCCTTCCGCCAGCGTGGTCTCGAAGGCGCGGTTTACCGCCTCCTTGGCCATCGCCACCGCGGGGCGCGAGAAGGAGGCGATCTTCTCCGCCACCCGCACCGCCTCCTCGATCAGTTCCGCTGCCGGCACGACTCGCGCGACCAGCCCTGCCCGTTCGGCCTCCTCGGCGCCCATCATCCGCCCCGTCAGGATCATCTCCATCGCCTTCGACTTGCCGACCGCGCGCGTCAAACGCTGCGTGCCACCAGCACCGGGTATGACGCCAAGAGTGATCTCGGGCTGGCCAAACTTTGCGGTGTCAGCAGCGAGGATAACATCGCACATCATAGCAAGCTCGCAACCGCCTCCCAAGGCGAAACCAGCTACCGCCGCGATCACTGGCTTGCGAATGGCAAGGATCGTCTCCCAGCGGTTGCCGATAAAATCGTCGTTCACCACGTCGATGAAAGAACGGTCCTTCATCTCCTTGATGTCGGCTCCGGCAGCAAAGGCCTTCTCGTTCCCGGTGAGCACGATGGCGCCGATCGCGTCATCGGCATCGAAGGCCCGCAACGCCTGGCCAAGCTCGACCATCAATTGATCGCACAGCGCGTTCAGCGCTTTCGGCCGATTCAATGTGATCAAGCCGACCGCGCCGCGCGTCTCCGTCAGAATCATCTCAAAGGCCACGGGCTTGTCCCCTTTGCTGCATGCACCGCGCCTTCGCCTACTCAACGTTGCGTGCGGGGGCAATAGAAGGTGGTGCGGCCCTGCTGCACGACTGTCGCGATCCCTCGGCAAGCGGGTGGTCCTGGGCAACGCTCGCAGGGCTCACCAGCATGACCATAGACTTTCCAGGCATGCTGGAAGTAGCCGAGCTCACCGCTGGTCTGCCGCCAATCACGTAAAGACGACCCGCCAGCCGCGATCGCCTCTGCTAGCGTGGCCTTGATTGCGGCAACGAGGCGGGCAGCGCGTTCGCCACGCACGGTTCGGGCCTCCCGCCTCGGCGAGATCCGCGCGCGGAACAGGGATTCGCAGGCGTAGATGTTGCCCAAGCCTGCCACCATTGTCTGATCCATCAGCGCCACCTTGATCGCGGTTCGCCGGCTGGCCAGTGCGGCCTCCAGCCAGGAGGGCGTGAAAGCGTCTTCGAGCGGCTCTGGCCCGAGGCTGGCAAGGCGGGGATGTTGCGCTTCGTGCGCCGTTGGCACCAAGTCGAGGCTGCCGAAGCGGCGCGGATCAATCAAGCCGAGGCGCCAGCCCTCCTTTGTTTCGATCACCACATGCTCGTGCGGCAGGGGCGCTGCTACCTCATCTGGGCCAGAGAGGCGAAGCCGGCCCGACATGCCCAAGTGCCAGAGCACACTAAGCCCACCCTCAAGCCGCATCAGGATCGTTTTCCCGCGGCGGCCGAACCCAAGGATAGACCGCCCGACCAGCGCCTCGGCAAAGCCCTGTGGAATCGGCCAGCGCAACTCGCTGCGGGCAAGACCAACGCTCTTGATGCGGTTTCCCGCGAGCTTTGCCGCCATCCCACGGCGCACCGTCTCCACCTCGGGCAGTTCGGGCATGCCCCCCTCTCTCGCCTCCGCGCCCATTCAAGGCTACGCTCACGCACTATGAGCGACAACACACCCCTCACCCATTTCGGCTATCGCACTGTGCCCGTGCCTGCCAAGAAAGGGCTCGTGCGCGGCGTCTTCGACTCGGTCGCGCACCGCTACGACCTGATGAACGACCTGATGAGCCTCGGCATCCATCGGGTATGGAAGCGTATCTTGATCAACTCGCTTGCGCCACATCCGCGGATGCGCTTGCTCGATCTTGCCGCCGGCACGGGCGACATCGCTTTCCTTGCGCTTGAGCGCGGCGCGGGTTCGGCCGTGCTCGCCGACCTTACCGAGGCGATGCTGAAGGTCGCGGAAGAGCGCGCGGTGGCCAAGGGGCTGATCGGGAAATGCGAGTTCCTGGTCGCGGACGCCGAGGCTCTACCCCTGCCGGACGCCTCGTTCGACGCGGTAACGATTGCCTTCGGCTTGCGCAACTGCACCGACATCGACGCCGTGCTGCGTGAAGCGCGCCGCGTGCTACGCACTGGCGGGCGCTTCCTCTGCCTCGAATTCTCGCAAGTGTCGGTCGCCGCGCTGCGTCCGCTCTACGATGCCTATTCCTTCACCGTGCTGCCCATGCTGGGCCGAATTGTCGCGCGCGACGAGCAAGCGTATCGCTATCTCGCCGAAAGCATCCGCCGTTTCCCAGCCCAGGCGGAGCTTGCTGAACGCATGCGCCAGGCCGGTTTCGAGCGTGTAACCTGGCGCAATCTCTCTGCCGGCATCGCCGCCATCCACTCCGGCTGGCGTCTCTGATCCTCCTCCATCCCTCTCCTCTCGTCTTTGGCGCGAGGTTTCGTCCGTGAAGGTATTGTCGATCCAGTCCTGGGTCAGCCACGGCCATGCCGGCAACGCGGCGGCGGTGTTCCCGCTGCAGCGCCTCGGCGTCGAGGTGGTTGCGGTCCACACGGTGCTCTTTTCGAACCATACCGGATACGGATCGTGGCGGGGGCAAATCGTCGAGGCCGAGCTTGTGCGCGAGATTGTGCAGGGGGTGGCGGAGCGCGGCGCTCTCGCCGAAACGGACGCGCTGCTCACCGGATATTTGGGGGATGCGGCAATCGGCGAGGCGATCCTCGACGCGCATGCGCGCCTGAAGGCTGCGAACCCCGCCGCGCTCTGGTGCTGCGACCCAGTGATCGGCGACGATGGGCGTGGCGTGTTTGTCCGACCAGGGATCCCCGAATTCTTCCGCGACCGGTGCGTGCCGACAGCCGACATCTTGACCCCGAACCAGTTCGAGCTCGCTTGGCTGACGGGTTCGACCGCACGCACGCGCGCCGACTTGCTGGTGGCAGCGCGGAGCCTGATCGCACGTGGGCCGCGCACGGTGCTTGTGACCTCGGCCGCGGTCGAGGACACGCCTGAGGACGCGATTGATGTGGTCGCGGTAGAGTCGTCGCGCGCGGTGCGGGTGCGGGTGCCGAAGCTGCCGATCGTTGGGCGCGGCACCGGAGATGCCATTGCTGCCCTATTCCTCGCCCACATTCTGGCCGGGCGCGACCTCGCTGCGGCCACGTCGCGCGCCGCCTCGTCTTTGCACGGCGTGCTGCGCGCCACCGTGGCGGCAGGGCGGCAGGAAATGGCACTGATTGCCGCGCAGGAGCAGCTCATCGCTCCCGACCCCCTTTTTCCTGCCGAGCCGTTCGCCTAAGACGCTGCGCAGTGACGCCGCTGCGCACGGCGTGGTAGCAGGGCGCGGTTCAAGCACAAGGGCTGCACCATGAGCCACCCGATCACCCGCCGGCTTGCCGAGGCGGGCAGCGTCCTTATCGTCCGCGAAACAACAGCCGACGACGCGCGCGCGCGGATCAGCGCGGGCCGGGCGGCTGGCCTCGCTGCCTTCGAGATCGCGCTTTCTACACCTTCGGCGATCGAGCTGATCCGCCACCTCGCCGCTGACTCGACCCTGCTGGTCGGTGCCGGCATGGTACGCACAGCGGCCGAGGCCTATGCTTGCGGAGAAGCCGGGGCACGCTTCCTCACCTGCCCGTGGAACGAGCCGGAGATCGTTCCCGCCGGAAAACGCTTCGCCGCATGCGTCATGCTGGGCGCCCTGACACCTGACGAAGTCGTAGAGGCGCTCGAAGGGTTCGCCGACGCCGTCGCGGTGTTTCCCGCCCCCTCTTTGGGCGGGGCGAGCCATATCCGCGCCCTATGCCGCGTGTTTCCCGAGGTCGCGTTCTACCCTTCGGGCGGCATCGCCGCCGCCGATGCCGCAGCCTATCGCGACGCTGGGGCAGCCTTCGTCGGCATCGATGTGCTCCCGACCTAAGCCCTCTCAACCGAAAGACCAGGACTCCGGGTTGTCGATCGGCCGGTCTTCGTTCAGCCGAACCAAGCCCTTGATGGTACGCCCGAGGGTGAGAATGAAGGCCCAGGCGAGAAAGGCCAAACCGACCAAGAGCCAGGCCGAGACGAGGCCAACCACACACCACAGGATGGACAGCCAGAAGGTGCGGATCTGGAACGTGAAGTGGGTGGCAAGCCAGGGAGGGGCTTGGTCGCGCGCAACATAGGCGAGGACGACGCCAAGCAGGAAGGTCAGACCGACGAAAAACCCGGCCCCATACAAAAGGTAGACGGCAAGCGCATAACGGCGTGCGCGCCTCTCCTGCGGGTCTTCCGCTAGACGGCGCGGGACATGCGGCAGCGAGCCCTCGCTCATGGGCTGAGCGCAACTCCGGCACGAAGCTTGCGAAATGGCAGCGAGGCTGGATCGGCGACTACGGGGCCGGGCGCGGCGACGATCAGCACCTCTTTCGCGATCGGCTCGAAATCGGCGCGGAAATGCACCGAGGACTTCAGCGCGAGCACCGGCAGGCGTTCCGGCGTGAGGCCGAGATGGCGGAACATGGCCCGATCGTAGGCCTGCATCTTGCGCGACGCCACCGCGACGCGCACTCCGCCTGTCTCTAAAAGCGCCATCGGCCCAAGCTCCGCACGGTTGCCACGCGTCATCGGCCCCTCGCAGACGAAGCGCCCCGACCCGACCGCCAGCACCCGGAAGCGCGCCATGAGCGGCGCGCCATCACTTCTGCCACCCAAGGCAAGATCGATCGAGGCACCAATCCCCGCCTCGTGCGCCGCACGCGCGGCTTCGGGGTCGTTCAGCACACCCACCACTGCTCCCGCCACACCGCCCGCGACGAGTGCCTTCAGCAGCCCCGTGGTATCCCCATGCCCTCCGCCGCCGGGATTGTCCTGCGTGTCGGCGAGAATGATTGGCGGGCCTTCGCGCGAGGCGTGCGCGAGGCAGTGCGAGACCGCCTCCTCGGGCGAGAGGATCGTCTGGCGCATCTCCGCCCGGCGCGAGATGAAAGCCGCCGCTAGGCGTTCGGCCGCCTCTTCGGCAACCTCTGGCGCCTCCGCATAGGCTGTCACCGCCGGCCCGCATCCAGCAAAATCGCAGTAGGGAAAGCCGAGCGAGAGAGAAAGCTCGATCGCCCCCATCTCCGTCTCAATCCGGTCGCGCAGCTGGAAAAGGTCGCGCATGGGCGGCACAAGCGTGCACTGCGCCGTGATGGGGACGAGGAAGTCGATCGCGCGATGGGTGCGCGCCCAAGGGCTGCCGCGCGCGATGCGCCGCAACAGAAGGGCGGCGGCGCGCGCGCCGGTCTCCTTCATGTCGACATGCGGGTAGGTCCGATACGCGGTGAGAACATCTGCCAACTCTACCATCGCAGGCGTAACGTTGGCATGCAGGTCTAGGCTGGCCGCGATCGGAACATTGCCCAGACGCTGGCGCAGGCAAAGCAGAAGCGCGCCTTCGCCGTCCGGTTCGTGTTCGGCCATCATCGCACCGTGCAGGTCGAGATAGAGACCCTGCAGCGGGCCTGCCCGCGCAGTATCTTCGACGATCCACCCCGTGATCGTTTCGTAAGCGTCGCGCGTCAGCGGCGCTGATGGCATTGCCATCGCATACACGATCGGAACCACCTCCGCCCCCGCCACACGCAGGCGTTCGGCCGCGCCGGAAATCGGCAGTCGCGTGCCAGCGATCGCGGCGAACACGTCCTCGCCGCGCGTGAGAGGAGGAAACCCGCCGGGGCTGCGGAAGGAGTCGAGATCGGCCGGAAACGGCGCGAAGGAGTTGCTTTCGTGCTGGAAACCGGCGATCGCGATACGCACGTGACGCTCCTGGCCTTGGCAAAACGTTTGTCAAACCAAGGGGGCACATCGAACGAGCCTCCCACTGTGCGCCTTCATAGTGTCTCTCGGCAAACCTGGGAATAAAGCCTGCTCAGTGGGCGGGCGGTTCTCGTGCCCAAGCATCCTCCATGGATGGCGGATGGCAAGGGAAGAGGGGTTCAGCTGGTGCGAACCCCGGCGAACAAGCAGCCGAGCTTGGCGGGTGGCAGAGAGTTTTGCGCCTCGCACCGGGGGTCCGATTTTGTTTTGGGCTGACAGCAAAGGGCGGAGGAAGCGGATAATCGCTCGGGGAAAAACCCTGCTTACCGAGCGGGGGGCGCAGTGGCTTGCGTCGCATGAACCTTGCGTGAGTTTGTCGAGCCCTCGGGGCCGGCGCTCGCCTCATCCGAGGCGAGAAGCTGACAAGGCCCAACGCGAGAGTGATCCCCCGGTCGACATGGTGGCGTTTGCACCGCATGGTTGCAGCGCCAGGGAGATGCCCGCTTACTCAGGCAGAGCAACGGAGCGCCCTCTACGGCGAGACGCGTTGACGCTGGACCTAACCCAAGATGCCCGACCCTCTTCTCCTCGTCTGCCCATCCTGCGGCACGCTCAACCGCGTGCCCGCCGCGCGCCTCACCGAGAGGCCCGTCTGCGGCTCCTGCCGTGCCGGGCTACTGCCGGCCGCGCCGATTGAAACGGACAGCGCAAGCCTTGCCCGCTTCCTTGAGAAAGATCAGCTGCCCGCCCTGCTCGATCTTTGGGCGCCTTGGTGCGGCCCCTGCCGCGCCTTTGCTCCGACCTTCGCGCAAGCCGCCGCCAGCCTTCCCGCGATCCGCTTTCTTAAACTCAACACAGAGGCCCATCCGGAGGCGGCAGCGCGCTTCGGCGTGCGCGCCATTCCTACCCTCATCGGGCTCCGGCGCGGGCGCGAAGTGGCTCGCCTTTCCGGTGCGCTCCCCTTGCGCGACCTGCTGGCCTTCGCCGAGCGCCTCGCCGCCTGACCCTCTCGACGCGTGCCCCATCCGATAGGAGGGTGAGGCGTTCGCGAAGGGAGGATACCACCTGCATGATCACGCCTGACGCAGCGCTGCTGGCCGAACTCGCCAGGCTCGACACGCCAACGGTGTGCAACGCGCTTGAGGAGCTCCTCTCCCCGCGGGAGCTGTCCGGTTCACCACCCGTCCCTTCGTTCGCAACGACCACCCTGACGCGATCCTGGTCGGCTGGGCGCGCACCGCCGCCATCCGTGCAGAGCGTCCGCCCGCCATGCCAGCCGAGAAGCGAAACACGCTTCGCATGCGGTACTACGAGCACGTCGCGACCGCCGCGTCGGGGCCGAACATCGCCGTCATCTAGGGCCTCGATTCCGTTCCCGGCACGGGCGCCTTCTGGGGCGAGGTGCAGACGACGGTGCACAAGGCGCTCGGTGTCGCGGGCTCGATCACCAACGGCTTCATCCGCGACATTCCGATGATGGCGGAAGGCTTCCCGATCCTCGCCGGCATGCTCGCCCCCTCGCACGCTTTCGTGCACGTGGTCGCGGTCGGCGTGACGGTGAGCATTGATGGCTTGGTGGTGCACGACGGCGAGCTCGTGCACGCCGACCGTCATGGCGCGGTGGTGATCCCCCGCGAGGTCGCGGCGCGTGTGCCGGACGCAGCGGCGTTGCGTGCGCGGCGGGAAGCTGTCATTCTGGGCGCCGCGCTTCGGCAAGGCTTCGGCATCGCGGACCTGCGCGCGGCCTTCGCCCGGATAAGCGAGGTCCACTGAAGGTCGGCGCCGTCCCGCCCGGTGCGTAGGCTCAATAGGTGCCCGCGCCCGCCTTCGCCTCCGCCCCCCGCGCCGCCGCCACCGCTGCCTTCGCCGCGGCCGCAAGCAGGCCGGCGTCTCCTGAAATGGATGCGAAACGGTAGCCGAGACCGAACATCCGCTTCGCTCCTTCACCGCTGCCGGTGTGGATTCCCGGAATCACGCCATGCCGCGTCGCCACCTCAGCGATGCGGCGGATCTCGGCGAGTGTCCGTTCCGAGGTCGGGTCGATGGCCGGAGTTTCGCCGATCGCCAGCGCCAAGTCGTTCGGCCCGACATACACCGCATCAAGCCCCGGCGTGGTCACGATCTCCTCGAGCTTCTCCAACGCTTCTGCCGTTTCGATCATCGCAAAAGTGAGCACGGTGGCATCGGCGTGCTTCCAGTAGTCCGCCGTGCCAGCATACCAGGCCGCGCGCAGCGGTCCGAAACTGCGATAGCCCTTCGGCGGGTAGCGGCAGGCGCGCACAAAGCGCTCGCATTCAGCGCGTGAGCTCACCATCGGGCAAATGATCCCATAGGCGCCGGCATCCAGCATCTTCATGATGATGCCGGGCTCGTTCCACGGCACGCGGGCGAGCGGCACGGCGGGCGTGGTCGAGATCGCCTGCAGCATCGACACAGCCGTGTCGAAATGCACCATGCCGTGCTGCAGGTCGATGGTCAGGCTGTCCCAGCCGGCCTGCGCCATCGCCTCAGCCGCGATGGAAGAGGGAATGCCGAGCCAGCCGTTGATCACTGTTTGTCCTGCGGCCCAGAGTTCGCGAATCCTGTTCGGGCGCACGCCTCTCCCCTTTCCTTCCTCATCTCGCCACCGACGCGCCTCTGCCCATCGGCTGGCAACCATATGAGCCGATGAGTTTCGCGAAGCCAAGTGAAGACAGCCCGGTCGCCTCGCTCTTTAACCTGTCGTCGGCAAGGGAGAGGGCAGAATCGGCGCCTGCCACTCTTGCCTGCGCCGCCCGTGCAGAGCAGGGTTGCAGAACATCCTCTGATCCCGACCCGCCCAAGCCCGCCGCTCGCTGCATGCCAATCCTCGCTGCCACTGACTTGCGCGCCTTCGTCGCCTCCCTTTTCAACGCTGCCGGTTGTTCGGAGGAGGAGGCCTCTCGCATCGCCTCCTCCCTCGTTTCGGCCAATCTGGCGGGTCACGACAGCCACGGCGTCGTGCGGGTGCAGCGCTACATCGCTTGGCTGCGCGAAGGGCTCGTGGTCGCTAACGTCACGCCGCACCTCGAACGCGAGACCGTGATCACCGCGGTGATCGACGGCAGGTTCGGCTTCGGCCAGACGGCGGCCGCCTTTGCTGTCGAGGTCGGTACGCAGAAGGCCCTCGCCTCGGGCCTTGCCGCCGTCGCCCTCAAACATGCGGGCCATATCGGGCGGGTCGGCGAGTGGGCGGAGCGTGCGGCCGCCGAGGGCATAATCTCGATTCATTTTGTCAACGTGCAGGGCTCGCTCCTGGTGGCGCCGTTCGGCGGCGTCGATCGCCGTCTTTCTACAGCGCCCTTCTGCATCGGCGTGCCCATCGAAGGAAGCGACCCGATCATTCTCGATTTCGCCACCTCGCTGGTCGCCGAAGGCAAGGTGCTGGTCGCCTCCCGTGGTGGGCCGCCCGTGCCGGACGATTCCATGATCCTGCCCGATGGGCGGCTGACGGGAGACCCTGCCGCGCTCTATGGCGACCTTTCGCAGGGCGAACGAAATCCGGAGGCGGGCGAAGGCGCGCTCCGCGCCTTCGGCTTGCACAAAGGTTCGGGGCTTGCCGTGCTGTGCGAACTCCTCGCCGGCGCTCTCACCGGTAACGGCACCGCCGGGCCGCGCGATGGCGGTCGCGGCAGAATCAGCAACGGCATGCTCTCGTTTTACCTGCGCCCCGACGTGATCGACGACCCCGAAGCTTTCGCGCAACGGGCACGCCGCTTCATCGCGTTCTGCCACTCTTCCCGCGCCGACCGGCCAGGTGGTGCGGTGCTGCTGCCGGGAGAGCCCGAACGTCGCCAACGCATCCTTCGCGAGCACGAGGGTGTTCCCTTGCCCGACGAGGTCTGGCGATCCCTCCTCGCCACGGCCGACGAGGTCGGTCTTGCCGCCGATCGCATCCCGAAGCCACGCTAAGCCTCGGCATGCCACAGCCCTCAGATCTCGCGATTGCCCGCGCTGCCACGCTTCGTCCGATTGCTGACGTGGCAGCGAAGTTGGGCTTAGGGACCGAAACGATCCCTCTCTTCAGTCGACGCAAGGCGAAGATTCTACTCGATGCTGTTTCGCAACGACCAGACCGTGGCCGCCTCGTCCTCGTCACCGGAATCAACCTGACGCCCGCCGGCGAGGGCTAGACGACCACCACCATCGGGCTTGCCGATGCTCTGCGGCGGATCGGGGTGCGCTCTTTCGCCAGCTTGCGCGAACCCTCGCTTGGCCCCCGTTTTGGCGTCAAAGGCGGGGCCACGGGCGGCGGTTACGCCCAGGTGGCGCCGATGGAGGCCATCAACCCTCACCTGATCGGCGACATCCATGCCGTCACGGCAGCGAACAACCTGCTCGCGTCCTTGATCGACAACCACCTCCATTACGGCAACGCGCTCAGGATCGATCCGAGCCACATCTCCTGGCGTCGCTATCTCGAAATTAACAAACGACCGCGCGCTGGGCGACATCGTGGTGGGTTTGGGCAGGCCGCCGAACGGGCCTGTGCGCGAGGACGGATTCGACATCACCGCCGCCTCAGAGATGATGGCGGCGCTCTGCCTCGCCCCCGACCTCGCCGATCTACGCGCGCGCCTTGCCCGCATCCTCGTCGCCACCCGCTGTGACGGCATCCCCGTCACCGCCGCCGACCTGAAGGCAGACGGTACCACGGCCGCCCTGTTGCGCGATGCGCTGATGCCAAACCTGGTGCAAACGCTGGAGGGCACACCGGACCTCGTCCACGACGGGCCCTTCGCCGACATCGCGCATGGCTGCAACTCCCTGGTCGCGACCCGGATGGCGCTCGGTCTCGCCAACGTGGTGGTGACGGAAGCCGGCTTCGGGGCCGATCTCGGGGCAGAGAAGTTCCTCAACATCAAGTGCAGGCTTGGCGGGATTGCTCCGGGCTGTGCCATCGTCGTCGCCACGGTGCGCGCACGGAAGATGCATGCTGGGCTTACCAGGGGCGAGCTTGGTCGCGAGAACGTCGCAGCTGTCACACGCGGGGCAGCCAACCTGCTGCGTCATGTGGCCAATCTACAGGGCTTCGGTCTGCCCGTTCTGGTCGCGCTCAACCGCTTCGACACCGACACAGAGGCCGAGATCGCGGCCGTGCAGGAAGCGGTAGCAGCCATCGGGGCGGAGGCCGTTCTCTGCACGCACTGGGCTGAAGGCGGCGAGGGGGCGATGCCGCTCGCGCGGGCGGTGCTGGCGCGGCTCAATGCTGGCACGGCGCGTCTTTCTCTCCTCGACACGGACGAGCTGCCGCTTGCTGAAAAGATCTGAAAAGATCGCGACGGTGGCCACGCGCATCTACCATGCCGGGGAGGTAACGTTCTCAGACGCCGCCGCGCGCCGCCTTGACGCTTTCCAGGCTGCTGGGTTCGGACACCTGCCGGTGTGCATCGCCAAAACGCAGTACAGCTTTTCGGCCGACCCGCGCCTGGTCGGCGCGCCTGAGGGTCACACCTTCCCCGTGCGAAACGCACGCCTTTCCGCCGGCGCAGGCTTTGTGGTTGCCTTCGCTGGCGAGATCATGACCATGCCTGGCTTGCCGCGGGTGCCGGCGGCTGAGGCCATCGGGCTTGACCGGTCGGGCGCGGTCAAAGGGCTGTTTTGACCCGCGCTTCACCGCACGTTGCGCCGGCAGTGCAGCAGAATGGGATTGACCCGGGCACGCTCGCGCTGGCATAGACTGTTGGGGGCGCGTGTTCGCGGCACCTCAGCACGACCAGTGGAGACCAGAATGAGCGACGGGAGCGGAAGTTTTCGCGCGCCGTTGACAGAGCTGGCCTGACCCGAGTTCCCACCGCGTGAGAGCCACGCGGCTTCGGTCTCTCGGTATGGCCAGTGTCCAGCACCGGGGGACCGAACCCATGAGCAAGACCGTTCTCAACGCGGCCACGCTGTCGCCCCAGGCGGCCTTGGCCCTCCATCCGGCCGATCTCGCTGCCTTGCTGGAGCGTCGGTCTGCGAAAGAAGCGTGGGACATTCTCGCCTCCTTGCCGCTTGCCCGCCGCGCCGAAACTTTCGGCTATCTCGAGACCCCGATGCAGGTGGCGGTGGCAGCGGAGGCTGATCTGCGTGCGCTTGCCGACCTGCTTACTGCAATGGATGCGGACGAGCGGGCCGATTTCTGGACCGCCCTCGATGATGGGCTGCGCGATCGGCTGGCACCCGCCCTGGCAGCGGCCGAACGCGAGGACATCCGTCGGCTCTCTGCTTATCCGCCGGGCTCTGCCGGCGCGGTGATGACCAGC
>CALLUO010000069.1 GCA_938010425.1 uncultured Elioraea sp.
GTCTTGCCCGCCTCCGCCAGATCGCGCTTGACCTTGTCCATTACGTCGTCGTGGCCTGGCTTCTGCAAATCTGCCGCGACCACGGACTTGGCATAAGCCTCGGCCTCCTCTCCGGCCTTGCCGAGGATCCCCGCCACCCAAAGCCCGAACAGCCGGTTGCGCCGGGCCTGGGCGCGGAATTCCATCTCCTGGTCGAGCTTAAACTTGGCCTCGAACCCTTTTTCGCGGTCGGCGAAAAGCTCGTCGCTCATCGGGCGTCATCCCCTCCGGACTCTGTGCCGTCTTCGCCTCCTCTAGCAGAGGCAGCGGGCGCGCGCACGGGAGGGGGCAGACTCGCCCCGCACCCCCGGTGGCGGGGCTGTTTCCTCGTTGCTATATCCAGAGCGCCGCGCGCGGTCCGCCACGGGCCACCCGTGGGTGTCGGAGGCTGTTCCCATGGCGAGGCGCAGACAACTCTACGAAGGCAAGGCGAAGATCTTGTTCGAAGGGCCCGAACCGGGCACCCTCGTGCAATATTTCAAGGACGACGCCTCCGCCTTCAACGCCCAGAAGAAGGGCGTGATCACCGGCAAGGGCGTGCTGAACAATCGCATCAGCGAGTTCATTATGCTCCGACTGCACGAGATCGGCGTACCGACCCATTTCGTGCGCCGTCTCAACATGCGCGAGCAGCTGATCCGCGAGGTTGAAATCATCCCGCTTGAGGTGGTGGTGCGCAACGTCGCTGCTGGCTCCCTCTCCACCCGGCTCGGCATCGCCGAAGGTACGCCTCTGCCGCGTTCGATCGTCGAGTACTACTACAAGAACGACGCATTGGGTGACCCGCTTGTTGCCGAAGAACACATCACTGCCTTTGGCTGGGCCTCGGTGCAGGATCTCGACGACATCATGGCGCTCTCCCTGCGCGTAAACGACTTCTTGACCGGGCTCTTTCTCGGCGTCGGAATCCGTCTCGTCGATTTCAAGTTGGAGTTCGGCCGGCTGTGGGAGAATGACGAAATGCGCATCGTCATTGCCGACGAGATCTCGCCGGACTCCTGCCGGCTGTGGGACATCAAGACAGGCGAGAAGCTCGACAAGGATCGCTTCCGCCGCGACCTTGGCCGGGTTGAGGAAGCTTACCAGGAGGTGGCCCGGCGTCTGGGCATCCTGCCCGAGGCTGGGGTGCGTGACCTCAAGGGACCGGAGACCATGCAATGACGCCTTCAGCGCGGCGCGGGATCAGGCGCGAGGGGGAAAAGGCGTGAAGGCGCGCGTCACCGTTATGCCGAAATCCGGTGTGCTCGATCCCCAGGGCAAGGCGATCGGCCGCGCGCTCTCCTCGCTCGGCTTCGAGGGCGTGGGCGAGGTGCGCGCAGGCAAGGTGATCGAGCTTGAGCTTGCCGAGACCGACCCGGAGAGGGCGAAGGCCGCCGCCGAGGAGATGGCGCGCCGGCTGCTCGCCAACCCGGTGATTGAGAGCTTCCGAGTCGAGATCGCGGGCTGAAAGGCGGCGCGGCGTGATGGGCACGGGCAGCGGCTGAGGCGGGCACGTGGTCAAGGCCTCTCTCGTCGTCTTTGCCGTGTTTACCGTCATCATCGCCTGGGCGCTCGCGCGCCGCCGCGCCGCGCCCGCCCTGCGCGGCCCCGTCTCCCGCGCCCGCAGCGCCATTCGCCTTTGGTTCGACGCCGCCGCCCTCGCTGTCTTCCTCACCCTCGCCCTGCTTGCCGCCATGCACTGGCTAAGGCTCGAGTGGTTCGCATGAAGGCCGGAATCGTCGTCTTTCCGGGCACCAACCGCGAACGCGACATGGCCCTCGCGCTCAGCCGCGCCGGCGCCGACATCGCGTGGCTGTGGCACCGCGATCCCGACCTTCCCGCTGGGATCGACCTCGTCGTGCTGCCGGGCGGCTTTTCCTACGGCGACTATCTGCGCTGTGGCGCGATCGCCGCCCGCGCCCCGATCATGCACGCAATCGCCCGCCATGCCGCGCGCGGCGGCCTCGTGCTCGGCGTGTGCAACGGGTTCCAGATCCTCTGCGAGGCGGGGATCCTGCCGGGTGCGCTTGTGCGCAACGCGACTTTGCGTTTCCTCGCTTCAGACTGCCTCTTGCGCGTTGAGCGTACCGACACGCCCTTCACCGCCCTCTACCGCGCGCGCCAGGTTATCCGCTGCCCTATGGCGCATGGGGATGGCAATTACGTTGCCGACGAGGAAACACTCGACCGGCTCGAGGGTGAGGGGCTGGTGGCGTTCCGTTATGTCAACGAATCGGGCGAGGCGGTGGCGGAGGCCGCGCGCAACGGTGCTGCGCGCAACATCGCCGGCATCCTCGCGCCGAACCGGCGCGTGCTCGGGCTCATGCCGCACCCGGAAAATGCGGTTGATCCGCTGACGGGAGGCGAGGACGGGCTTGCCTTGTTCCTCTCCCTCGTTCAGGCTGAGCTGGCGGCCTGACCTTTGAGCGCGGCGCGCAGCCGCTCGCGCAAGACGTCGATGGGCAAAAGCCTGCCATCCTCCTCATAGTGCCAGTAGGTCCAACCGTTGCAGGCCGGAGTCTCGGCCAAAAGGGCGCCGATGCGGTGGATAGAGCCGCGCGCGGTGCGGGTGCGGATGGTTCCGTCTGCACAGACTTCCGCCCGATGCAGGCCGTCGCGGCTGACGAGAACATCGCCTGGCAGGAGGAGCCCCGCTTCAAGCAGCGCGCCGAACGGGATGCGCGGCGCCTCACGCTTTGAGGGCGAGAGAGTAAGCGTCTCGTCCGCCACAGGCTGCACGGCGGCGATGCGCGCCTCGGCGGCGGCAGCGTAGGCCTCGTCGCGCTCGATGCCGATGAAGCGGCGATTAAGCCGCCGCGCTACCGCCCCCGTGGTGCCGGTGCCGAAGAACGGATCGAGAATCGTGTCGCCGGGATTGGTGCAGGCGAGGATGATTCGATGCAGCAACGCCTCCGGCTTTTGAGTCGGATGAAGCTTGCGCCCGCCCGCCCCCTTTAACCGCTCCGCCCCAGTGCAGAGCGGAATCGTCCAGTCGCTGCGCATCTGCACATCGTCGTTCAGCGCCTTCATCGCCTCGTAGTTGAAACGGTATCGGGAGTGCCGGTCCCACGCCGCCCAAATCAGCGTCTCGTGCGCATTGGTGAAGCGGCGCCCGCGGAAGTTCGGCATAGGGTTCGATTTGCGCCAGATGATGTCGTTGAGGATCCAGAAGCCGAGATCTTGCACGATGGCGCCGATGCGGAAGATATTGTGATAGGTACCGATCAACCAGATGGTTGCATCGCGCCGCATCACGCGCCGGCACTCGGAAAGCCAGGCGCGGGTAAAGGCGTCGTAGGCAGCAAGGTCGGGAAACCTGTCCCACTCCTCATTCACCCCGTCGACGAGACTCTCGTCGGGACGACGGAGTTCGTTGCGCAGTTGCAGATTGTAGGGCGGGTCGGCGAAGACGGCATGCACGCAGGCCGGTGGCAAAGAACGGAGCACGGTGATGCAGTCTCCCCTCTGCACGCGATCGAGCGGCAAGTCGAACTGGCGCCCCATCGACGACCGTTCCGCTTTCGATGATTCCCCTCGCAAAGTCGCGCATGGTGGAGAGGGGGAGGCGCTGCGTCAATGCCGCAAGAGTGTTTGCTGCACAGGCGCGAAGCCGCGCCGGTGATGGGCTGTAGCACCGAGGCGGGCGAGGGCTGCGCGGTGTTCCGCCGTCGGGTAGCCCCGGTTGCGTTCCCAAGCATAGCCAGGGTGGCGCTGCGCGAGCCGCGCCATGAGGCGATCGCGCGTCACTTTGGCGAGAATGGAGGCGGCGGCGATGGAGAGGCTCGTGCCATCACCTCGTGGCAGGCAGCGCACCGGGCAGGGAAGATCAGGCGCCACTGTGCCGTCGATCAGTGCGAGATCGGGGCAAAAGGGCAGCCGCGCGACCGCGCGGCGCATCGCAAGCAGGCTCGCGCGAAGGATGTTTAGGCGCGCAATCTCCGACACGGAGGCGGCGGCGATGGCGAAAGCCACCGCCCCCTCGCGCCGCGCTGTAAGAAGGGCGAGATAAGCACGCTCGCGCGCAGCCCCATCCAGCCGCTTACTATCGTTGATCAGCCGCGCGAGCCTCTCTTCCGGTTCGCAGAGAAAACAAACTGACGCCGCAACGACAGGGCCGGCGAGAGGGCCTCGGCCAGCCTCATCGACGCCGGCAACAAGCCCGCCCGCCGCGCGTTCGAGCTCGAAACTCAGGCGCGTCTGCCTCAGCTTGCCCCCCGCGCCTCTCTTTCCAAAGCGTCCTTCAATGCGGGGTCGAGCCCGAGACGGTCGGCCAGCGTGTCGAGGAAGGCGCGCTCCGCTGGATGGTCGGGCAGGGCGGCAAGCCTCGCCGCCAACCACAACTCCGCCGCCTGCTCCCGCGTAGCGGCGAGACGGGCAAGCGCGGCCGGATCGGCCGGCTCGTGCATCGCGCGGAACAGGAATGCCTTCTCCTCGGCGCCGAGGCCGGAGCGGTCGATCGCCTCGACAATGCGCCGGCTCTCCTCGGTATCAATGTGCCCATCTGCCTTGGCAGCACCGATCATGGTGCGGATGACGGCGAGCGCGAAAGGCTGCCCGTCGGCGGCCAGGAGCCGTTCGGGAGCGAACCCCTCGGCGGAGAGAGGCGCCGCGGCTGAAGCGGATGTCTGTTGCTGCTGTTGCTGCCAGTTCTGCCAAGCGCGGTAGGCGAGCGCCCCGAGCGCGGCAGCACCGCCGTAGCGCGCCACCTTACCCGCCTTGCCGCCCAACAGGAGGGCAAGCAGCCCTGCCCCTGCAGCAGCCCCTGCCAGTCCGCCCGGCACCCCCGCCTGGCCGAGCCGCTCATGCGCTGCCCCCACCGCACTGGCGGCACGATCGGCCGTCCCCGCGCCTAGGAACCGATCCAACAGCGACTTGGCGTCGATCATCCCGCTCTCCCTTGTCGATGCTGCCGTCATGCCAGAAGGGCAGAGACGAAGGAAGCAAGACCCGTTTGGCGGGTGCGTCGCAATCGTTCCGCCGCCAGGATGGCGCGCACGGAAGCGACTGCGAGATCAAAGTCACGGTTGACGACAACGTAGTCGTACTCATCCCAATGCGCGATCTCGGCTGCGGCCTTGTCCATGCGACTCCATACCGTCGCCTCGTCGTCGGCATGGCGCGCGCGCAGGCGCCGTTCAAGCTCCGCCAACGAAGGGGGCAGGATGAACACCGAGACTACGTCGCCTGGCAGGGCGGCGCGGAGCTGGCGCGTGCCCTGCCAGTCGATGTCGAACAGAAGATCTCGCCCCGCCGCGAGCGCGGCTTCAACAGGCGCGCGCGGCGTTCCGTAGCGCGCGCCGAACACCACAGCATGCTCGATCAGTTCGCCGCCCTGCACCGCTTCGTCGAAGCGCGCGTCGGAGACGAAGTGATAGTCTTTCCCGTCCACCTCGCTCTCGCGCGGAGGCCGCGTGGTCAGAGAAATGGAGAGGTCGAGATTGGGGTCGGTGACGCGCAGTGCCCGTCCGATCGAGCTCTTGCCCCCGCCGGAAGGCGAGGAGAGGACGAGCAGAATTCCCCGCCGCGCGATCTCATTCGACATTTTGCACCTGTTCGCGGAACTGCTCGATCGCGGCCTTGAGCGCGAGCCCGGTGGCAGTGAGCGTGGTGGAGGCCGATTTAGCGCACAGCGTATTCGCCTCGCGCGCGCACTCCTGGGCAAGGAAATCGAGCCGTCGCCCAATAGCCACGCCCTCCGCGAGCAAGGCGCGCACAGCAGCGACATGGGCGCGCAGCCGTTCGATTTCCTCGCGCACATCGGCACGCGCGGCAAGCAGGGCAACTTCCTGGGCAAGACGTTCTTCTGGCAGGGCCGGTGCTTCGGCCAGCAGGGAGCGCAGCGTGTCGAGAAGCCGGGCCTGGATCGCTTCAGGCTGGGCGGCGGCGTCCTGCGCCGCCCGTTCCGTCAGCGATGCGATTTCGTCCAGGATGGCGGCAAGCGTGACGCCAAGGCGCGCTCCTTCTGCACGGCGGGCGCAAACGAGCGAATCGAGAGCGCGGCGAAAGGAGGTTATGAGGGCAGCATGCAGGGCGGACATCCTTGCTTCGTCCTCCTCCGCCGCCGGCGTGCGCACAACACCAGGCAAGGCCAACACAGCTTCGGGTGCGACTGCAGCGGTGGTGCGCAGCCTAAGCCGGATCCGCTCGATCAGGGCAAGTGCACAGTCGAGGGCGGCTTCGTCCAGCACAGGTCGCGCGGCTTCAGGCGTGCGGGAAAGCGTCAGGGTGGCGACCAAGGAGCCGCGGCGGAGCATGGCGGCGGCCGCCTCGCGCAAAGCGGGTTCGAGCGAATCGAATCCCGACGGCAGGCGAAAGCGCAGGTCTAAACCCCGGCTGTTGACCGACCGCACCTCCCAGGCGAACTCCACCCCCTCATGCGCGGCGCGGTCGCGCGCAAACCCGGTCATTGAGGCAAGCAAGGGGGAAAGGCTCATGGGACAGGGCGTTTTAGCGGTCGCGGCGGCTGAGGGGAAGCGATGAGCCAGTTCCTCCGCTCAGCGATCACCGGCGCCTCGTCTGGGCTGGGGCGCGCGCTTGCCGTCGCGCTGGCGGCACCCGATGCGGTTCTGTATCTTTCCGGCCGTGATCCGAAAAGACTGGCCGAGACAGGTCTTCTCGTGCGCGCCCGGGGCGCGGTAGCGATCGAGACGGTGCTCGATGTGCGCGATGCGGCTGCGGTCGCGGGCTGGGTCGCACAGGCGGGCCCTCTCGATCTCGTCATCGCTAATGCCGGCGTCTCTGGCGGCACGGCGGGTGGTGCAGCGGAGAGTGCTGAGCAGATCCGCACACTTGTCGAGACGAATGTGGGGGGTGTGATCAACACTGTTCTGCCCGCCATGGAGCTGATGCGAAGCCAAGCCCCTCAGTCTGATGGGGTGCGCGGACGAATCGCGGTGATCGCCTCTCTCGCCGCCTTCGTGCCGGCACCCGGCGCGCCGACCTACTGCGCGTCCAAGGCCTTTGTCGATGCCTGGACAGTCGCCACCGCGGCTTTGGTGGCACGCGAGGGCATTCTCCTCACCTCCGTCTGCCCTGGTTACGTCGCAACCCCGATGACCGCGGACAATCGTTTCCCGATGCCCGGTTTGATGTCGGCCGACCGTGCGGCGGCGATCATCCTGCGCGGGATCGCGCGCGGGCGACGTCGTGTTGTTTTTCCCCTGTGGGTCGGGCTTGCGGCGCGCCTGGTGGGGCTCCTTCCACCACGCCTCGCGACTGGGCTGCTCGGGCGCGCTGAGGGCAAAGCACCGCTTGACCCGCTTCGCTGACGTTACGGTATCGTTCCAGTGCTGCCGAAGCCTCCCGCGCCGCGCGCCGTCTCGTCCAGCAGCTCGCATTCCACCCAGGAGATACGCTCAAACCGGGCGATAACGAGCTGGGCAATGCGCATGCCGCGCGTGATGGTAAAGGGCTCGCGCCCAGCATTGAGCAGCAGCACGCCGATCTCGCCACGATAGTCGGCATCGATGGTGCCAACACCGTTCGCCACACAGATGCCGTGACGAAACGCAAGGCCCGAGCGTGCGCGCACCTGCGCCTCGAAACCGGGCGGCAGGGCGATAGCGATCCCTGAGGGGATCACCGCGCGCTCGCCTGGAGCCAGCACGAGGGGGGAAGAGATGGCGGCGTAAAGATCCATGCCCGCCGCCTGTTCGGTCGCGTAGGCAGGCAAGGGAAGCCCCTCAGCGTGCGGCAGGCGGCGAATCGCGATACGCAAACTCATCGCAACACCTCTGCGATGCGGGAGGCAAGGCGACGCGCCACTTCCTCCTTCCCCATGCGTGGCCACGGCTCGGCGCCCGCCTCAGTCAAGAGTGTGACCGTATTCTCCTCTGCCCCGAATACGCCTGTGCTGACGTCATTGGCGAGGATCCAGTCGCAGCCTTTGCGCGTGCGCTTTTCCTGCGCGTGGGCGAGCACGTTTTCTGTCTCGGCGGCGAAACCAATGACGAGGCGGGGTCGCCTCGGTCCGGGAGAAGAGAGCGTCGCGAGGATGTCTGGGTTTTCTATAAGCGAAATCGCGGGCGGCGGCGCATCTGCCACCTTCTTCATCTTCGCAGCCGTTTCCGTGGCTGGCCGCCAATCCGCCACCGCGGCCGCGCACACCGCGACATCGGCCGGCAGGGCGGCTTCGCAGGCGGCGAGCATCTCGCGCGCGCTCTCCACGCGAACGACGCGCACGCCCGGTGGGTCGGGCAGAGACACCGGACCGCTGACCAACGTGACACGTGCGCCCAAACTCGCTAGGGCGGCGGCAATGGCATGCCCCTGGCGCCCCGATGAGCGGTTGCCAAGGAAGCGCACAGGGTCGATCGCCTCGAAGGTGGGGCCGGACGTGACGAGGGCGTGACGACCGGTGAGCGGCCCGTTGCCCAGCACGGCGCGCACGGCCTCGAGCAGGGTAGGCGGCTCAACCAGGCGCCCAAGCCCGGTCTCGGGCTCCGCCATTTCGCCCTCCTCGGGCCCTGCGAAAGCGACACCACGGCGGCGCAACGTTTCGACATTGGCCTGGGTAGCCGGATGCGCCCACATCGTCGGGTTCATCGCTGGCGCGACCAAAACGGGGCGGGTGGTGGCGAGCAGCACCGTGGTGGCGAGATCATCGGCTAGGCCGACCGCCATCTTGGCGATCAGATCGGCGGTGGCGGGTGCGACGATGATCGCCTCGTGGTCGCGTGCAAGGCGGATGTGCCCGACCTGCGCCTCCTCCTCCAAAGACCAGAGATCGCCGTAGACCCGCCCGCCCGTGATGGCGGCGAGAGCGTGCGGCGTGATGAAGCGCGCGCCGCCCGCGGTGAGCAGGCCCGTCACCCCGAACCCTGCCTTGCGCGCAAGGCGGGCGAACTCAAGCGCCTTGTAGGCGGCGACCGACCCCGAAACGATGAGCAGGATTCGCCGCACGCCCGCCCACTCAAGCCTGAGCGAGGTAGCACAGCTCGCGAGCGAACACGCGAGCAACGTTCGCGCACGCCTTCAGCGTGGCGTACTCGGCGGGGTGGTGTGACACACCACCGCTGCAAGGAATGAACATCATGCCGGTGGGACAGAGGCGCGAGAGGAACTGCGCGTCGTGAAAAGCGCGCCAGGGCATGCGGATGGCGGAAAGCGCCACGTCCCGCGCCGCCTGCTCCGCCACATCGGGCACCAGCGGGGCGAAATCGGCAGGGCCAGCGTGGAAGCGTTCGTGCACGCGCGCGGTGCAGGTGGTCATGGCGCGGGCCACCGTCTCCGCCACGGCCTCACCACGGTCGCGCAGAACCTTCGCATCGGGGTGCCGGAAATCGATGGTGAACACCACTTCGCGCGCGACGGAGTTCGAGGTATCAGCTTGGACTCGGAATGATCCGACCGTGAAGCGGAGCATGTCGTCTGGATCGTGCATCAACGCGTTCAGCGCCTGGATAACGCGGATCACGTCCTCCACCAAGGCGTTGCGCTGACGCAATGGCTTGGTGCCGGCGTGGTCGGTGCGCCCCTCGACGGTGACGGTGAACCAGCGGCAACCCTGGCTGCCGGTTACCACGCCGATGTCTTTCCCTTCTGTCTCGAGCCGCGGGCCCTGTTCGATGTGCCCCTCGACATAGGCGTGCGGGGTAAAGCCGAGCGGATGCCTGGGAAGGTCGGATTCAATGGCGAGCTGCTCCGCCAGCGCATCGGCACAGCGGATGCCGTCGGCGACGCGAATGTCGTTCAACGCCTCCATCGGCTCGGCCTTGGTGAAGCTCATCGAGCCCGTGCAGCCCGGGGCGAGCGCCCGCCTTCCTCGTTGGTCCAGGCCACAACTTCGATCGGACGCGGCGGCCTCAGTCCCGAGGCAGAGATCGCGGCGACCGTCTCAAGCCCAGCGAGCACGCCATAGCTGCCATCGAACCGCCCGCCCTGCGGCTCGGTGTCCATGTGGCTGCCCGTCAACAGGAGAGCGGCCCCAGCGTCCCGCCCCTCGAAGCGGAGGAATAGGTTGGCCGCCGAATCGATCGCGACGGCGAGCCAAGCGGGTTTGCCCCAGCCGATCAAAAGGCGGCGCGCCTCGCGATCGAGCGGCGAGAGGCACGGTCGATTAACACCCTCCTGCCCCTCTTCGATGGCGAAGCCGCCGAGTTGGCCCAGCTCCATCAGCCGCTGCCACAGCCGATCACGATCGACCGCGCGCACGACATCCGCTTTCATCGCTGTCTGAGCCATGGCTCGACCGTCTCTCCCTTCGCGGCAAAGGACCGTGCACCATGTGCAAGGGCTTGCCAACAGAGGAGAGGGGTGGCGATGGCCGGGAAAGCGCCTGGCTTGACAACGCATGTGCTGGCCACCGCGCGCGGCCAGCCGGTGGCAGGATGCGGGTGGAGCTGGTGCGCGATGGCACGATCGTCGCCACGGCGATGCTGAACGAGGACGGGCGAACCGGGTCGCCCCTTCTCACCGAAGCCACCTTCGCGCTGGGCCGCTGGGAACTCCGCTTCTATGTCGGCGCTTATTTCCGCGCCCTAGGCCTGGGCGAGGATCCACCCTTCCACGACGTGGCCTCGGTCGCGGTGATTTTGCGGGCCGATCGCGGGCACTATCACGCGCCCTGCTCGTCTCGCCCTTGCCGACACGATCTACAAGCGATCTTGATGGCGTCTTGGCGCGGTGCGTTTTGTCGCTCACCGACCGGGCCCGCAGGCCCGAGGGGGGCTTGGCGAACCTTCCCTCACGCCGTTCGATGGCGGCCTGATCGCCGGCGAGCGGCTCTGTGGCGGCAACTTCGGCCTATGCGACGTGGCCGCAGCACGCCGATGCGCGGGCGGAATACGCGCTGAGGCAAGGGACGCGGGCGGCGCGGTCTGGCCAGCCGCCCTTGACAGGGGGCTCCGCTCCCGTCCGGTCGATCGGGTCACGCATGCTGCGCATGCACGTCGCGTCTCGGCTGGCCCGCCCCCACTACAGGGTGCACGGACCCCTCCCTCGCCCGCCGCGAACCAGGTGCCGCGTGCGGCGCGTGCGGCGAAGGCTCCCCTCTCCCTTGCGGCACGCTGCGGCCCGGCACCGCCTTTGCCGCGGGCTTGTCTGCGCGCGGCTGGCCAGCGATGCCAGGATCCCCTAGGGCAGTGCAGGGACGACGTGCAGCGCAAGGCCCGCTGCTGCGTTGCCTCAGATCGGCGCCGAGAAGCCCTCCGCCCGCTTCGCCCTCAGGCTCGACCACAGGGCGAGCAGGAGTAGAGCGGCGGTGATGGTGACGAAGGTTGCCGAAATGGGGCGACGGAGGAACACCATCGGGTCGCCGCGGGCAAGCAGCATGGCGCGGCGCAGATGCTCCTCCATCAGGGGGCCCAGCACGAAGCCGAGCAGGAGCGGGGCCGGCTCGAACCGCATCAGGGTCATCGCGTAGCCGACCAAGCCGAACAGGATGCAGGTGGCGACGTCGAACACGGAGTTGTTCACCGAATAGACGCCGATCACGAGGAAGACGAGGATGGAGGGGTAGAGAATGGAATAGGGGATGCGCAGGATCGCGACCCAAATGCCGATCAACGGCAGGTTCAGGATCACGAGCATCACGTTGCCGATCCAGAAACTGGCAGCGAGGCCCCAGAACAGTTCCGGGTGTTCGCTGACTAGACGCGGCCCGGGCTGGATGCCCTGGATGATCAGCGCCCCCAGCATCAGAGCCATCACCACGTCGCCCGGAATGCCCAAGGTGAGGGTGGGGATGAAGGCCGTCTGCGCCGCGGCGTTGTTCGCGGCCTCCGGCGAGGAGATGCCTTCGATTGCGCCCTGCCCGAACCGTTTCGGTTCGCGCGCGATCTTCTTCTCGAGGGCGTAGGAGAGGAAGGCCGAGATGGTTGGCCCTGTGCCCGGCAGAGCGCCGAAGAAGGACCCGATGGCGGAACCGCGCACCGAGGCACCGGGGATGCGTCGCCAGTCTTCGCGCCCAGGGTCCATCGCGCGCCAGAAATCACGCTTCCAAGGCAGGACGGACGAGCGGTAGGTGCTCTGCTGCTGCACCACCCGGCCGACTGAGTTGATCACCTCAGCAATGCCGAATAACCCCATGGCGAGGGAGACGAGGTTGATGCCGTCGGCGAGTGGCAAAAGGCCGAAGGTAAAGCGCTGCTGGCCCGTTTGCACGTCGGTGCCGACGAGGCCAAGGGCGATGCCGACCACCACCATCGCCACCCCCTTGATCGGCGCGCCCGTGGCGACGGTCGAGGCGGCGACGAGCCCAAGCAGCATCATGGCGAAATACTCGGCAGGACCGAACTTGAGCCCAATTTCAGCAAGTGCAGGCGCAAAGCCGGTGAAGAGTAGGATGCCGATTGAGGAGCCGATGAAGGAGGCGAGCGTGGTGGCCATCAGCGCCACCCCGGCGCGGCCTTGCTTCGCCATCGGATAGCCGTCGAGGCAAGTGACGGCGGAAGAGGGGGTGCCGGGCAAGTTCAGCAGGATAGAGGCCGTGGAGCCGCCATAGTTCGCCCCGTAATAGATGCCGGCGAGCATGATGATTGCACTCGTCGCATCAAGGTGGAACGTTACCGGCAGCAGCATGGAAATGGTCGCGAGCGGCCCAATCCCTGGCAGCACGCCGATGAAGGTGCCCATAAAGACGCCAACAAAGCACCAGAACAGAGTCTTCAGGGAGAAGGCGACGGAGAAGCCCATCGCCAGGTTGGCAAGAAGGTCGCTCACGGGGTCCACCGGAAGGGCTGAAAGGGGATGCCTAAACCCCAGCCGAACAGCACGACGGCGAGCACGGCGAGGCCAACAGCAAGAAGCATGGTGCGCACCAGACGATAGGGGCTTTCGCCAAGGGCGGCGGTGAACACAAGCGCCACCACGGCCGGAACGACACCGAACCGTTCCACAGTGAGAGCAAAGACGCTGGTTGCGGCGATGACGGCGAGCAGCGGGCGGAGACGGATGCAGATCGGATCGCCCGTGCGGAGCAGACCGAACAGCGCAATCACGCCGCCCAAGCCCGCGACCAGGAAGCCAATCCAGGCGGGAAAATACCCTGGCCCCATGCGCCGGGCCGTGCCGTAAACATAGTGTTCGAGCGCATAAGCAGCGAACCAGAGGCCAAAAGCAACGAGGAGGAGGCCACCCACCACGTCGCCGAAATCGATCCGGCGCATCAACGCCCCGCCTCGGGGCTCGACCCCGCCTTCGTCATCCACCGCCTCCATCTCGTTTCGTTTCCCCGCGGTATCATGGCACCTGGGGAGGGCCAAGACGATGACCGGCCAGGCGTTTAGTGCCAGCGGCCGTGCGGCCACTCCACAGGATTGTTGAGGTAGAATTCGTCGCGGGGAAAGAGGTCGGTGTTCACTTCGCCCTCGCCGCGCACCGTGTCCGGCCTCCACACAACTGCCTGGGCGGCGATCATCTGCGCGAACAGGCGGGGATCCGCGCCGGCGCGTTCGGCCCACGCTCGGAAGTCCGCACTGTCGAGCCGGGCCAGCACCTCGTCGGGATCCCACGCAATCGGCCGGGTGGAGCCGATCAGCACCGAGATCGGGCGCAGCAGGATGACGTGTGGGAAGACCGAGATAAACGAGTGCACCACACGCTTCGTTGGAGCCCACTGCACGAAAATGCCGCCCTCGTTCAGGCTGGCCTTCACGAGACGAAGGAATTCGACGGAGTAAAGCATGCCCGAATGCGAGGTGAAGGGCAGGATAGCATCGGCCTCGATCACATCCCAGCGCCGGCCCGAGACGAAGATCTCCCGCCTCCCGTCGCCCACCACGAGCTCAAAGCGTGCGTCGCGGGTGAGCCAGGCGGGGCCGCTATTCGGCGCGAGTGCCGAATAAGCGCGGATGACGTTGTAGACGGGCTGCACGAGTTCGATCGCGCGCACGGTGCGGGTCTCGGGTCGCCAGCCCGCAGCGTAGGGTGTGCCGCCGGAGCCGACCCCGATCACCATCACCTCCTTCGGCATCGGGTGGATGGCGGGCCCGATCGCGCCGAGGAAAACATGGTGCGGGTGAAACGGCACGCGGCTTTGCGCATGGCCGGAGATGAACATCGGGCCCGCGCCGTCCTTCAGCCTGAGCACCACCACACCCGAGCGATCCTCGCTGACGAGCCCGGTCTCGCCTTCCTCATCCACATTGTGGATACGGCTCCACCACGCCTCGTTGTCCGGGAAGATGACGATGAGGGCGGTGAGCACCCCTGCTAGGGCAAGCCCTGCCCGCTCCCGCCGGCCTTCTGAGGCGGCGAACCAGGTCCACCAAAGGAGGATCAACCCGGCAAGCAGGATCAGCGCCATCGTGGTGCCAGCGGTGCCAAGCAGATGCAGCAGGACCAGGCCCGAGGCGAGCGAGCCTGCCGCGTTGCCCACGATGTTGCCGAGCTGGACCATGCCGACGCGGAAGCCGACCGAAGCGAGGTCGCGCTGCACCGCCTTTTGCACCAGGGGGAAGCTCATGCCGAGCAGAAAGGCAGGCGGCCCGACAAGGGCCGCAGCAAGCAGCGAGAGCCAGGCGAGTGCCGCCGCGCCGACCCGGTTAGCATCCACTCCCATCGTTTCGGCGAGGGGAGGGAACGGGTAGATCAGCCATAGCGCGAGCAAGGTGAGAGCGGCGAAGAGGGCAGCCCACCCCTGCAGCAGGATGAAGGCCCGGCGCGGATCCTCCACCTGCGCGATCCAACGCGCGCCATAAAGCAAGCCCGCCCCGTCGGCGAGCAGGAACACGCCAAGGATCAGCGGAAAAGCGTAGGCCGAGCCTTGGCCCACGATGCCGAGCACGCGCACCCAGAGGATCTCGAGCGCGACAATAAGGAAACCCGACAAGAAGACGAGCAAGGTCCACGCTGGAAGGCTAAGCGCACTCCGCGCACGCTGGAGGGCAGGGGCAGGGGCGGGCGCCGTCGGCCGGGGCCGGTCGGGGGAGAGGCGGGGCCGCATCGCGAGCGCAGCCAGACCGGCAAGCCCATTCAACGCGGCAGCGACACGCAAAGATGCCTCAAAGCCGATCGCGCCGACGATGAGGAAGCCACCGACCAAAGTGCCAGCCGCCGCCCCAAGCGTGTTGATACCATACAGAAGTCCGATCCGGTTCGCTGCCTGTTCGATCCTGGCCACCACCGCTTTGGCGAGCACAGGCAGCGATAGCCCCATCAGGAAGGTCGGCACCAGAAGCCCTGCAAAGCAAACCGCGAACACCTGCCAGCGGCTCGTCATCAGTGGCCCGAGTTCCTCCACAACCAAGTCGTAGAGGAAGGGGCGGGAGAGGAGCGCGAACCCACCGATGCCGAGTTCAATCAGCGCGAACGCGACGGCGGCGCGCCGCGGCGCCAGACGATCCGCGATCAGGCTTGCGGCCAGGGAACCGAGCCCAAGCCCAAGCAGGAAGGCGCCGACGACGAGCGCCGCCGTCACGGCATCCGACCCCGCAAACAGCCCCAGCATGCGCTGCCAGATCACCTGATAAAGAAGGGCAGCGAAGCCGGACGCGAAGAAAGCCGTGCCGAAGACCCAGACGACCGCGCGCTCCCCTCGCCGGGCGCACACCGGCTCTGCCACCATTTTGTGCATGGATCCCCCCGACCGCTCTCCCCGTTGCCGACACCGTGTGCGGGCCGAACGGCCCGGTGCCGCATCGAGACGGCAACCTGCCACCTCCTTGATTGTTCGCCAAGGTGTCGGAAGGAAGCGGTGGAACGACCCGACTCATGGAGCATGTTTGGGTATGTCATCCCCTCTGCGCCTCGCCGTCGTCGGCGCTGGCCACTTCGGCCGCTACCACGCGCTAAAGGCTGCCGCCGATCCGCGCGTGCATCTGGTCGGCATCGTCGACCGCGATCCTGCTAAAGCCGAACGTCTCGTCGCCGAAACCGGCGGCCGTGCTTTCCCCTCGCTCGAGGAGGCGCTGGGCGAAGCGGAGGCAGTGATCGTCGCTGCCTCGACACGGGCCCATTACGAACTCGGCCTACGCGTGCTGGCTGCGCGGCGGCACCTTTTGATGGAGAAGCCGCTTGCCGTCCGGGTCGACGAGGCAGAGGCCTTGGTGGCGGCAGCCAAGCACGCCGGGGTGGTGCTGCAAGTCGGCCATCTCGAGCGCTTCTCTGCTGCACAAAGCCGACTAAGCCGTTTCGTCAAAGAACCATTTGCCATGGAGTTTCTTCGCCATAGCCGCTTTCGGCCGCGCGGCACGGATGTCTCCGTCGTGCTCGACCTCATGATCCACGATATCGATCTCGCCCTAGTGGTGGCGGGCTCCGCGCCCGTGCGGGTGGAGGCCACGGGGAGAGCGGTGTGCTCGCCCACCCTCGACGTCGCGCTCGCCCGCGTGACCTTCGCCAACGGGCGCGTGGCGCAGTTCAGCGCGTCCCGCCTTGCGCCTTCGGTGGAGCGTGTCGCGCGGCTGTACGACGCGGAAGGCGCGGTGGTGGTCGATCTCGTCGCGCGTCACCTCACACGGGTCCGAAACAATATGGAGGAGACCGAATCCTGGCAGGAGGCTGATCCGCTCGCCGCTGAACTCTCCGCCTTCGTCGCCGCTGTGCGCGGCGAGGCGCCGGTGGTGGTGGACGGCGAGGCGGGGTGCGCGGCGGTCGCGGTCGCGGTTGCGATCGAGGAGGCGGCGCTGGCGGCAGCGCGCTGACAAGCGCTTAGCGATCGGTGAGACGGAACTCGATGCGGCGGTTGCGCGCCAGCGCCTCCGGCGTGTCGCGCGGGTCGATCGGCTGGAATTCACCGAAACCGGTGGCGGCGAGCCGGTTTTCTGGCACGCCAAGCAAGGCAAGCAAGCGCACTACGGTGATCGCGCGCGCAGCGGAAAGCTCCCAGTTCGAGGCGAAGCGCCCGCCCGGTGCGATCGGCGTGCGGTCGGCATGGCCGTCGACGCGCAAAATCCAGGGCACGTCGGGCGGAATGTCGCGCGCGACCTCGCGGATGACGGCGGCGATGCGTCGGATCTGCTCCGCCCCCTCAGCGTTGAGGTCGGCCGAACCGGGCGGGAAAAGGATTTCTGAGGGCAGCACGAAACGATCGCCCACCACCTGGATGTCGGCGCGGTTGCCCAGGACCTCGCGCATTTTGCCGTAGAACTCGCTGCGATAGCGCTGCAGCTCTTCGACCCGGGCGGCCAGCGCAAGGTTGAGGCGCTGGCTGAGATTGGCGATCTGCACGTCCTTGTCGCGGCCCGATTCCTCGGCTGCGTCGAGGGCGGCAGTGAGGCGAGCAATTTGGGCGCGCAGTTCCTCGATCTGCCGATTGAGGAGCGCGACCTGGGCGCGGGCGGTTTCGCCCAGGCGGCGTTCTTCGGCGAGCAACGCCTCGACGGCGCGGCGCTGCTCCTCCTCGCTCACCGCACGCGCGGCGGCGCGCGCCACCTCCGCTTCAAGCCGATCGCGCAAGGCGGCGAGGGCCTGCACCTCGGCCCTAAGCCGGGCGAGTTCAGACAGGCGCGCAGCGATCGTCTCCCGCCCGACCTGCACCTCGCGATCGAGCGCGGCCGCCTCCTCGCGCAGCCGCGCCAACGCCGCCCTCTCCTCCTCAAGCGCCCGGCGTGCGTCGGCGAGAGCACGCGCAGTCTCGGCCTCGGCGCGGCCGCGAGCATCGGCTTCGATCCGCGCCTGATCCGCCCGGCTCAACGCCTCGGCGAGCTCCGCCTCGAGCCGAGTCAGCCGGTTCAGCGCCACCTCTGCGCGGCCCTGCGCATCAGCCAAAAGCCCAGCGAGCCGGTCGCGCTCGCGCAGCAGAGCATCGCGTTCGCTTCCCGCCCGGTCGCGTTCGGCGAGTGCGGCCTCAAGCCGGCGGGCGAGGCTGTCGCGCGCGACGGAGGCGGCACGAAGGTCGGCGGACAAGCGCGCGACGGAGGCGCGCAACTCTTCCGCGGTGCCGCGCTCGAGCGCCAGCATGTCGGAGAGTTCCGCGATCTGGCGGTTGAGCCTCGCCAGCGCCTGGTCGCGCCCCGACAGAGCGGCGGAGAGAAAAGCCTGGGCGAGGACAAAGACGAGCAAGACGAAAATGATGACCATCAGCAGCGTGGACAACGCGTCCACGTAGCCTGGCCAAGGGTCAAATCCGCCCCGGCTTCGCTTCGATTGCACGGCCGGCATCGCGCCCCGCCCGCTTGCGCCTCAGAGCCCGCCGCTCATCGCGGTTGCTCCTCGGCAAGCGCCGCAATGGTGCGAGCAAGGAGCTTGATTTCGCTGCGGATCTCGTTCGTGCTTTGCACCCGCCCCTGCGTTATCTCGTCAAGAAGGCGGGCGAGATAGACCTCGATGTTGCGGATGTGCGCACGCGAAGCCTCGTCGAGCGCGCCCGCCGACTGCGCCTCCGCGAGCCGCGCCAGCACGGGGCGAAGCTCGCTCTGTCCCTCCGCCACCTTGAGTAGGAGCTGCTGCGAGGCGCGCATTTGGTCAGTGAGCTGGCCCAGCCGTTCGGTGAGCGAAAGCACCGCCTGGTTGGCGGCAATGCGCCCCTCTTCGCCGCGCGACAAAATGCTCTGCAGGCTTTCCAGATTTTCCGCCGTCTGTTCCAGCAGCGCCTGCACATAAAGCGGTACCGAGCCCCCAGCTTCTCCCTCAGAACCAAGCGCGCCAGAGGTGAGGCGCGTTTGGGTGGCGAGCAGTTCCTCAAGCTCGTTAAAAAAGCGGTTCTGCGCCTGGCCGGCGGTGAGATCGAGAAAGCCAAGCACAAGGGCGGCGCCAAGGCCGAAGAGCGAGGTGGAAAAAGCCGTGCCCATGCCCTTTAGCGGCGCTTCAAGCCCAGACTTAAGCTGGTTAAACAACATCGGCAAATCGCCCGTGCCAATGCTCATCCCAGCGATCACCTCGCCGATCGAGGTGATGGTGAGCAAAAGTCCCCAGAAGGTGCCGAGTAGACCGAGGAAGATCAGCAAGCCCACCATGTAGCGCGACAGCTCTCGGCTCTCGTCGAGCCGGCTTTGGATGCCATCCAGCAGGCTGCGCATGGCAAGAGCGGAGAGGGTGAAGCGCTCGCGCTTCTCGGCCAGCATCGCTGCCATCGGGGCCAGCAAGCGGGGCGCCGGCAGCCCGGCGAGCCCGGGACGGTTGCGGCGGAAGGTCTCGAGCCATTCCACCTCCGCATCGAGCGCGAGCACCTGGCGCATGGTGTAGGCGATGCCGAGAACGAGCACGCCGAGGATCAGCGCATTGAGGGCGGGGTTGGCGGCGAAGGCATCGATGAGTGGCGCGTGCAGCACGGCGGCGAGAGTGCCGACGGCGGCGAGAAACCCCACCATGCGCAACAGGAACGGTCGGGGGCGCGTCACGAGCGGGAGCCTCCGATGAGGACGTCGACACGATCAGGCGGGCCGTCGCCGGCAGCGAGGCCAAGCGCGCGGACGTCGATGCGAGTTGCGCGCACGCCCTCTTCGATCAGGGCTGACCGAACGGCAAGAGCGCGCGAGAGGGAAAGCCGACGGGCAATGGACGGAGTGGCAGGGTCGCCGCCGGCATAGGCATTGATGGTGAGGCGGACGGTTTCGTCGTCCGGAAGCGAAGCAGCGAATGCCTTGAGGTCGGCGCGCATGGCGGGGGTGAGGTCTTGGCTGTCGCCGGCGAAGAAAAGGCGGAGCGGTGCGGCAGTGCCGGGGGGCCGGGTGACGCGGGCCGGCTGAGGCGGCGGAGAGGGAGGCGGTGGCGCGGGAGCTGCGCCGGCTGCCTCAGCGGTGGGCGCTGGGAGGGGAGAGGGCGTTGGGCTTGGCGCGGCTGGCACGGGGGTGGCCTGCCCTGCGTCGGCCGGGCGGGCCAGCTGGTCGGCGAGCGGCGGCAGCAGAGGCAAAGGTGGGGCGCCTTCAGCGCGCTGCGGTGGAGGGTCTGGTGCCTCGGGCGGCAGGGGCGGGGGCGTGGGCGGGGCGGCGTGCTGCACCGCCCGGCGGGCTGGGCTCTGCGGTCGCGGCCACGCTTCCAGGTCGGGGGTGAGGGCATGGGGTGCAAGCGGAAGCCCGCTCGCGCGCGGGCCCCCGCTAGGAGCCCGCGGCGCAGGGGGAGGGGGCCCGAGACTGTCCAGCAGCGACCGATCGACGCGCACAGACCCATCGCGCGCGGCAGCGGCCGCAGCCAGCGCAGCCGCAACCATTAGCCCCGCAGAGGCTCGAACCATCCACGCCATGCCGAGCACGCTGACCGTCTTCCGCCGCTGAGGCAGAAGTTTAGCGGATCACGACGCAGCGCACCACGACAACCAGGCACGCGTCAGGCCGCGGCCGCGAGCCCGGCCAGCACAATCTCGCGCAGGCGGGAATGAAGGTGAGGGTTGGCCGCCACCACGTTGCCGGAAGCAAGCGGATCCCCACCCATCTCGTCTGTGACAAAGCCGCCCGCCTCACGCACAAGGACGATCCCCGCCGCAATGTCCCACGGGTTGAGCCCTAGTTCCCAAAAGCCCTCATAGCGGCCGGCTGCCACCCAGGCGAGATCGAGGGCGGCAGAGCCGAAGCGACGCACGCCAGCCACCTCAGGCATAATTCGCTCGAGGGTGGCGGAGAAGGCCCGCTTGGTTGGCAAGGTTGCGTAGGGAATGCCAGTGGCAAACAGGGCCTCCGCCATCTCGCGCCGGGCAGAGACGCGGATGCGCCGATCGTTGAGGTAAGCCCCGACCCCTTTTTCGGCGACGAAAAGCTCGTTTTGGGCTGGCGAGAAGATGACCCCAGCGACGATCTCGGAGGTTTTGCCGAGACGACGTTCGAGCGCAATCGAGATCGCCCAGTGTGGGATGCCATGCAAAAAGTTGGTGGTGCCATCCAGCGGGTCGACAACCCAGCGGAACTTCCACTCGTCAGGCCCATGCGTGCCCCCCTCTTCGAGCAGGAAGGCGTGGTCCGGCCGGCCTTTGGCGAGTTCGGCCCGCAGCGTCGCCTCCGCGGCAAGGTCGGCTTGGCTGACGAAATCAGAGGGCCCCTTCACCGAGACCTGGAGCTGTTCGACCTCTCCGAAGTCGCGCAGGAGCCGGCGTGCGGCCTTGCGGGCAGCAGCCACCATGGTGTTGACGGCTGGGGAAAACTGCGGGGGCGCCACGGGCGGATGGGGGGCGGTCGGACGAGAAAACGGTGTGTGAAGCGTTCGGGTTAGCCCTTGGCCCGTTCGACATAGGTTGCGTCTTCGGTGCGGACCACGACCTTATCGCCGGTTTCAATAAAGGGCGGCACCATGATCCGCACGCCGTTGGCAAGGATCGCGGGCTTGTAGGAGGAGGCGGCCGTCTGCCCCTTCACCACCGGGTCGGCTTGCGCGACCTCGAGCACCACGGTGGGCGGAAGGTGCACCGCGACCGGCTCTCCTTCCACCAGATCGACCGTCAGCACCATACCCTCCTGCAGGAACTGCTTGGCGTCGCCGCAGAGATCAGCCGGCACCTCGATCTGCTCGAAGGTTTCCTTGTCCATCAAAGTCAGCATGTCGCCAGCCGAGAACAGGTAGTCGTACTCCTTCTCTTCGGTCATGAGCCGCTCGACCGTGTCGACGGTGCGCCAGCGTTCGTCCTTCTTCGCCCCCGTGCGTAAGTTGCGCATCTCGACCTGGATCACGGCAGCACCTTTGCCCGGCGTGTTGATCTGGCTTTTTAGGATCGTCCAGCGCTCGCCTTCGTGCTCAATCACGTGGCCCGGGCGCATCTGGTTGGCCTGCATCTTTGGCATGGCGGAACAAGGGACCCGTCTGATGTGTTAGGAGATCAGAGGGGGAGTTAGCCGCTTTCCCTCTCTGCGGCAACGCCGGGGGGCAGAATGTGGGCTTCGCCCTTCGGGTCGATCACGACGAAGCCACCGTCGGGGCTGGGAAGGAGGCGTGGCGCGTTCGCCTCTACCTTGCCGAAGCCGCCCGGGATGTCGAGCACCAAAGTCGGAATGGCATGGCCTGGTAAGCGCCCGCGCAGCCCGGCGTAGAGGGCACGGGCGCGCGCGAGGGGGACGCGAAAGCGCGCGGTGCCCGGCGCTGGGTCGAGCAGGTGCAGGTAGTGCGGCTTGACCCGGGCCCGAATCAGGGCGCGGAACAGCGTTTCCAAAGGCTCGGGACTGTCGTTCACGCCGGCCAGCAGGACGGTCTGCGCCAGCAGGGGAATGCCGCGGCACCGCAGGCGGTCGAGCGCGGCCAAGGCACGAGGGTGGAGTTCGCGGGCGTGGTTGACGTGCAGGAGAAGCCAGAGAGGCGGGCCGGCGGTGAGCGCCGCGGTGAGCGCGTCGGTGATGCGCGCGGGGTCGGCAAGAGGGACGCGGCTGTGCACGCGCACGGTCTCAACATGGGGGATGGCGGCGAGGCGGCGGAGGAGGTCGGCCAGCCGCCGGGCCGAGAGAATGAGTGGATCGCCGCCGGTGAGGATCACCTCGCGGATAGCGGGTGTGGCGGCGATGTAGGAGAGGGCGGCGTCAAGTTCGGCTTCTGTCAGCGTACCGCCGTCTGGCCCCACCCGGTCGCGGCGGAAGCAGAAGCGGCAGTAAACGGCGCAAGCCAGGGTGGGCAGAAGCAGAGCGCGGTCGGGGTAGCGGTGAACCACGCCACGAACGGGACTGTGCGGACCATCGCCCGTCGGGTCGGCGGCCTCGTCTGGGCGCGTCACGAGTTCCTCGATGTGAGGCAGGTACTGCGCCGCGATCGGGTCTTTGGGGTCGGACGGGTCGATCAGGGCGGCGACAGCGGGGGTAACCGCGATGGCGTAGCGCCCTCCCACGCGCTCGAGCGAAGGTGCGTCCTCGGCCTTAATTAGTCCTGCAGCGAGGAGGGAGGAGACGTCGCGCAGTGTGCGCGACGTTTGCGACGAGCCATCGAGCATTGGGGGGGCCGTGTAGCGCAGGCAGCCCTGCCCGGCGAGAGACGATCCGTCAACCGTCAGCTTCCGTCCGCCCGCCTCAGGTTGAGCGCCAGCGACCATATCCGGAGACTGACCCTGCTCGCACAGCCCAGGCGCATCGGGGAAAGCAGATAGAGCTCAGGAGGCCTTAGCCGGCACAGGTGGCAAAAAGATGCGTGCCAGCATCTCTCTCGCAATCCGGGGCCGACGCTCAGGGCCGAGCGCGGGCCGGTGGTGTTCGGACAGAAGGCGGAGGATGAGCGCTTCCCGCGCGGCGTTAGAAAGGTCAGTGAAGGCGAAGGCCAAGCCGCCCCCGCGCTGGCCGACAAGACGGACGGAAAGAGGAGGAACGCCTCGAATGTGGAGCTTTGTCTGGGGCGGGAACTCCGCCGGCAGGGGTGGGTCGGGTCTGACAAAGGCACCGCCCAAAGAAAGGTCTACCAGAGACACGGCAATCGCGCCTCCTTCTGGCAGCCGAAGTTCTGCCGCCTCTCCCCCCATGTCGAACCGTTCCTCGGCGCGTTGCGGCGGCCGCCCTGTTGCCATCACGCCGACCAGCACCAGCACCACGGCGTTGTAGATCGCCCAGCCGGCGACAACGGGGATGAGCGCGTTGCGGTCAATGACCCGCGTCTCCACCGTGGCATTCAGCACAAGGCCGAAGATGGTGGCGACCAAGATCGCTCCAGCGACCGCGAGCACCAAATCATCTCGGTTCGCCGACCGCGCGTCCTTGCCCTTCGGCGTGACCCTAAACGGGTGGCCAAAGGGGCGGATAAAGGTCCAGAGCACGGCGGGGAGGAGGCGGACGCAGCTGAAGGCAGAAAGCACCACCGCTGGTAACGGCTGAAAAACGCCGTGCGAGAGCCGGACCAACCCTGCGAGCAGGGCAGCGACCGTCGGCAGTTGAAACTCGATGACTTCTACCAGCGTCAGGTTGGCGATTGGGATCACGCCAGTGAACATGAAGACGAGCGGTGCAAGGAGGGCGAAGGCTTGCACGAGGCTGCCCGAGATCCAGTGCGTGGGAAGGAAAAACAGCCGGTGCAGGAGGGAAAGCCCCGGGCCGAAGGGACCGTGCCGGAGGAAGAGGATTTGAATCGCGCCCCGGGCCCAGCGTGCGCGCTGCACGAAAAAGGCAGCTGAGGATTCGGGAGCAAGCCCGAGCGCGAGCTTCTCGTTGAGATAGCGCGTGACGTAGCCGCGACGAAGCAGGACGAGCGTGGTCAGCAGGTCTTCGGTAATCGAGCCTTCCGGCAAGCGCCCGCCGATCTCGTCGAGCGCGGCGCGGCGCAGGATTCCGTTCGAGCCGCAGCAGAAGGCAGCATCCCAAGCATCGCGGCAGGGCATGATCTCGTCGAAGAAAAGCCGCTGTTCGTCGGGCAGCACGCGATAAAGGGCGAGGTTCTGCTGGATCGGGTCGGGGTTATAGAAAGCGTGCGGCGCCTGGACGATGCCAACGCGGGGATCTTCGAAGAACCCCATCATGCGGTAAAGCATGTTCCGGCGTGGGGCGAAGTCGGCATCGAGCACGAGCACGAAGGGGGCCGAGGTGCGAGCGAGAGCAGAGTTGATGTTGCCTGCCTTCGCCCCCTTGTTATCGGGCCGCGTGAGGTAGCCTACCTCCTTCTCCGCACAGTAGCGGGCAAGCCATTCGCGCCGGCCATCGTCGCAGACCCACACACGCACGTCAGGCCACTCAAGGGCGCGAGCGCACAGGATGGTGCGCTCAAGCACCTCAAGCGGTTCGTTGTAGGTGGCGATCAGCACGTCCACCGCGGGCAGGGAACGCGGGTCGGCCGCGCGCAGGCGCGCTTCGTGCCGGTCGGCCTCGGGCGAGTTGTTGCGCCGGCGTGACATCATCAGCGCGAGCACGAGGCCATCAAACAGGCCGAGGAGTTCGACCGCGAAGAAGGTCAGGATGAACACGCGATCCAGCGGACCGATCCCCGGCCCGTCCAGGGTTTCGGCGACCCGCCAGGCCAGGTAGCGGACGACAGCAATCGCGAGCCCGGCAGCGATCAATGGCCTGGCCAGGCGATCA
>CALLUO010000070.1 GCA_938010425.1 uncultured Elioraea sp.
CAATCGACAGGACGTCTCTGCCATGCTCCGATGCTTCTGGGTCGCCCGGCCCGCATCCTCGAATTCCGCGGGCACGTGGCAGCCCGCCGCAGCGCCCCGGCCGCGACCGGTGCGCCGGGCTGCGACCGCCACCGCCGGAACCGCCGCCGCTATCCGGCCGCGCGTGGCCCCTGTGCTCACCCTGGTCTGCGTCGCTGTCGGCGTGCCGGCCCTGTCTCTGCCTCCTGACTGGACCCCGGCTGCGGCGCCGCTGCCGGCCGCTGCCATTCCCGCCCCTCCGCCACCCAACTTCGTCCCGCCCTTTGCTTTTGGGCCGCCCATCAGCCTTGTCCCACTCTCGGGCCCGACCGACATCCCCGGCGGTCCCGGTGGCTCGGGCGGGCCTTCTGAGTCGCCTGGTGGCGACCTGCCGCCCACCGGTGTGCCAGAGCCCGCTGCCCTCGCGCTGTTCGGGCTCGGCCTCCTCGGTCTCGCGGTGGTCGTTCGGCGCCGCCAGTCTCAGCCAGCTGCCCATTGAGCCCTCATCTTAGCCCAGGCTTGCGAGGCGGAGACGAGTCTGGCAGTGTCCACGTCGCGGGGTAGTCGATTTCTTTTGAAAGTGTCTCACATTGGGCGATGCCTGATCGATGAGGGGGCCTTTGACGGTGATCAGGCCGACACAGGCTGCCGAGGCCTCGGCTCCTCCGTTCAAAGCGCGCCCGTTACGCGCTCGCCAAGTGCCAACGTTCACGGTCCTTACGCTCGGCGTTGTCCTTTTGGTCGGTTTCGTTTTTGGGGAGGAAACGGCAGCCGCCGTCCGTGTCTGGAACAGCTCCACCGCCTACAACCATTCTTGGCTCATCGGCCCAATCGCTGCTTGGCTCGCCTGGCAGAGGCGTGATCGCCTTCACCTGGTCGCCCCGTCTCCCGACCCTCGCCTCGCGCTCTTAGGCATTCCCTTCGCCCTCGCCTGGCTTGTCGCAGAACGCCTGGGCATTATGGAAGGGCGGCAGCTCACCGCCTGGGCGCTCGTGCAAGTCTTTGTGCTGACTGTGCTTGGTTGGCGGCTTGCGGCTGCCTTCGCCGCACCCCTCGCCTACACGATCTTCCTCGTTCCCTTTGGCGCCTTTTCCGTTCCCATACTGCAACACATCACCGCCCGCTTCATCGATATCGGGCTCGATCTTTGGGGCATTACCCACTACACGGATGGGCTTTTGATCGAAACCACCGCTGGCGTCTTCCATGTCGCGGAAGCGTGCGCGGGCCTTCGTTTCACCATCGCCGCGCTCGCTTTCGGCGCGCTATATGCTCTGACCATGTTCCGCAGCCCATGGCGGCGGCTGGTGGTGATGGTGCTCGCCCTCGTCGTGCCGATCGTTGCCAACGGGGTGCGCGCTTTGGGCATCGTCGTTGCGGCGGACTATATCGGTTCGGCTGAGGCCGCGGCGGCCGACCACGTGATTTATGGCTGGGGCTTCTTCTCCGCTGTCATTCTGCTGCTGATCCTCGCTGGGCTGCCGTTTCGCGAGGACCGCGCTGACCATCCCCGCGCCGGTTGGTGGCGTCGGCTCGTCCGTCCCCAGGTGGCGGTGCGTGCCCGTGTGGTTGCCGTTGCCTCAGTGGCGGGGCTCGCTGTCGCGGCGGGGGGGCCGGCTACCGCCGCCCTTCTCTCTGCCGACACGGCGCCGGAGCGGCTTCCGCCCCGTTTTGCCGCAGGGCCATGCGATGCAGAGGGTGATGGCTTGGTGTGCACTGGCTTGCGGGCCGAGGCGCAGCTGCTGGTGTTCCCCAAGGCAGCGACCTGGAATGAGGTAGCGGCGACGCGGCGGCGCCTTGCCCGCGAAGAGGACACCGATCTGACCTTTGCCGTGCCCACCGGCGTGGGCGGGGTGTGGCGGGTTCGCGTTCAGGCGGCAGAGCAGAGGGTGGTGGCCACCGCCTCCTTCCTGGAGGGGCAAGGGGTGGGAGACGGTATTGGCACCCGGCTAGCCCAGGCGAAGAACAGCCTCGGCTTCGGCGAAGGCCGGCCGGTGGTGGTGGCGGTGGAGATGCGCGCGCCAGACAGTGCGCCGGAAGCGCTGTTAGGCCCGCGGGTGAGAGCGCTCGCCGAAGCGATTCTTGCCGCGCAGGCGGAGGGGCTGGCGGCTCAGGCCGCTGCCCTGTCGCGCGGGCAGTAGGCGGGCGGGCAACCTAGCCGCCCAAGCGTCACGGGTCGGACTTCGTCACATCGGCAGAAATCGATGCGGCGAAGCCATGCCGAGGCCGCGCATGCCCGTCTCGAGGCTGGCCTTTTGCGCCTCGGCTTTGCTGCGCGCCGAGGCAGAGCTGACAGAGCCATCCGGTGCCTGCCGCCGACTGCCCGGAGGTTGGGACACGGGCTGGGACGGCAACCCCCGGCCGGGTCCGGACGAGGCCTCAGCCGGTGTCGGAATTCTTTACACCACGCCGCGACCGTGCCGCTGGCGAAACGCAACATGGTTCGCGATCAGGGTGTTACAGGTCTGGCATGCATTATGCTCTGAAGGTGGCGCTCTTAGAGGGCACCGGGGGAGTTTAGGAGAGACACCGATGCGCACATTCCTTCTTGCCGCAACCGCTGCCGGAGCGCTGCTTGCCGCCGGGCCGGCGATGGCTTCTCTTCTCATGATCACGGGCGGGCAAAGCTTCACCACCTCCGCCAACAACGACTACGCGGGGGCTGGCTGGACGGGCCGGAGCAACGATGTGGCGATGACGATCTCGACCACGGTGCCGAACGTGGTGCTGACCTTCGAGTTTTTGTTCCGCGAGTCAGGGTTCACCAACAATCGGTTTGAGTGGA
>CALLUO010000071.1 GCA_938010425.1 uncultured Elioraea sp.
ACGCGATCGACCAGAGCCTGCACAGGGGCCTTGCTGGCTTGCGCCGCGCGCACGCGCGCGAGGATGCGGCCAACGAGCGATGCTTCGCCCACAGCAGCAACGCGCACCACCACCGCCCCCGAACCGTTCACTGCCCCCGCCACCACCCCATCACCCGGTCGCTTTGACACGGGCAGGCTTTCTCCCGTCACCAAACTCTCGTCGGCCTCCGTCTCGCCCTCGGCGATCACCCCGTCGGCCGGGAAGGCCTCGCCGGGACGGACGCGGATCAGATCGCCTGGGCGCAGAGCAGAGACAGGCACACGGCGTTCGCGCCCCTCAGCCTCGAGGCGCACGGCTTCGGCCGGGCGAAGCTGAGCGAGCGCCTCGATCGCGGAAGCGGCAGACTGTTTCGCCCGCTCTTCGAGCTCTTTGCCAAGCAGGACGAAGGCGATGACGAGGACCGAGGCCTCGAAGTAAAGCGGCCCGCTGACGGCGAGGTGCCAGGCGGAGAGGGCGAAGGCGGCTGTGGTGCCCAGCGCAACGAGCTGGTCCATCGTGCCCGCTCCGGCCCTGAGCGCGTGCCAGGCACCAGCATAAAAGCGCGCTCCCGCGAGAAGCTGCACCGGCGCGGCGAGGACGAGCTGAAGCCAGCCAGGCAGCAGGTGCCTGCCTGCAAGGTGCGCGACCATGTCAGCCAGGAACGGGACGGCGGCGAGAAGAGAGAGGGCAAGCAAGGCCTTCCGCCAGAGCTCCGCCGACGCACGCCTAGCCGCGGGCGCTGCAAGGGGGTCAGCGCGGTAGCCCGCCCGCGCAACCGCCGCGATCAGGGCAGGTGGTTCAACCGCTCCGCGCGCCACCCTTACCTCAGCGAGCCCGGAGGCGGCGTTCACCGAGGCCCCAATCACGCCGGGCACGGCGGCAAGCGCCCGCTCCGCCTTGCGCGCGCAACCGCCGCAGGTGAGCCCCTCGACCTTAAGCGCAATCACCTCCTCCGCCACCCCGAACCCGGCTCGCGCCAGCGCCTCGGCAAGCGTGCGTGTGTCCGTCCGGCCCGGATCGTAGGCGAGTTCGGCTGTGCGGGTGGCGAAGGAAACGGAAGCCGAAACCACGCCCTCGACCGCGGCGAGGGTGCGTTCCGCCCGCGCCGCGCAACCGCCGCAGGAGAGGCCTTCGAGGGCGAGCGAGAGGCGTGGCAGGGCTTGGTCCATGCCGTCATCCTCCTACCGCCAAGGCGGCGCACAAGTGGGGAGGATGCAGCCCAGCCGGTTGACCCGCCTCGCCCCCGCCCGCATCCTCGGCCGCCAGATGATCCTGCTGATCGACAACTACGACAGTTTCACCTTCAACCTGTTCCACTTGGTGGGAGGCCTTGGCGAGAGCGTGGAGGTGGTGCGCAACGATGCGCTGACCGTCGGGGAGGCGCTCGCGCGTGCGCCCGACGCGATCATCATCTCACCCGGGCCCTGCGACCCGGACCGGGCCGGAATTTCTCTCGATCTCATTCGCGCCGCCGCCGGACGGGTCGCGGTGCTCGGCGTCTGTCTCGGCCACCAAGCGATCGGCCAAGCTTTCGGCGGGCGGGTCGTGCGCGCCCCCGAGCCCTGGCACGGCAAAGTCGACCTCGTCCACCACGGCGGCGAGGGGCTGTTCTCCGGCCTGCCCTCGCCGTTCCGCGCGACGCGCTACCACTCTCTGGTGGTCGAGCGCGTCAGCCTGCCCGAGGCGCTCGCGGTGACAGCGTGGAACGAGGATGGGCTAGTCATGGGCCTGCGGCACCGCGCCTTCCCGATCTTCGGTGTGCAGTTCCACCCCGAAAGCATCGCCTCTGAACATGGGGCGGCGATCATGAGCAACTTCCTGGCCCTCGCGCGCGGGCGCAATCGTTTGGCGGAACTGGCATGAGCCCCTTGCCCTCTCTCAAGCCCGTCATCGCCCGCCTCGCCGAAGGGGAGACTTTGACCGAAGAGGAGGCCGAAGCAGCGTTCGACACGCTGATGGCGGGCGAAGCGACCCCGGCGCAGATCGCCGCTTTTCTTATGGCGCTGAGGCTGCGCGGCGAGACAGTGGCGGAGATCGTCGGTGCAGCGCGGGCCATGCGCGCGCGCATGCTTGCAATCGAGGCCCCGGCCGACGCGATCGATGTTTGTGGCACAGGCGGTGACGCGCAGGGCACGCTCAACATCTCCACGGCGGTCGCCTTCGTCGTTGCCGCCTGCGGCGTGCCGGTGGCCAAGCATGGCAACCGCGCCATCTCCTCGCGTTCAGGCGGGGCCGATGTGCTCGCCGCTCTCGGGGTGGCGATCGACGCGCCCTTTGCGGTGCTCGAGCAGGCTTTGCGCGAGATCGGGGTCGCTTTCCTGATGGCGCCGCGCCATCACGTGGCGACGCGTCATGTCGCTGGACCGCGCGTCGAGCTCGGTATCCGCACCGTGTTTAATCTGCTTGGGCCAATCGCTAACCCCGCGCGTGTGCGGCGGCAACTGACGGGTGTGTTCTCGCGCTCCTGGGTCAGGCCGCTTGCCGAGACGCTGGGTCGTCTCGGCTGCGAACGTGCCTGGGTGGTGCATGGGTCGGATGGGCTTGATGAGCTCACTGTGACAGGCGAAAGCTATGTTGCGGAGTGGCACGAGGGGCGCGTGCGCGAGTTCGTTGTCAGACCGCAGGACGCAGGGCTGCCAATCTCCCTGCCCGCTGCGTTGAAAGGCGGCGAGGCAGCGGAGAACGCCGAAGCCCTCAGGGCGGTGCTGGCCGGCATGGCGGGGCCGTATCGTGATGCGGTTGTTCTCAACGCTGCCGCCGCCCTCATCGTCGCCGACCGAGCGCGGGATCTGCGCCAGGGGACCGCCATGGCGGCGGAGGCGATCGATTCAGGTCGGGCGAAGGCAGCACTGGAGCGACTCGTCGCCCACACCCGAGCGGGGACGGAGACCAAGACATGACCGACATCCCCGACGCGCTCGCCCGGATTTGCGCCCGCACGCGATCCGACCTCGCTGCGCGCAAGGAGGCAATCCCCTTCGCCGAGCTTGACCGACGCGCGGCCGAGGCCGAGCCGCCACGCGGCTTCGCTCGGGCCCTCGCTGCAGCCGCGGCCGCGCGCGGTCTCGGCCTGATCGCTGAAATCAAGAGGGCCTCGCCTTCTGCCGGGCTGATTCGCCCCGACTTCGACCCCCCTGCCCTCGCCCGCGCCTATGCCGAAGGCGGCGCGACCTGCCTCTCCGTGCTGACTGATCAGCCCTTCTTCCAGGGTGCGCCTGGGCATCTCGTCGCTGCCCGCGCCGCCGTCTCGCTTCCAGTGTTGCGCAAGGACTTCCTGCTCGACCCCTGGCAGGTGGTGGAGGCGCGCGCCATGGGGGCCGATTGCGTGCTGCTGATCATGGCCGCGCTTACGGATACTGAGGCGGCCGCCTTGGAGGCGGAGGCACGGCGTTGGGGGATGGACGTGCTGATCGAGGTGCACGACGAGGCGGAACTCGACCGCGCGCTTGCCCTTGGCGGAGCTTTGCTTGGCATCAACAACCGCGATCTGCGCCAGCTTCGCACCGACCTCGCCACTTTCGAACGTTTGGCGCCGCGCGTGCCGGGCGATCGTCTGTTGGTGGCGGAAAGCGGCATCACGAGCCCAGCCGATGTTGCGCGCATGAAGGCGGCAGGCGCACGCGCGATCCTGGTCGGCGAGAGCCTGATGCGCCAACCGGACGTGGCGGCGGCAACCCGGGCCCTGCTCGCATGAGCAACGATCGCCTCACCCATTTCGATGAGGCCGGCAACGCGGTGATGGTGGACGTGTCCGCCAAACCGGCAACAGAGCGGGTGGCGGTGGCGCGCGGGCGGGTAATGATGCAGCCCGCTACACTCGCAACGATTGCCGCGCGCGGGCTGAAGAAAGGCGATGCGCTCGCGGTGGCCCAGCTCGCCGGCATCATGGCAGCGAAGCGGACGGCGGATCTCGTGCCACTCTGCCACCCGATCCCCCTGTCCTCGGTTTCGGTCACGCTGACGCCGGAGCCATCCTCAAACGCTGTGGAAATCGAAGCCACCGTCAAAACCACCGGGCCAACGGGGGTGGAGATGGAGGCTTTGACCGCGGTCTCGGTCGCCGCCCTCACCCTCTACGACATGGCGAAGGCGATCGATCGCGGCATGCGCATTGAGGCCGTGCGGCTCGTGCATAAATCTGGCGGCAAATCCGGCACCTACGAGGCAGCGTGATGCTTTCCGTCGAGGAGGCGCGGGAGCGCATCCTTGCCGCGCTATCCCCGCTTGGCACCGAGTGGGTAAGCCTCACCGAGGCTTGGGGCCGGGTTTTGGCTGAGGACGTCACGGCCCGCCAAGACAAGCCGCCAGCCGATGTCTCCGCGATGGACGGGTATGCGGTGCGGGCAGCGGATTGCGCGCACCCACCCTGCCGGCTTCGCGTTGTGGGGTCAGCGCCGGCAGGGCATCCGTTTCCTGGGCGAATCGGTCCCGGCGAGGCGGTGCGCGTGTTCACCGGCAGCGTCATCCCTGCCGGCGCGGATGCGGTGGTGATCCAAGAAGACACCGATTTTGGCGAGACGGAGGTTGAGGTTCGCGTGGCGGTGGCGTCGGGACGGCATATCCGTCGCCGAGGCTGGGATTTCGACGCCGGAACCGTTCTGCTGCGCGCGCCGCGGCGGCTCACTGTGCGCGACATCGGGCTCGCTGCGGCGGCGGATCGGCCTTGGCTGCGCGTGCATCGCCGCCCGCGTGTCGCCATCCTCTCCACGGGGGACGAAGTGGCACGTCCCGGCGACCCGATCCCCGAGGGCGGCATCGTGTCGTCAAACGCGCTCGCGCTCGTTTCGCTCGTGCGGGCGTGCGGCGCGGAGCCGATCGATCTCGGCATTGCCCCAGACGACGCGGGTGCAATCGCGCGCCTCGTGCGCGCGCCACACGGGGCCGACCTCATCGTCACCTCTGGCGGCGCCTCCGTCGGTGTGCATGACCTGATCCAGGCCTCGCTGCTGCCCGAAGGGCTCGAGGTCGGCTTCTGGAGGATCGCGATGCGGCCGGGCAAGCCGTTCCTGTTCGGCCATGTTCGCGGCACGCCGCTGATCGGGCTTCCCGGCAACCCGGTCTCTGCCCTGGTGTGCGGCATGCTCTTCCTTGCCCCCGCCTTAGACCGCCTTTCGGGCCTTTCCGGCGAGCCTCCTGCAGCGGAGTTGGCACGTGCCGGCGCCGACCTGCCGGGGAACGATCAGCGCACCGACCATCTGCGGGCGCGGCTTGTGCGCGATAGCGACGGGGCGTGGATCGCCACTCCTTTTCCCGCCCAGGACAGTTCGCAACTGCGGATTTTCGCCGAAGCCGATGCGCTGATCATTCGCCCGCCGCGCGCCCCGCCGGTGCGCGCTGGCGAGCCGGTGCCGATTCTACGGCTCGGTCTGCGTGGCTACTGACCCCCCCTGCGCGCAAAGACCTCTTGCCTTGACGCGGCAGACGAACCTAGAACGGTGTTGCCGGTTTGTTCGCTTGGCGATCGCTGGGGGTTTGAGGGCCATGCTCACGCGCAAGCAGCACGAGTTGCTGATGTTCATCGAGCGCCATCTGCGCGAGACGGGGTTCTCGCCCTCATTCGAGGAGATGAAGGCGCACCTGGGCCTGCGCTCGAAGTCGGGCGTGCATCGGTTGATCACGGCGCTTGAGGAGCGCGGCTTCCTCGCCCGCCGCGCACACCGAGCGCGCGCGCTCGAGGTGCTGCGCCTGCCCCAGAGCGCTTCGGCGCGGGGGCGCGAGACGGCCGCAGCCTTCGCGCCGAACGTTATTCGCGGCAATTTCGGCGCCCGGCTCGCTGGCGCCCGCTCGGCGGCGGAAGCGGGAGCGGTCGAACTGCCGATGCTCGGCCGCATCGCCGCTGGCGTGCCGATCGAGGCCTTGCGCGACGTCGGCAACACGATCGAGGTTCCTGTCTCCCTTCTCGGTTCGGAAGGGGAACATTACGCGCTTGAGGTGGCGGGGGACTCGATGGTGGAGGCCGGCATTCTGGATGGAGATACTGCCATCATCCGCCGCTGCGACACCGCCGAGACCGGCGCAATCGTGGTCGCGCTGATCGATGATGCGGAAGTGACCCTAAAGCGGCTTCGCCGCCGCGGCAATTCTATCGCTCTCGAACCCGCCAACCCGCGCTACGAGACGCGTATTTTCGGCCCCGATCGGGTGAAGATCCAGGGCCGCCTGGTGGCCCTCTACCGCCGCTACTGACGCCCCCCTTGTCCTCCCCACGCCCCCCGGCGCGCGGCCTCAGGGCACCTCGGCGATCCGCCCATCCAGAAGCGGGGCGAGCGGGCTGTGTCTGGAGAAGAATGCCTCCATCACCTCCTCCAAATTCGGGCCCCCATCGTAGGGATCGATCGCTCGGTCTCGCAGCACGGTGTAGCCGTCTCCGCCCTGACGGAGGAAGTTGTTGGTGACAACGCCGTAAACGCGGTCGTCATCCAGCGGCGCGTAGGATCCGTCGGGCTGGCGGACAGAGACCGAAACGAGTCGTGACCCCGCGGGTGCCATCGGGCGCCAGGTGAAGCGCAAGCCAGCGACCTGGGGGAAACGGCCTGCGCCCTGTTCGACGGCAGACAGACCGTTTTCTAGCGCGGCGCGAAGGTCGGCCCCGCGCAGCTTCAGGGTCGCCAGCGTGTTGGAGAACGGCAAAACCGTGAGCAGGTCGCCCCAGGTGACGGAACCCGCCGGGAAGCGCGAGCGAATGCCACCGCTGTTCTGCAGAGCGATCTCCGCCCCGGCTGGGCGCGCGGCCTCCAACATCGCCTCAGCAATGAGATTGCCGATCGCACACTCCGCTCGGCGGCAGAGCGCGTTGGAGAGCTCTTCCGTCGTCGTGCCGATGACGCGCGCACGCAAGGCAACGAGCGGTTCTGCGAGGCGGGCGACAATCGCCTCCACGGCAGGATCGCGCGGGTCGGCGAAGCCGAGTTCCTTCGCATCACCGCGTGCCTCAAGAACGCGGCCGGTTGCATCGAGGTCGAGATCGAGCCGCCCATAGTAGCGGTTGTTCGCCCCGGCCTGAACGATGGGAACCGCCACCCCCGAGGCTCCCTGTTCCGACAGCGGGTAGCGGGCGAAGGCCCCTTGGGCGGTGTTGGAGAGAAGCGTGTGGCTGTGCCCGCCGACGATGGCAGACAACCCGGGCACGGCCCGCGCAAGCTCAACATCACGCCGAAGCCCGACATGGGTGAGCGCAATCACGGCCGAAGCACCCCGATCCCGCACGGAACGAGAGGCGACTGTGAGAGACTCGATATCGGAGAGAAACCGTACGCGCGGCCCTGGCGAGGAAATGCGCGGCGTGTCCTCTGTCGTCAGGCCGACGATCCCGATCTTTACGCCGCCGCGTTCGAGAATGGTGAAGGGAGCGATCCGGTCAGCGAGCTCCGGTTCGGCAGCGGCGTCGATGTTTGCGGAGAGGATGGGAAACCGCGCGCCGCGCACGAAGCGGCCGAACACCGGCGGCCCGTTGTCGAACTCGTGGTTGCCAACCGCCATCGCATCGTAGCCGATGGCGTTCATCACCTCGAGTTCAGCAAGCCCGCGCCAGTGCGTGTAGAACAGGCTGCCCATGAATTGATCGCCCGCATCGAGGACCAGGACCGTTCGCCCATCCCGTTCAGCAGCAGATCGTTCCGCCGCGAGCGCGGCGGCCAACCGCGCCGAGCCACCGAAGCAAGTGCCTGGCGCCTGCTCCTCCGCCCGGCAGGCGGCACCAAAGCGGTTGATCGGCTCATGCCGGGAGTGGACATCGTTGGTGTGCAAAATGGTGAGCCGCAGCGGTGCATGAGCGCGCAGGACGGCAGGTGCCGCCAGGGCCACCGCGGCGGTTGCCAGAACGCGACGCCGGCTCAGACGCATCTTCCCCTCCTTGTGCCTGGGGCAGGGCTAGCGCGCCGGGGCCAGCGTGTCAGCCACAGAACGGTGACAGCAAAGGGGCTCAGAATGGCACGGAGAGGCTGATCGAACCGAACTGCACCAGGCGGTTGTTCTGGCCGTCGAACTCTTGACTGCGGAAGGTGTGGGTATACGTCAATCTCGCTCGCGGCATGATCAGCACAGCGCCAAGCACCCCGTCGCCGACGACATGCTTTTTGTTCACGCGCCGGCTGTCGCGCCAGGTGTTGCCATCGAGAAAGATGTCGTGTGCGATGGCGCGTGCCTCAACTCCGGCCAGCAGATACCATCCCCACTCACCGTCATGTCGGAAAAAGGCGGAGCCGACGGCGGCAGGGCGAAGGCGTTGCGGTCCAAAATCAGCCTCGACCTTGGAGCCGAACTTGACGATGAGGCCAGTGCCAGCCCAGGTCTGTACGGTGCCGAGGCTGACCGCCACACTTGGAACAATGCTCCAGGCAACGCTGTCCAGGTGCGCGGCCCTCACAGGGTAAGAAAACCGCCACTGGCGGTTCAGGATGAGGTTCAAGCCAGGTTCGTCCTTCAGCTGCGTTGCCCAGCCCGCAGAACGGTCGATGCGGAGCAGGCGATGCACGTTGTTCTGCACCTGCTCGCCGAGGGCGGAGGGGCCGACGACACCGAGCTGCAGTTCGACCAAGGCAAGGCTCGTTTCGGTCACGGCGGAGATAGCGGCGGAGCCGTAAAGCCAGCCCGCATAAGGGCGGTCGGTAAGCGGAGGGAAACGCGATTTCGTATCCTCTGGCGTGAAGATGTTCTGGCCGAGACCGAAGCCCCACCGCACCAGCCCGCCTGCAGGCAGCCAGGGGCTGACGAGGGGTGTGGCCCGAGCGAGCAGGTCGGTGAGCACTGGTGAGGTTGCCCGCCAGGCGACCTGCCAGCCGGTGGTGTAGTAGCGATCGCGGCCGCCGAACTGGTCATTTTCATAGGTGATGGTGAGATTGCTAATCGGGTCGCGGTCATGGCCGAGGGCAGGGGTGGCGGTGAACAAGCTGGCAAGGAGCGCGCAACCATGCACGAAGCCTCTCTGCACCATGCCGCGCCGCGAGGGGGAGAGGGTCTTGCTCATGCGGAAGGTCTGCTAGCGGGTTGTGGCGCGGCTCGTCCAGCGCATCGGGCAGCAAGGGGGGTTGATCGGCTGACCTCGATGCGGTTCCCCTCAGGGACGCGACCGCGGAGGGGTGGCAGAGCGGTCGAATGCGCCGGTCTTGAAAACCGGAGGGCCTCCGGGCCCCGTGGGTTCGAATCCCACCCCCTCCGCCAGCGTTGTTTCCGACCGCGCTGATCGACTCCGCTCTTTTTCCGCCCTGCCGAGGATATCCTCGACCCCCTGCCCCGGCCAGCGCGTCGGCTCGGGCTGGATGATTAGCGGACCATGCCGAGTGTGGCGGCCGGAGAGTCCGCGATCGAACGACTACCGTTCCACACGCCGATGATCGCTCTGAAACTCTGGCCCAGCAAACACCAAGCAAGGGCAGCCCAGGGCGAGACGCTTGACGCGCAACAGAGAGGTGCTGGCTATGACTAGAACGTAGCCGCTCGACGCAATCCTGCTGAACGCTGTGCTGCTCTTGGCTTAACGCGCACCCACCGCGCGGCCGCCCCGGCCCGGCGCCGGGCTTTCGGAATTCTGTCCACACGCTCAACCCAGCGCAGCGGAAGAGGCCTCTCAACGGACAGCGGCATGGCGTGGTGCGGCCTTCACTGGGGGAGTTGCGCGCGGCCGTAGACCGAAGGCAAGCGCTTCCGTCCGGCATTGCTTGCACTCGCTCTCAAACTCGAACTGCGCAGTGCCGAGGACAGTCGTGCGCGGCCGAGTTGGCGCGCCAGAGCTCGTCCTCCACACCATCGACCTGTTGCCAGCACAAACCCCAGATCACCGGCAAACTTTAGCTTCAGCCTAGCCCGCACTGAGTTGGCGAAGAGGCTGGCCGGGGAAAAGCCAAGACGGACCCTAGGATTGGCGGCGGCGCCTATTTCGCGTTCAGCGACACCGACACAGAGCGCAGCCAAACTCAAGTTCGGGCGTAAGACATCGGTCGTAGCGGCAAAGCCTCTTGTCGGCCACCAGCTCCCTGCTCGACCCGACACCGATGAAACTCACGACCTAAGACGAGTCTTCGGCCCGATGCGTCGCTCAAGCCTAGGCTTGTTTTAGAGCGATCACCTCGCGCCTAATCCTTCGGCCGCGCTCGATCTTGTCGACGATATAGTCGGCCTCTCCCCACCGAACGGCGCGCGCCATCGCCGTCATGTCCTCGATAAAGCGTTGCGTCATCTCGAGGAGCGCTTCCCGGTTATTGAGAAACACGTCGCGCCACATCACGGGATCCGAGGCGGCGATCCGGGTGAAGTCGCGGAACCCGGACGCGGCGAAACGCAGCACAGACTTCATCGACTGGTTTTCGAGATCATCTGCAGTGCCGCAGATGGTAAAGGCGATCAGATGGGGAAGGTGGCTGACGATGGCCATCACACGGTCGTGGTGCGACGGCTCCATGATCTCGACCACCGACCCAGCGCGACGCCAAAGTTCCGCCACCTTCTCGATCGCTGCCGGATCCGTGCCGGGCGGCGGAGTGAGGATCGCGTACCGCCCCTGGAACAGTTCGGCAAATCCCGCCTCTGGTCCGGAATGTTCCGTTCCGGCGATCGGATGGCCGGGAACGAAATGCACGCCCTCGGGCACGAACGGTCCCACATCGCGGATCACGCTCTGCTTTGTCGACCCTACATCCGTCACAATGGCGTCACGCGCAAGCCCAGGAGCGATCGCCGCTGCAAGGTCGGCAAACGTGCCGACAGGCGTGCACAAAATGACGCAGTCAGCACCGGTGACCGTCTCGATCGGCGTGTCATACACGTGATCAACCAGGCGGAGGCAACGAACCTTCTCTCGCGTCTGCGCAGTGCGAGCCGTGGCGACGACTTCACCCGCGATGTCGTCGCGACTGCGAGCGAAGCGCGCAAGCGAGGACCCGATCAGACCAACGCCGATGAGGGCGAGTCTGCGAAAGAGCGGTTTAGCCATGGGCGAGGGCACGATCGCCGCCTTGCATGAAATGCGCTGCCGCCTCGGCCAGCGCCTCCATATCCGCCTCAGTACCAATGGTGATGCGCAACATGCCCGGCAGACCATAACCAGCCAAGCGACGCACGATGATGCCACGGCTTCGGAAGGCACGATCGGCAGCCTCGGCGCTGCGCCCGACCGACCCAAAATCAGCGACCACGAAATTGCCCTCCTCGCCGCGCACAGCGATACCGGTGCTCTCGAGAACCTCGACCAGCCAAGTTCGAAGCCGGCGATTATGCGACCGGCTCGCCTCGAAATGATCGCGATCTCCAAGTGCCGCGATCGCGGCAGCCTGGGCGGGGCGCGACGCGTTGAACGGGCTGCGCACGCGATTGAGCACGTCGATGACCTCGGCCGGCCCGTAGGCCCAGCCGAGCCTCAGCCCGCCTAACCCGTAAATTTTGGAGAAGGTCCGGGTCATCACCGTGTTCGCAGCAGAATCGATGAGACCGATCACCTCCGCCGCGCGCGGGTCGGACAAATATTCGGCGTAGGCAAGGTCAAGCACAAGCAGGACATGCTCAGGCAGGCCGTTGCGCAAGCGAATGATCTCGCTCCAGGGCAGGAATGTGCCGGTTGGATTGTTTGGATTGGCAAGGAAAACCAAGCTGGTGCGGGGAGAGACCGCGGCGAGGATGGCATCGATGTCGGCTGTGAGGTCTCGCTCCTCCACCGTCACCACCGCCGACCCGGCATACCGCGCGTAAATCGGGTACATGGCGAAGGCGTGCCGCGTGACAATCGTTTCCGTCCCCAACCCGCCATAGGCCTGCGCGAGAAGGCACAGCAAATCGTCAGAGCCAGCGCCGCAGACGATGCGCTCGGGATCGAGTTGCCAAGTGGCGGCGATGGCCTCGCGCAGTGCGAGCGCTCCGCCATCCGGGTAGCGATGGATCGCGCTCGCTTCGCGCCGGTAGGCTTCGGTCGCCGCCGGGGAAGGACCGAGCGCGCTTTCGTTGGACGAGAGCTTGATCACCCGGTTCACGCCAGGCACAACCGCCTCGCCGCCCGCATAGGGTTCGATGTCGAGGATTGAGGGTCGAGGCAAGGGCGGCATTGCAGACGGTCCCGGACGGTTCTCAGACGGAGGGGGCGAAGGCGCTTTCCGGCGGCGGCACCGGCCATGCGCCGAGCGGCGTCGGGTTGGCGGCACCAAGGCGTTCCAGTGCCGCAAGCCTTGGATCATCGGCTGCGACCAAACCATCCACCTCAGCGAGGCAGATGACAGGGTTGGGGTCAGTCCGGCGCGTGACCAGGGCCTGCAGGGTGAAGCCAGCGGCGGAGACGAGTTCTGCGAGTGCTGCACGGCTCATGCCAGCCGGCCCCTCGAAACCGACCAGCGAGCGATCCTCTCCCGAACTTTCTGGCTTGGCGGGCGCGACCACGAGCGCAGCGAGGTCGGGCGCGCCGTCGGGGCGGCGCGTGACAAAGGGTAGTCGGCAAACGACGGAGATGCCAGATGCTTCACCTCGCAACAGGCTCACCCACCACGGCTCGGCTCCGCCATCCGCCTCCGCAGCATCGACGGGCATGGGCAGGACGCCCGCCTGGGCCTCGCCCAAAGCGACCGCGCGCAGCACCTGAGTGGTCGAGCGCACCCAGCGGATCGGCACCGCAGTGCCGAAATGTTCGCGGGCCAAAGCGACGTGGCCCGACCCGGGGGCGGGACTCCAGACCACGACGGAGAACGGAGCCTGGATCGCTGTCATCCCAACCAGCAGTTCGCGCCAGATCCCAATCAGGCTCGCCTTGCCAAAAGGCCCGCGATGGCGCGCGAGCAGCCGGCGCATAATGCTGGCTTCGCGGCCTGGGCGAAACGGCGTTCCTTGCTTCACGCCCGAGACGACGAGGCGTTCGACCAGCCCGGCGCGGGCGAGCAGAAGGTCGTGGATCGCATCGTCGAGCCGGTCAATCTCGGCACGGATGTCGGCAAGGCTCTGCGCCGACTGGGCGGTGGGCTGCGTGTCGGTGGACGAGGGCGACATGGACCGGCGAGGCATAGCGGAACGGCCCGCCGGCGCAAGCAGGCCGTGGCTCGTCCAAGGAAGCTGGGCTAAGCATCGGGCATGACGCAAAGCAGAGCCGACCCTACGCGGGGGCTCATCCACCAGACTATGGTCTTCGAGGATGGGATCACGCTTGACTGCGGCGTGCACATCCGGCCCCTGCATGTCGCTTACCGCACTTACGGGCGGTTGAACGAGGAGCGTTCAAACGCCATTTTAGTATGTCATGCGTTGACTGGGGATCAGTATGTGGCTGAGACCCATCCTCTGACCGGCAAGCCCGGCTGGTGGCAGCTTCTGGTCGGGCCCGGTCGTCCCGTCGACACCGAGCGGTTCTTCGTCATTTGCGCCAACGTGCTCGGTGGCTGCATGGGCTCGACGGGACCGAACACGGAGATGACCGACGAGACCGGCCGGGGGCTTGGTCGGCCCTGGGGAATTGACTTCCCGCCGGTGACGATCCGCGACATGGTACGCGCGCAGCTTCGGCTGATCGATGCGCTCGGCATCGCCAAACTGTTTTCCGTCATCGGCGGATCGATGGGGGGCATGCAGGTGCTCGAGTGGGCGTCGCTGTTTCCGACGCGGGTCTTCTCCGCCATCCCGATCGCAACCGCAGCGTATCATTCGGCGCAGAACATCGCGTTTCACGAGATCGGACGCCAAGCCATCCACGCCGACCCGAACTTCCACGGTGGCCGCTACTGGGAACACGGCGTTGTTCCTGCGCGCGGGCTCGCGGTCGCACGGATGACGGCGCACATCACCTACTTGTCCGAGGAGGCGCTGACGCGCAAATTCGGCCGGCGCCTGCGCACCGGGCCTATGCTGACCTTCTCCAACGACCTGTTTGAAGTGGAATCCTACCTGCAGCACCAGGGCTCCACCTTTGTGCGTCGCTTCGATGCCAACTCGTACCTCACGATCACCCGCGCGATGGACTATTTTGATCTCGCGGCGGAACATGGGGGCTCGCTGGCAGAGGCCTTCCGCAACTCGCCGGTTCGCTTCTGCGTGGTGTCGTTCTCTTCGGATTGGCTTTTCCCGACAGCGATGAGTCGAGAGCTCGTTCGCGCCCTCAATGCTGCAGCAGCCAACGTCTCCTTCGTTGAGATCGCCTCTGATAAGGGCCACGACGCCTTCCTTCTCGACGAGCCAGACCTGTTCCGAACCGTCTCAGGCTTCCTGCACGGCGCAGCGGAGCGCTGGCGCTGATGCCCGAAAGCCCCCTCAGCAACAGCACACGCTCGGGCCGTCCACTGTCCGATCGGCTCGACCTGCGCCTCATTGCAGAGATGGTGGAACCTGGTTCACGCGTTCTCGACATCGGCTGCGGGGACGGCACGCTGCTCGACATCCTGGTGCATGAACGGGAGGCTGACGGGCGAGGGATCGAGATCGACATGGGGCTGGTGACGGCCGCAGTCGCGCAAGGGCTTGCAGTGATCCATGGCGATGCCGACAGCGACCTTGCCTTTTACCCGGACCAGGCCTTCGACTACGTGATCCTCTCCCGCACCCTGCAGGCGACCGAGCGCCCGCGCGAGGTCTTGGCGCAGATGCTGCGGATTGGCAGGCGCGCCATCGTTTCGTTCCCGAACTTCGGCCACTGGCTGGTGCGCTGGAAGCTGCTCGTCACAGGATGCATGCCGCGAACTCGGGTGCTTGATCGGCCGTGGTATGACACGCCCAACATCCATCTCTGCACGATCGCCGACTTCTTTGCGCTTTGCGAGGCGGAAGGATACACAGTGGAACGCTGGCTCGGTGTCGATGAGGCGGGGCGCAAGACACCTTGGCGACGCAATCGCCGGCTGGCCAACCTATTCGCTGAACAGGGCCTGTTCCTGTTGACGCGGAACTCGCCCGCACGCAGCAGCCAAGGCCGATGAGCGGGATGGCTTAAGCTGGTAGAGACTCCAGCGAGACGAAGTTTGGCCCATCGCTGAGACCGATCGGCGGGCGCGCGTGCTGGGCACGCCCGGCCTTATCTGCGAGCGCACCCAGGGCCAGCATCGCCTTCAGGTCGAGCCGGAACAAAAGGCGGAACACGTCGTAAATCAGATGTTCGTAGATATCGTCGGACAAGACCCGAAGGTGCGGATAGCGCGGCAACACCTCGGCGATGGCGCACAGATCCGCCTCGCCAGGTGCGGCGCTAGAAGAATTGTTCGGGCAGTTCAGCACCACCCATTTCGTGCGTTGCGTGATCGCCGCTGCGAGATCTTCCGCGCGCAGCCGGAAACCCTTGTTCTGCGGGCAGACGACGAAACGGGGCACGCCGCCCGCGAACTTCGCCTGACCGGCATAGGAAGTCCAATACGGTGCTGGAATGACCACTTCAACGCCCGGATCGAGCGTGGCGAGGAAGGCGTTGGCGTTGATCTGCTTGCCACCATTCGCCATCTTGATCTGATCGAGCGCGTCGTCGAGGCGGTTGTCGCGGGCGAACTGGTGGCGGATTGCCTCTTTTAGCGCGGGCGTGCCGTCTTGCGGCGGGTAGTGCGTGTTGCCGGCACGTGCGGCGCGATGCGCGGCCTCGATCGCGTGCGCGGGGGTAGCGAAATCAGGTTCGCCCATAGCGAGGCTGACCACGCGGTGGCCGACCGCCCACAGCGCCTGCGCGCGCACCGTCATCGATACCGAAACCGACACTGAGCCGTCGGTAAGCCGTGCAGCGAGCGCGGGCCCCCTTCCCCCACGGTGCCGCTTGGCTCAGTGCAGCCCCTCGCAGAACCGCTTGATGCGAGAGCAGGCCTCGCGCAGCGCCTCGGTCGAGGTCGCGTAGGAGATCCGCATGTGGCCAGGCGCCATGAAGGCCGTGCCGTGTACCGCAGCCACACCTTCCTCCTCGAGGAGGGCGGTGACAAAATCCTCGTCTGTCTCGATCTTCTGCCCGCCCGCGGAGGTCTTGCCGAGGCAGCCATGGATGGAGGCGAAGACGTAGAACGCACCCTCTGGCTTGCCGCAGACGATGCCTGGGCACTGGTTGAGGGCGGCGACGACCAGGTCGCGCCGTTGGCGATAAACGGCGACCATCTCGGCGATGAAATTTTGCGGACCAGTCAATGCCTCGACCGCTGCCGCCTGGCTGATCGAAGAGGTGTTTGAAGTGGATTGGCTCTGCAGCTTGTCCATCGCTTTAATCAAGCCGCGAGGGCCGCCGCAGAAGCCGATACGCCAGCCGGTCATGGCATAGGCTTTGGAACAGCCGTTCATCGTCAGCGTGCGCTCCTTCAGCCGCGGTTCCACCTGCACGACTGTGGCCGGCTTGAAGCCGTCATAGGCGAGATGTTCGTAAATGTCGTCGGTGAACACCCACACGTGCGGATGGCGGAGGAGAACCTCAGTCAGCGGCTTCAGTTCGGCCGCGGAATAGGCCGCGCCCGTCGGGTTGCAGGGGTTGTTGAGGATAAACCATTTTGTGCGCGGCGTAATCGCCGCCTCGAGCTCGTCAGCGCGCAGCTTGAAGCCGTTGTTCTGCGGACAGGTGATGAACACGGGCCTGCCTTCGGCGAGACTGACGATGTCGGGGTAGGAGACCCAGCAGGGCGTGGGGATGATCACCTCGTCGCCGGGATTGAGGGTCGCCAGCATGGCGTTGAAGATGACCTGCTTTCCGCCCGTCGAGACCATGACCTCGTCGATGGCGTAGTCGATTCCGTTCTCGCGTCGGAACTTCGCGCACACCGCCTCGCGCAGCGCGCGCGTGCCAGAGACGTCGGTATATTTCGTCTCACCGCGCTCGATCGCCGCGATCGCCGCGCGCTTGACGTTCAGCGGCGTGTCGAAGTCCGGTTCGCCCGCCGAGAGGCTGATGATGTCGCGCCCCTCGGCGGCGAGCGCGCGTGCCTTCTGGCTGATGGCGATGGTCTGCGATGGGGAGATGCGGTCGAGGCGGGCGGCAGTGAGCGACATCATCACACGTGTCCAGCGTCAGGTAGGCTCAAGCAGCGGACGCTACCCCTCGACCCGGGCCGAGGCAACCCGCCCCAGCTTTAAGGCAATCAGGAGGCCCACGCTGACCACCACGATAATCACGGTGGCGAGCGCGAAGAGTTCGGGTGTGAGGCCGAGGCGCAGAGCAGAGAAGATGACCATTGGCAGGGTCGAGGCGCCGGGGCCGGAGGTGAAGGAGGCGATCACCAGATCATCAAGCGAGAGGGTGAACGCGAGCAGCCAGCCCGACGCAAGGGCTGGGGCAATGAGGGGAAGGGTGATCAGCAGAAACACCTTCCAGGGCCGCGCACCGAGATCGAGTGCGGCTTCCTCCAGGGACCGGTCAAAGTCCGCAAGGCGGGATTGCACCACCACCGCGACATAGGCGGCGGCGAAGGTGATGTGCGCGATGGTGACCGTCGTCACCCCACGCTCGCTGGGCCAGCCGATACTTTCGGCCAGCGCGACGAAGAGGAGGAGCAAGGAGAGCCCAGTGATCACCTCCGGCATCACGAGGGGAGCGGCGACCATGGCGCCGAACAGGCCGCGCCCGCGGAAGGCGCCAAACCGGGCAAGCGCAAAGCCAGCCGCCATGCCGATCACGGTTGCCCCGGTGGCGGCGACCGCAGCGATGCGCAAGGACAGAAGAGCGGCCTCAATCAGGCGCTCGTTGTTCCACAGCGCCACATACCAACGGAAGGAGAAGCCAGACCAGGTGGTGATCAGCCGCGAGTCGTTGAAGGAGAGGACAACGAGAAGAGCGATCGGAATGTAGAGGAAGGTGTAGCCGACGCCGAGAAACAGTGCGAGCCGCCCCATGCCTCGGCTCATCGCGACGCCCTGCCCTGCATGTGCTGGAACCAGGCGATTGGGATCACCAAGAGGAGAAGGAGGACCATCGCCAGCGCTGCGGCCATCGGCCAGTCGCGATTAGTGAAAAACTCCATCCACAAAACCCGCCCGATCAACTGCGCCCCAGGGCCCCCGAGCAGTTCCGGGATGACGAACTCGCCCACCGCTGGGATGAATACCAGCATGAACCCCGCGATGATGCCGGGCAGCGACAGCGGAAGTGTGATGGTGAGGAAGGCGCGCCAGGGGCGGGCGCCAAGATCGGCCGCAGCCTCGATCAGAACAGGATCGAACTTGGAGAGGGTTGCATACAGCGGCAGCACCATGAAGGGGAGGTAGCAGTAGACGATGCCGGCGTAGAGCGCGAAGTCTGTGTAGAGGAGCTGGATCGGCTGCGAAATGACGCCGGCAGCGAGGAGCAGGTTGTTGATCACCCCGTTGTCGGCGAGCAGGCCGATCCAGGCCATCACGCGCAAGAGAAAACTCGTCCAGAACGGCAGGACAACGAGCATGAGCAGCAGGTTGCGGCGATGCTCCGGCGCGCGCGCAATGGCATAGGCCATGGGATAGCCGATGACGAGGCAGAGCAGGCCGGAAATCGCGGCCACGCGCAACGATCGGAGATAGGCGTCGAAATAGAAGGGGTCAGAGAACAGCGTGGCGAGGTTGCCCAAATTGAGCACGACGGTGAGGACGCCCTCATCGGTCCAGCGCAAAACGGGGGCATAGGGCGGAATACCTAGCGCAGCTTCCGACAAGGCGATTTTCGCAACGATGAGAAAGGGGGCGAGGAAGAAGAGGCTGAGCCAGAGGAATGGCAGGGCGAGGACAAGCGTCCGACCCGACGGCAGCCGCAGCCTCATTCCGGCAGCACCACGGTGGCGAAGGGCTCCCACTCCACCGCCACGCGATCGTCCCAGGTAATCGGCAGTTCGGTCAGCCGCGCGAGGTTGGGGCGACTGACGCGAATGCTTTTCCCCTCCGGCAGTGCGACAACAAACATAAAAAAATCGCCGTAGTAGGCGATGTCGCGCACGGTGCCGACCAGCCGGTTGGTGCCTGCGTTCTCGCCGACGTCGGCACGGCGGATGCGCATCTTCTCCGGGCGGACGGCAACGAACACGCGCGCGCCTTCCGGCTTTGGCGGGTCGGTGTCGCTCTGGAAAAAGGCATCGAACTCAGTCGATTCGATCAGCGCCCCCGTTGGCCCTTCGGCTTTGATCAGGCCCTCGAACACGTTTGCTGTGCCAAGGAACTCGGCGACGAAGCGCGACTGAGGATACTCGTAGACTTCAGCTGGCGTACCGACCTGGGCGAGATAGCCATGGTTCATCACCGCAAGCCTCGTTGCCATGGTCATCGCCTCCTCCTGGTCGTGCGTGACCATGATGAAAGTGATGCCAAGCTTCTCTTGGATGGTGACGAGTTCAAACTGAGTCTGCTCGCGCAGATTCTTGTCGAGCGCGCCCAAGGGCTCGTCAAGCAGCAGCAGCTTCGGTTGCTTGACGAGCGAGCGGGCAAGTGCGACGCGCTGGCGCTGGCCGCCCGACAGTTCGTGCGGGCGGCGCTTCTCAAACCCCTTTAGCTGGACGAGTTCGAGCATCGCCGCCACACGGTCGCGGATCTCCGACCTCGGCAACCCATCCATCTTCAGCCCGAAGGCGATGTTCTGCTCCACCGACATGTGCGGAAAGAGCGCGTAAGACTGGAACATCATGTTCACGGGCCGCTCATAGGGCGGAACATCGGCCATATCCTGCCCATCGAGCATGATGCGGCCCGAATCGGGCCGTTCGAAACCTGCGAGCATGCGCAGGAGTGTTGTTTTGCCCGACCCCGACCCACCGAGCAAGGCAAACAGCTCGCCGCGATAGATGTCGAGTGAGACATCATCCACCGCCACGGTCGCGCCGAAACGCTTGGTGACGTTGATGACACGGACGTAAGGCTCTGCCTCCGGATCTCGCCAGGGCTCGGCAGAGCCAGGGCGGGCGATGTTCGCTTGCTGCACTGTTGGGCGAAAAGACCGATCAGCGCCCGGCTTTGAAGCGCGCCCACAGGCGCGACCGCGCGCGCTCCGCCGCCTGCGGCACGGCGGTCACGGTGAAGAAGCGGGCGAAGTCTTCCTCCGTCGGATAGACGTTGCGATCGTTCTTGATCGCCTCCTCCACCATCGGCTTCGAGGCGGGAACCGCGTTCGGGTAGTGCACAGTGTTGGTGATGGCCGCCATCACGTCTGGCTGAAGGAGGAAGTTGATAAAGCGGTGCGCAGCGTTGGGGTTTGGCGCATCGCGCGGAATCGCGAGCACGTCGAACCAGAGCTGTGCACCTTCCTTCGGTGCCACGTAACGGATGTCCACCCCACGGCCGGCCTCGCGCGCACGGTCCGCTGCCTGGATCGCATCTCCAGAATAGGTAAAGGCAAGGCAGGCTTGGCCTGAGGCGAGCAGCTCGATCACTCCACCGGAGGCGAAGGTGCGGATGTGCGGGCGGATGCCCATCAGCGTCTGCTCCACCCGGCGCAAGTCGGCCTCGGCAGTCGAGTTCACGTTGAGTCCGAGGTATCGCAGCACGGAGGGAATGACATCGATCTGGCTGTCCATCATCACGATGCCGCAGGGGGCAAGCCGGCGCGCAAGCGTGGGGTCGAACAGCAGGCGCCAAGAGTCGGTTGGCGCATCGGGCGCAAGTTCGCGCACCCGGCCCACATTGTAGGCAAGACCGATCGTGCCCCAAAGGTAGATCGCGCCGTGCCGGTTGCCCGGATCAGAGGTCTCGAGCTGTTTCATCAGCACTGGATCGAGGTTCGCCCAATTCGGCACCTGCGCGCGGTCGATCGGCTGCAGCGCGCCGGCGGCAATCAGGCGCGAAAAAGAGGGCTCGTTGGTCGGCACCACGATGTCGTAGCCGGAGCGGCCGGCGAGCAGCTTTGCTTCCAAGGTCTCGAGGCTGTCGAACACATCGTAGCGGACCGCGATTCCCGTTTCGCGCGTGAACCGCTCCACCACCGCCGGGTCGATGTAGTCGTTCCAGTTGAAGACGTTCAGCGCTTGCGCCTGCGCCGCGGCGAGCGGCGGGAGGGTGAGAAGAACGGCGGCAAGCCCGCCGAGCAGGCAACGGCGACGAGCGGTCGGTGCTGGCGTCATCGGGGCCTCTCTCTCTCTCTCTCGAACGCATCTTTATCCGTTGGCATAAGCGATGGCACGCCGGCCGCTCGGTTCCTAGCAACGTTTGCGCGCAGGGACCATGACAAGAGCATGTCGGTGCGAGCCCGCTTCTATGATTTTTTTCCTTGACGCGGACGCGGCTCCTCGGCACTCTCCCGACCGTCACGGGCGTGGTGTATCCTCGCCGCGCCTGTGCCCTCCCCCTCCTCCGCGCAACCCGCCGCCGGTCCCGCCTGAGAAGGCGGGGCCGGTGCGGCTTTTTCGGGAACCTCGAGCCCATGGCGTTTGTGCCGGTGAACCTTGCCGTGCTGTCCTACGCGGCCGGCTGCACGCTCTGGAATTATTCCTCCGCTGAAGACACGCTCAGCGCCGTCCTCGCCCCTGGCTATTTCGATTGGGCACAGGCCCGCTTGCGACGCGACGACGTGGTGCTGATCTCGGCTCGCGATGGGGCGGCGATCGCCTTTGTCTCTGCCGCAAGCCCAGCCGGTGTGTCGCTTCTGTCGCTCACTTCCGAACACGCTCCCGAGGGCCCTGCCGTTCCCGCCAACGCCGTCCTGGCCGAGAGCGGCCTCGCCATCCTTGCCGAATCCGGTGCCTTCATCCTGGCTGACTGAGCCGCCGATCCACCCCAGCCACCGCCCCATCGACCATACTCTAGGAGCCGATCGATGCCGTTCGAGATCCAGAGCCTCTCTGTGCTCGCCTACGCCAATGGGTTTACCCTTTGGCACTATCGCAATGACACGGACACGCGCGCCCAGGTGCTCGCCGCCGGCTACTTCAACCCTGCTGCGCACCTCGTGCGCCGTGGCGACATGATCCTCGCGCGCAGCGCCGACACGTTCTCCATCCTGCACGTCACCGCCCACACCGGCAGTAACGTAACGGTCGCGCCGATCGTCTAAGCGGAAGCCTCGGAGACGGGGGTGGTGCTGCCGGAGAGGATTGAACTCTCGACCTCTCCCTTACCAAGGGAGTGCTCTACCACTGAGCTACGGCAGCACGGCATGGCGGGTCGCTCCTCCCCCCCGACCTCGTGCCCCTTAGCGCAAACCCCCTGCTCCCGTCGAGACCGCCAGCACCCTGGCCCCATTTCCGTGCTTGATCCCGACGTCCCGAAAAGGAACACGCCCCATGTCTGGACAAAAAATCTCACAATTTCCCCCGGCCTCGTCCGCCCAGGCCGAAGACGAGCTGGTCGCCAACCAGTCAGGCACGACCCGCAAGCTGACGGTCGCGCAGCTCCGGGCCGGGCTTGCGCCGAGCGCGCACACGCACGCAGTGTCCGACATCCTCGGCCAAATCCCTCCGGCCCGGCTTGATCAGGCGGGTGCGCTGATCGGGCAGGTGCTGAAGTGGAACGGCTCCGCCTGGGCGCCGGCTGCCGACGAGACCGGCGGCGCGGGCACGGTTGCCTGGAGCGGGCTCACCGGCATTCCGGCCGCGATCGCCGCCATCGACAACCTCACCCCGGCGGCGGACCGCATCGCCTTCTACACCGGCGCCGCCACAGCGGCCCTCGCCCCCCTCACCTCCTTCGCCCGGAGCTTGCTGGACGACACCGATGCCGCCCAGGCGCGCAGCACCATCGGTGCCGCACCAGAGACGCACAGCCACGCGGCAGGCGAGATCATCGACTTCGCTGCTGCCACACGCAGCCAGGCCGAAGCGATGCTGGTCGCGGGGGCAAACATCTCAATCACCTACGTCGGCAGCGGCGCGACGCGACAGGCAACCATCGCAGTCGCGGGCTCAAGCGCGTCCTACACGGCAGTGACGAATGGCCGCACTCTGGCCGCAGCAGACAATGGGCGCGTGCTTGAGGGCGGGGCAACAGATGTCACGCTCACCCTTCCGGCCGGGCTGGGCAAGGGCTTCTCCTGCCTGCTGCGGCGGGTCGGCACCGGCAACCTGACCGCTACCGCTGGGCCGGGCGTCACGTTCGTCCCGGCTGCCGGTCCGGTCGCGACCACGGCGCAATGGGACGAGATCGCCATCGAGTGCGTGGCCGACAGCGGGACGGCGGCGACCTATCTTGTTCGCCGCATTGCTGCCTGAGCGGGGATTAAAAGCCCCGGTGGCGGCTCAACGTTGGCGCCAGGGAAGCCCCTCCTTGATCCAGCCGCAGATGGTGCGGCGGTGCCCCTCAGGGTCGGTCGGCCCTTCGAAGCCGTCAACGATATTATAGACGTGCGGATAGCCTGCCGCCCGCGCTGCCCGCGCCGCAGCGAGTGAGCGCGCTCCAGAGCGACAGAGAAAATAGAGCTTGTGCTCGGGGCCGAGCCCGGCCCGGTGCAGTTCCTCGACGAAGCCAGGATTGACCGCCATCGAGGGATAGAGCTGCCAGGCAATCGGGAACACGGGCTTGCCCGCCTCCGCGAGGTCGGGCATGCCGACAAAGGTCCACTCGGCGTCCGTCCGGACATCGATGAGCATGGCCTTCGGGTCTTCGGTTAATGCCCGCCAAGCCTCGACCGACGTCACCTCCGGGATGTCGCTCATCGTACCCTCCTCCGGTGCGCGCCGTGTGGCGCCGAATGACAGGCGTGGAGGATGGGGGCAATGGCGCGGTGGGTCGAGGGGCTGGTCGGCGGAATTGGGCGAACGCCGCTGATCAGGCTCCGCCGTGCCTCGGAGGCAACGGGCTGCACCATTCTCGGCAAAGCCGAGTTTATGAACCCGGGCGGGTCAGTGAAAGACCGCGCTGCCCTTGCCATCATCACCGACGCTGAGTCGAAGGGCCTTTTGCGTCCCGGCGGCGTGATCGTTGAGGGCACAGCCGGCAATACGGGAATCGGGCTGACTCTGGTCGGCAACGCGCGCGGCTACCGCTCGGTCATCGTCATGCCGGAGACGCAAAGCCGGGAAAAGATCGAGTTCCTACGCATGATCGGGGCCGACCTTCGCCTCGTTCCTGCCGCCCCCTATCGCGACCCCGGCAACTACGTCCACGTCTCTCGCCGGCTTGCCGAAGAACTGGCGAAGACAGAGCCGCACGGCGCGATTTGGGCCAACCAGTTCGACAACCTCGCCAATCGCGAAGGGCACCGAACGACAACGGGAGCCGAGATTTGGGAGGAGACGGAGGGACGAATCGACGCTTTCACCTGTGCCTGCGGCACGGGCGGCACGCTCGCCGGGGTGGCGCTGGCATTAAAGGAGCGGAACCCCCACGTACGAATTGTTCTCGCTGACCCGATGGGCAGCGCCCTCTACTCTTGGGTCAAGCATGGCACGCTCGAACTCGAGGGCTCTTCGATCACCGAAGGCATTGGGCAGAGCCGTGTTCCCGGCAACCTCGAGGGCGCGCCGATCGACGACGCGATCCAAGTGACCGACGAGGAGGCGTTGGCGCAGGTGTTTGACCTTACCATCTATGAGGGGCTCTGCGTCGGCGGCTCAGCCGGGCTGAACGTGGCAGCGGCAATCCGGGTGGCGCGCGACCTCGGGCCGGGGCACACGGTGGTGACCATCCTCTGCGACGGCGGCGCGCGCTACCAATCGAAGCTGTTCAACCCCCAGTTTCTGCGCAGCAAGGGGTTGCCCGTCCCGCCCTGGCTCGCCTGACGAGACGGGGGGCGGTACCCGCTCCGCGACGGGCGCCCACCATGCGGAGGCACGCCGAGGGCGCGGACATCCCCTCCTCTCCCATCGGCGTGCCTCTGTCCCGGGGGTGGCGGACCTCGTCCGGCGAGGCCCCGTCAGTGCACCGGTTCGGGTAGGGCTGGGCGCCCGTTGGAGGACGGACCAGCCAGTATCGTCGCCTCGCTGCGACTGCAGTGCCGATTCATCGCATGCACCGCGGCGATCAGGTCGAACAACGCGTGCTGAACACGCACAGCGATCTGGTCTCGCTCCGCGTCAGCTGCAGAGCGGTGGCCGCCGTCCGACGCGAGGTCGCAGGAGAGGAACTCGACGTACCAAGCGACGAAGCGTTGCGCGGCGGCCAGAACCTGGATTAGCACCGCGTCGCCGGAGATGGCGGCTCTGTCCTCTGTCTCTTCGCCCATGCCAGTCCGTCTTCTCCGCATCGCCGGTTTGGCCTTCGCTGACCATCCTACCCACGGTCAGACTGACGCGTGCCAATGGTCGACGCGCGTGAGAATCGCATCAGCCGACGTAAATTTTTCGCCTGACGTGCGACATCGCGGCCACCGCTGGTATCACGGTCTTGCTCACGCTTGACCGACGGCACCCCGGTTTTTGTCTCGCGGCCTCGCCGCTACGTTGTATCGCTGCCAAACCGTTCGCTCCTTCGTCGCCAGGACAGACCCATGACCGAGACTGGGAAATCCGCCCCAATCCTGACCTTCCATCGGCTCATCGAGACCGCTCGTCCGCCGATGCGGGCAGACCGATCCGCGATTGGCACCCTGCCGACGCGCGCCTTCCGATATTGCGAAGCCGTGTGCACGGCCTCGGCCTTCGGCTGGTACGTTTTCCCCCCTATCGGCATCACCCTGACCTGGGATGGATCGCAGGTTTTCTGGACCTATGACGGGGCAGAGCACGAGGGCTGGCTTCCGCTCAACGGCAGCGCGCAGTTCCCCTATTTCGCGCAGAGGTTCGACGAGGTGGCCCCACCGTCCTGCCGCGGTTTCTCGCCGCCGTTTGTGTCGGCGCTGAAAGAACCGGGCGTGGTGCAGATCTGGTCGGGCCTCATCGCGCGCACCGCTCCAGGATGGGGGCTGTTGGTTCGCGCGCCCGTCAATATGCCTCGGGGGCATTGGGAGCTCTACGAGGGCATCATCGAGACCGACCATTGGTTCGGCCCCCTTTTCTCCAACATCCGCCTAACCAAGACGGACGTGCAGGTTCGGCTTGATCCAGAATGGCCGATCTTCCAGGTCGTGCCGCTGCCGCGCACGCTCTATAGCAACGAAACGATGCAGTCTGTCGCAATCACGCTCCGGCTGGCCGATCTCGGCCCCACGGAATGGGCCGCCTACGAGGAGACAGTGGTCAAACCCTGTTCCGATCCGCAGCGCGAACAAGGTGCCTACGCCCAGCGCACCCGCCGTCGCCGCAGAGGCGATGTCGGGCACATGACGGCAGGCGAGGAGGATCAGGTGGGCAGCAAAGGTACAGCATCGTCGGGCCTTAGTCGCTAAACGCGGCTCCGGCACACCGCACACTGGTGATAACAAGCCGCGTACCCGGGTCAGGCCTGATCTCGAGCACCGGGATCAGCCGCCTGCGCCCATAGCGCGGTGCCTCCCAACCGTCAGCGAGCGCTATCGCGACCTCGCCATCCGTTCGCACGGTCAGCGCGGCGAAGGGGCTTGCGGCGCCGGTTATGGTCTGCCGCCACAAGCCCGGCGCGAGACCCCAACGCAACGTCGCGCCGGGGCGCCCGAGCCGATCAATCACCGTGCAGAGCCCTTGCCGCAGCACAACCGTACGCTCGTGGTAGCGGTCGCGAGCGAACAGCCTTCCCGGCGCGGCCGCGACGGAGGCTGTCGTCGGCAGGGGGGCGAACAGCCAGCGCGAAAGACGCGGCGGACGGTCCGTGTTATCCCATTGAGCGGTGTTGTGATGGCGGGTGCCGGCGAGATCCGTCTCGCCGGGAGGGGGGTTGTAAAGCCAACTTCCGCGGTCGCGCAGAATTTCCTCGCCGTTATGCTGCAGCGACAGGTGCAGGATGTCGCCCTGTCCCGGGGTGAACCGTCCGCAGGGAAGCCGGAGCAGGACGATGGTGCGGCCGATACGAAGACCCGCCGTACCGCCGGCGGCATCGGCCCAGGCCCCGTCCGGCGGTAGCCTCGCGAAGCCGAGGCCAGCCAGGGCGGCGAGCAGATCGGCGGGTGGCATGCTGAATGCCGCCTCCGCTCGCACCAGGCTTGGCCGCACATCGTCGGGATCGGTGCCCAGCGCGTTGCACAGCACCGTCCCGTCGTCGTGGCCAAGCCGCGGCGTCTGCCCCGTTTCGGGGTCTGTTATCCGTGCCAACCAGCGCGTCATCGCGCGGCCCCTGCGGCTCACCGGCTCGGGCAACGGCCCGGCAAGAAGAGCGGCGACTGACAGCGCATCCAGCGCCATGCGGTGATAACGGGTAGAAACTTGCGCGAACCCCCCCTCGTCCGTCACCATCCGCGGCAGGTCAGCGGTCAGGAGGGCGGTTCCTTCTTGGCGCAGCCGACCGGCATCGAGCCACGCGCCAGCTGCTGCCAAGGCTGCGGCGCAAACGAGCCCGTGATTATTGGCAAGCGCCCGTTCATAGCTCAGCGTCTTGCGGATGCGATCGACCAGGAAGAGAGCAAGGGTACGACCTGCGTCCGTAGGGGCAGCCTCGAGGAGGCGGGCCGCGACGACAAGATGCAGGAGACGGATCGCCGCCTCTTGGGCACTCGCCCACATCGCGCCTTTGCCTGGCGGGCAAAGGCGCAGGAAAGCCGCGATCTCGCGCTCGATCGCCGCAACGAGGCCTGGCTCGCCGCGCGTGCGGGCAAGCCAAGCAAGGCGCGGCAAGCGGCTCCAGCGTCCGGCCTCCCAGTCCAGACGTATGTCACCGAAGGCGAACAGCTGTGCCGATGTTGAAGGTCGGTCATCATCCGGACGGACCGGGACGATGGGGGGGATGGGATACAGCAGGTCGGACGGTGCGCCCTCGGTGGCGTTGCGTCCAAAAGGGGCAGGGCTTAGCGCGAGATATGGCCCGTCAGGCACCGGCTGTTCGGCGGGCCGTGCCAGGCCCCAAGCCAAACGCGCGCGGACCTCATGGTCAGCGCGTCGCACCAATGCCCCCGCACCACGCCGAGCCATCGCCCGCAGGACAAGGCCGCCTCGAACGACCCGCCACACTCGACGCGATCCTTAGCCACGACCAGAGACCCGTTCTTGGCATACGAGCGCGTGGTATGTAAACAGAGTGCACGCCGCAGTTGCAGCGGGACGGGGGAGCAACAAATCGGGACAAGAGCCGCCGGAGGGCAGCGGTGAGGATCGCGACCGGATGGTTCCTCCTGCTGTTCGCGCAGGGTTCCGCGGCCCTGGCCCAAGGTCTGGTGCCGTCAGGGCCGCTCTCGCCCCCGCCGCTGCCCGCGCCGGGCGGTCCGCCCTTGACGATCCAGCAGATCCTCGACCTCGCCGGCAGCGGCCGTCATGACATGGCCGTCACGCCGCTGGCCGCACCGCCCGCTGCAGCCCAGCCATCTCCGCCTCAGGTGCCGGTTCCGGATCGCGAGAGCGCAACCGAGACCCTCAGCCCCGCCGAGGCCTTTTACGCTGCGCGCCTGCCACCGAGCCTAAAGCCGCTGCAGCAATTCGGCTATGACGCGTTCCTGTCGCTGCCTGTTGGCGGCCCACCCGCCGTGGCCGGCCTGCCTGACGACTATGTGCTCGGCCGCGACGACGAGGTGGTGGTGACTCTGCGCGGGCGCGTGGCCCGCACCGTGGCGGCGCGAATCGACCGCGATGGCCGCCTGATCTTGCCGGACCTCGCGCCCATCGACGCCGCCGGACGTACGCTGCTTGATCTCAGGCGCGACCTCGCCGCCCGCCTCGCGCGGGAAATTCCGGGTACGGAAGCCTTCGTCTCGGTCGGCGGCATCCGGCAAATCCAGGTCTTCGTTGGCGGCGAGGTGAAGCGCCCCGGTTTCCAGGCGCTCACCAGCCTGGCATCCGTGCTGGACGCGCTCGCCGCCGCCGGTGGCGTCAAGCGCACGGGCTCGCTGCGCGCGATGAGAGTCGAAGGCCACAGCGGCGCGCGGACGGTTGACCTCTACGGCGTACTGTCCGGGCGCGGCCCCGCCCCAGACCTGTCACTGAGACCAGGTGATCGCATCGTCGTCCCTCCCTTGGGCCCCACCATCGCGATTGCGGGCGAAGTTGGCCGCCCGGCGATCTACGAGTTGCCGCCAGGGCTGCCCGTGCTGCCGCTGGCGGAGGCCCTCGCCCTGGCCGGTGACACGCTTCGCCCTCAGGGGGTACGGTTCCTGCTGCAGCAGTTCGACGCCTCGGGCCGCTCAGCCTTCGCCGAGATCGGACCCGATCGAAGCCTGCGACGCGGCGACCTCGTGCTTGTTCAACCGGCCCTCTCCGCCCTCGTTGGTCAGGTGCGCCTGTCCGGCCACGTGCTCCTCCCCCAGGTGCGCTCGCGCAGCGCCGCTGGGACTGTGCGCCGGCTGATCGGCGACCAAAGACAGATCCGACCCGACCCCTATCTCCGCTACGCCGCCGTGGTGCGCGTTGATCCCGCCACCCGGCTGAAGCGGATCGAGGCCTTCGACCTCGGCCACGTGCTCGCCGGCCGGCATGACCTGCCGCTCGCCGACGAGGACGAGGTGGTGATCCTCAGCCGCAGCGACGTCGCCTGGCTCTCCGGACCGGTGGTGCAGAGAGTGGTGCGCGGCGAAACCCCCGAGGGGGAGTGCCTGGCGCTCTCGCGCATCGCCGTGCTGGTCGCGGGCGGTCCGGAACGCTTCACCCATGCGCGCAGCCTCGGCACCATCGAGAGCGGTCCGGGTGGCTGCCCGGAGGTGTTCCGTGACCACCCCGACCTCGCCGCCGCCGCCCTCGAAGCCTCCGTTCTACTGCTCGGCGAGGTGCAGCGTCCGGGTCTCTATCCCGTCGCAGGGGACGTCACGCTGGCGGATCTGCTGGCGGTGGCGGGCGGAGTGTCAGACACCGCAGATTTGCGCAACGTCGAACTCAGCCGCGTGCTCGCGGTGGCGGGGTCCACGACGGCGCCGATCGAGCGGCTCGCCCTCGACATCAGTTCGCGCAACTTCGCCGCCGTGCGCCTGAACGCGCGCGACACTGTCCGGTTCGCCCGCCTTTTCATCGACCGCGACCTGGGGCCTGTCCGCCTCGCTGGGGAGTTCGTCCGACCGGGGCTCTATGACATTCGCCGAGGCGAGCGCCTCTCAGACCTCATCCAACGCGCAGGCGGGCTGACGCGCGAAGCCTACCCCTATGGTGCTGTGTTCACGCGCGAAAGCGTGCGCGCCCGCGAACAGGAAGGGTTTGAGCGGGCGGCACGCGACCTTGAGATGAACCTTCTGCAAGTGGCCGCCGGGCAAAGCTTGAGCGCGCCTTCGGGGCGCAGCGGCATCGACCTCGGAGACGCGATCCGGGCCGGGCGGGAACTCGCCTCTGCACTGCGCGGTGCCAGAGCGGCCGGAAGGATGGTGATCGAGGCCAATCCCGTCGTGCTTGCCGCCCGGCCCGATCTCGACATCCTGCTCGAACCTGGCGATCTTCTCGTCGTTCCGAAACGTCCCAACGACGTCTCGGTGGTTGGCGCTGTGCTCAACCCCGGCGCCCTGCAGTTTCGCTCAGGCCTAAAGGCTGCCGACTATGTTGCCATGGCGGGAGGGCCACAGCGTTTCGCCGATCTCTCGCGGGCCTTTATCGTGCTGCCGAACGGCACCACCCGCCCCGCGGCGCTTGGCGCCTGGCGCTGGTCGCCAGGGCCCGAGCCCATCCCGCCGGGCTCCATGATCGTCGTGCCGCAGGATCCCTCGCCTTTTGAGACCTGGGGCTTCATCCGCGACCTTGGCCAAGTGCTGTCGCAACTGACAATCAGTGCCGCCGCGCTGGCTGTGATCGCGCGTGAACTGCCGGCTCCGTGACGGCTTCGCGGCTGCGCGCAGGGCTCGCTGCGGCAGTCCTCATCCTTTGCCAAAACGAGACGGCCGCCCTCGAGACCGGCACCTCCTGGGGCGGGGTCGGGCTGATCGAGACCCGCACTGCCCGCATGCGCGCTGACGGCGCTCTGGAGGCTGGCCTCTCCAACCGCCGGCAGCGCCGAAACTGGTTCGTCAACGTCCAGGCCTTTCCTTGGCTCGAGGCAACCTTCCGCTTCACGGAACGACTGAACGCGACGACAGGGCGTGGCACCACGACCGACCGCTCCTTCGACGTCAAGATCCGGCTGGTCGAGGAGACGCGCTTGACCCCCGCCGTGGCGGTGGGGCTGCAGGACTTCCTCGGCACCGGCATCTACGGCGGCGAATACGTCGTCGCCTCAAAACGGTTCGGCTCGCTTGACGTCTCGCTCGGCACAGGATGGGGCAGGCTTGGCACCGAAGCCGACCTGACTAATCCGTTCTGCCACCTCGCCGATCGCCTTTGCACGCGGAAGACCAACTTTGGCCAGGGCGGGGTGCCGCGCTTCGGCTCTTATTTCCGCGGCCGAGACGTCGCCCTGTTCGGCGGAGTGGCCTGGACGATGCCGACCCCATCGCTCACCGCGATGGTCGAGGTGTCGGGTGACGCGTTCCGCGACGAACGTCGGGGCGGGCGTGGGCGGAGCGAGGGGCGGATCAACGCTGGCCTCGTTTGGCGCCCGCTGGCGGGGGTTGAGCTCTCGGCGGGCCTCGTACACGGCAAGGACCTGGTGGTGCGCGCGAGCCTGATCGCCGACCCGGCCTCTCCGCCGCGTCTGCTGCCCCCGCCCGCCCTGCCGCCGCCGCCGCGCCCCAATCTCGCGCCCGACTGGCAAAGCGCGCTGATCGCCAGGCTGCGTGCGGACGGGATGCCACCGATGCGCCTTGCCATCGTGGGCAGAGACCTGCACCTCGTCCTGGCCGCTTCGCGCCACCGCACCCTGGCCGCAACAGCGGGACGCGCTGCACGGCTCGTCGCTGAGACCGCGCCTGAGGAGATTGCCTGGGTCGTGGTCTCCCTCGCTCCGGGAGGGGCGGAGATCGCCCGCCTCGCTGTCCTGCGCGACGAGGTGGCGCGAGCGGCCCAGGGGTTTGGGAGTGCAGAAGAGATCGCGGCCAGCGCCGTGCTGTCGCCGGCCCGGCCCCTGCCCGCCGCGCGCGCCGACGAGGTGATACCCCTTTTTCCGCGCCTGAGCTGGGTTCTCGAACCCCGTGTCGTCTTGGCGCTGATGGACCCATCAGACCCCCTGACCGGCGAACTGATGGCGGTAGGCGGAGGGCGGATCGCCTTCGGCCACGGGCTCTCCGTCGGGGGAGAAGTCGGGGCGGGCCTCATCGGCAATTTGCGCGGGAAGCCTCGACCGCCCGATACCAAGCTTGCGCCGGTGCGGACGGAGATCGGCTCCTATCTCGAGGCGACGCGCTTTCCCCTGCTCAGCCTAACCGCGGAAGGGATCTGGACCGTGGGCAGGGATCTGTTCGCTCGCCTGACGGCGGGTTACCTCGAGATGATGTACGGAGGTATGCAGGGGGAAATCCTCTGGCGGCCGGTCGACTCCCGTTTCGCGATCGGAGCGGATCTCGCCTGGGTAAAGCAACGCGATTTTGACCAGGCCTTGCGCTTTCGCGACTACGAGACGATCACTGGACACGTTTCGCTCTATGTCGATCTGCCCTACCGCGATCTCTACGCCATCCTGCGCGCTGGTCGCTACCTCGCGCGGGATTGGGGAGCAACGGTCGAAGTGGGCCGCCGTTTCGATAACGGGGTGGAGATTGGCGGCTTCGCCACGTTGACCGACGCTGGCTTCGACAAGTTTGGCGAAGGCAGTTTCGACAAAGGGGTCTTCATCCGCTTTCCCTTCGACGTGTTCGGAGCAGCGACACCTTCACGGGGGCAGATCCTGATCCGCCCCCTCGTTCGCGACGGCGGGCAGAGGCTGGCGGTGGACAACCCCTTGTACGAGGTGACGCGGGAGGGCCGGCGGGAGGCGTTCCTGCGCGGGCTCTCGGGCCTGGTGCCAGGGCGGTAAACGCGGGCCGAATGGGACGGATGTTCGTGCCCCGTTCTGCCCGTCCGCCTGTTCCGCCAGCTCGCTGTCAACCCGTTAAAACGGAATGTCGTCGTCGAGGTCGGTCTTGCGCGTGGAGCTGTCCCAGCCCCCCCGTCCTGCCGGCGCCGGCTGGCGGCCCCCGCCATAGCTCCTTTCTTCCTCCTCGATCGCCGGACCTGCGCCCTCACGACGGTCAAGCAGCACCATCTCCGCTCCAATCCGGCCGAGCAGGATCTCCGTCGTGTAGCGCTCCTGGCCGGATTGGTCCGTCCATTTGCGCGTCTGCAGTTTGCCTTCGAGATACACTTTGCTGCCCTTGCGCAGATACTTCTCCGCGACCTCGGCAAGCCGATCGTTCATAATCACCACGCGGTGCCACTCGGTGCGCTCTTGGCGTTCGCCGGTTGCTTTGTCCGACCAGGAGTCGGAGGTCGCGACCGACAGGTTCACCACCTTGATGCCCGACTGCGTCGTGCGCACCTCTGGGTCGCGACCGAGATTGCCGACCAAAATGACCTTGTTCACGCTGCCCGCCATCGCCTTCGCCCTCCGACTCTGCTGCGGACTTTAGGCCTGCCTTCCGCCGCCGTCACACCCCCGCGCGCGTTCGCCCTCGCCCCTTGCGGCGAAAGCCCCATCTGAGGCGCACTCGCATTCCTCGACCTTGCGACGGTGCCCAAATGACTGAGTTCATCCGCGTGCGCGGCGCGCGCGAACACAACCTTAAGTCCATCGACGTCGACATCCCGCGCAACACCCTCACTGTCATCACGGGGCTTTCGGGGTCGGGCAAGTCTTCACTCGCCTTCGACACCATCTACGCCGAGGGCCAGCGGCGCTATGTTGAGAGCCTCTCAGCCTACGCACGTCAGTTCCTTGAACTGATGCAGAAGCCGGATGTAGATTCGATTGAGGGTCTTTCGCCTGCAATTTCTATCGATCAGAAAACGACCTCGCGCAACCCCCGCTCCACCGTGGGGACCGTTACCGAGATCTACGACTACATGCGCCTCCTCTGGGCGCGGGTCGGCGTCCCGCACTCTCCAGCCACCGGCTTGCCGATCGAAGCGCAGACGGTAAGCCAGATGGTTGATCGCATCCTCGCTATGCCGGAGGGCACGCGGCTTTTGCTGCTTGCCCCCGTCGTCCGCGGGCGCAAGGGCGAATACCGCAAGGACCTGGCCGAGCTGCAAAAGCGCGGCTTCACTCGGGTAAAGGTGGACGGGACGCTCTACGACATCGATGCCGCGCCCGCGCTCGACAAGAAGCGCAAGCACGACATCGAGGTGGTGGTGGACCGGATCGTCGTGCGCGAGGGCATCGCCGCGCGTCTCGCCGACAGCCTGGAGACAGCCCTTGCGCTGGCCGATGGCATCGCCTTCGCCGAGAATGCCGACAGTGGTGAACGGACGGTGTTCAGCGCCAAGTTCGCCTGCCCCGTCTCTGGCTTCACCATCGCCGAACTTGAACCGCGCCTGTTCTCTTTCAACAACCCGGTCGGTGCTTGTCCGGCCTGCGACGGGCTCGGTGTCAAGGTGTTCTTCGACCCCGACCTCGTCGTGCCGGACGGGACGAAAAGCCTTGCTGAAGGCGCGATCGCGCCGTGGGAGGGCATCTCCTCACCCTATTATCGCCAGACATTGGAGGCAGTGGCGCGGCATCTGAAGATTTCGATGCGCACACCCTGGCAGGAGCTGCCGGAGCGGGCGCGCAGAGCAATCCTGTTCGGCACCGGGGACGATCCGGTCACGATCCGTTACGAGGACGGTTTGCGCGCGTTCGAGACAAGAAAACCCTTCGAGGGCGTGATCGCCAACCTGGAGCGGCGCTGGCGCGAAACCGATAGCGCCTGGGTGCGCGAGGACCTCTCCCGCTACCAGGGCGAAGCACCTTGCGAGGCCTGCGGCGGCCATCGCCTGAAGCCCGAAGCGCTCGCAGTGAAGATCGATGGTCGCCACATCGGCGAGATCTCCGCCCTCTCCATTCGCGAGGCAGATGCCTGGTTCCGCTCCCTGCCCGATAAGCTTTCCCCGCAGAAGCGCGAGATCGCGCGCCGCATCCTGCGCGAGATCACCGACCGGCTTGGCTTCCTGATCGATGTCGGGCTTGATTACCTGACCCTCGCGCGCGGGTCGGCCACGCTCTCTGGCGGCGAAAGTCAGCGCATCCGCCTCGCTTCGCAAATCGGTTCGGGGCTCACGGGCGTGCTCTACGTGCTGGACGAGCCCTCGATCGGTCTGCATCAGCGCGACAATGCGCGCTTGCTTGCAACTCTGAAACGGCTGCGCGACCTTGGCAACACAGTTATCGTCGTCGAACATGACGAGGACGCGATACGGACGGCCGATTGGCTGATCGACATGGGCCCCGGTGCCGGGGTGCACGGTGGAGAGGTCGTCGCTTCAGGACCTCCCGAACAGGTGTTCGCCCACCCAACCAGCCTTACCGCAGCCTATCTCTCAGGGCGCAGCCGCATTGCGGTGCCCACGTGCCGGCGCCCGGTCGATCGCAAACGCGTGCTGCGCGTGGTCGGCGCGACGGGAAACAATCTCAAGAACCTTACCGTCGAGTTTCCTCTGGGGCTGTTCGTTTGCGTCACTGGCGTGTCGGGGGGCGGCAAGTCAACCCTGGTGATCGACACGCTCTACAAGGCGGTGGCGCGGCGGCTGATGGGCACGCGCGACCACCCCGCCCCACACGAGCGTATCGAGGGGCTCGAGCACCTCGACAAAGTGATCGACATCGACCAGTCTCCAATCGGCCGCACGCCGCGGTCCAATCCCGCCACCTATACAGGAGCCTTTACGCCCATCCGCGACTGGTTTGCGGAACTGCCCGAGGCGCGCGCCCGCGGCTACACGGCGGGGCGCTTTTCCTTCAACGTCAAGGGCGGGCGCTGCGAAGCCTGCCAGGGCGACGGCGTGATCAAGATCGAGATGCACTTCCTGCCCGACGTCTACGTCACCTGCGACTCCTGCAAAGGGAAACGCTACAACCGCGAAACGCTTGAGATCCGCTTCCGAGACCGCTCGATCGCTGACGTGCTGGAGATGACGGTGGAAGAGGCGCTCGACTTTTTCTCCGCCGTGCCCGCGATCCGCGACAAGTTGCGCACCTTGAATGACGTGGGCCTCTCCTATGTCAAGCTTGGGCAGCCCGCCACGACCCTTTCGGGTGGGGAGGCGCAGCGGGTGAAGCTCGCCAAGGAACTATCGCGAAGGGCGACGGGTCGAACGCTCTACATTCTCGACGAACCCACGACAGGGCTGCATTTCGAGGACGTGCGCCGCCTGCTTGAGGTGCTGCACGCTTTGGTCGAGGCCGGCAACACGGTGGTGGTGATCGAGCACAATCTCGACGTGATCAAAACCGCCGACTGGATCATCGATCTCGGGCCTGAGGGAGGTGACGGTGGAGGTCGAGTGGTGGCCGCCGGTACGCCGGAGGAGGTGGCGTTGAGCCCCGACAGCCACACGGGACGTTTCCTCGCGCCGATCCTTGCGCGCGACCGCGACCCTCTCGTGCGACCCGCCCGCCCCGAGGCGACGTCGCCGACGAAGCTAAAACAGAAAGCGAACCGCGTCGCAGCACGCGTCTAGGCCCAGGCGAGCTGACCGCCCCTGCGAGCGTCGAAGGGCCGACCGTGTGAAGGCCCTTGCCTTCCGACCTTCGATGGTTCGATACTCTGCACATCGTGAACCGACGCTGATGTGCAAGCCGTCGGGGGGAGGAACGGAATGAGGCTGTCTCTCTGGGCACTGGGTGCTGCCGCAAGTGCTTTGGCTGTGATTTCGACCGGTTTGGCGCAGTCCGACAATCCAGTCGACGAATATCGACGGATGTTGGCGGATCCGTTCGCCAATCCCGGTTTCTTGTTTGTTGACGAAGGCGAGCAGCTCTGGACCGAAAAGCGTGGGCCAAAGAACGCCTCTCTGGAACAGTGCGACCTGGGCTTGGGCCCGGGCGTGCTAGAGGGCGCCTACGCGCAGCTGCCGCGCTATTTCCCGGACGTCGACAAAGTGATGGATGCGGAAAGCCGCATCGTGCATTGCATGGTCACGCTTCAGGGCTTCGATGAGGCCACAATCCGCCGAAATGCCTTCTCTACGAGAAGCCGCAAGTCTGAGCTTGAAGCGTTGGTCGCCTTCGTTGCCGAGAAATCTTCCGGCCACCGGCTTTCTGTTCCGCTGAACCACCCGAAGGAGAAAGAAGCCTACGCCCTCGGCGAAGCGGTGTTCTACCGTCGTGGATCGTATTTCGACTTTTCGTGCGCGACTTGCCACAGCCAGGAAGGGTTGCGGATTCGCCTGCAGGAGCTCGCCAACCTGCGCAAAAACGAAGATGCCATTCGTGCGGTGACCACATGGCCAACCTATCGCGTTTCGCATGAGACGCTGCGCACCATGCAGCATCGCATGTGGGATTGTTTCTGGCAGATGCGCATGCCCGATCTCATACACGGCTCTGAGGTGTCGATCGCGCTGATCACGTGGCTGACCAAAAATGCCGAGGGCGGCGAACTGACCGTGCCGGCAATCAAGCGCTAAAGGAGGGGGTCATGCGTTTTGCCGTACTGTCTGCAGCTTTGCTTGCTGCAGTGGCCGTTGCCAAGGTGCACGCTCAGCCGCCACGCGATTTGCCGCACATCACCAGCGAGCGGCTTGAGCAGGCGATGCGCGCGAGTTTCGGCTACGACCAGCTACCGCCGGACTTGCAAGCGCGGCTTGTTCAGGATGAAGTCCAGCGCCTCTGCACAGAATACCGCAATGAGCCTCCCGCTGATGTCGCAGAGCGCATCCAGAAATTATCAGCCGAATCGGTAGTCTTTCCACCCGACGGCAAGTTTTTGGGCGACTGGAAAAAAGGGGAGCAACTGTCGGTGAACGGTTACGGGCTGAGAATGCGGGATGACCCTCGTCGTCAAGTCGGCGGCAACTGCTATGCCTGCCACCAGATGGCCCCGCAAGAAGTGTCTTACGGCACGCTCGGCCCATCCTTGCTGCAGTACGGGAAGTTGCGCGACTTCGACCCCGAGGCGATCCGTACCGCCTACATCAAGATCTATAACTCCAATGCTGCCCTGGCCTGCTCGACCATGCCGCGCTACGGCACGCAGAAGATTATCTCGATCGAGGACATCACCCACATCCTCGCCTTCTTGTTCGATCGCGACTCGCCGGTGAACAAGGAGTAGCGCGGTTCGGCTTTGTTAGCACGACGGGCCCGGTCCCTGGACCGGGCCATCGTCTTTCAGGTCGGCCGCGACGCGACAGCGCAAGCAAGCGCGCGGACCGCGGCATCGATCCCGTCAATCGCACGGGCAGGGTCGGTGTGAGGCGCGAAGTCGGCGCCGAAGGGTCACCCGCCATGGCTGGGGTCAACATCGCGATCGTGCGTCCGCCCCTCGTCCGCCCCTCATCCTCCGCTTTCTCGCGCGCTCGGCACAGCCCGCCAGCAGGACGATCAGGAGGATCATTCAGCGGCCCACCACCATGTTCCTCCGCCGAGCCGAACGTGCCCAGTCGGTGGCAACACGATTGTGGATCACCACTCGCCGACCTATCTCATTCATATGACGTTTGCCGTTCATGTCATCGGCGCTGGGCTCGCCGGCAGTGAAGCCGCTTGGCAGATCGCGCAAGCTGGCGTCCCCGTTGTCGTCCACGAGATGCGCCCACAGCGCCTGACGGACGCACACCGAACGGGCGCCTTCGCGGAACTGGTGTGCTCGAACTCCTTTCGTGCTGATGATCCGCTGCACAGTGCGGTTGGTCTCCTACACGAGGAGATGCGGCGCGCGGGCAGCCTGATCATGGCGGTGGCGGATGCGCACCGGCTGCCTGCGGGTGGGGCGCTCGCTGTCGACCGCGACGGGTTCGCCACTGAAGTAACACGCCGTCTGAGTGAGCACGCTCTGGTCACAGTGGTGCGTGAGGAAGTAACCGCCCTGCCGCCGCCGTCTTGGGGGCTTTGCGTGGTGGCGACGGGGCCGCTCACGTCAACCGCTCTTGCTGAAGACATTCGGCGGGTGACAGGCGAGGAGTCACTTGCCTTCTTCGATGCGATCGCGCCCATCGTGCATAGGGATACGATCAACCTGGAAATTGCTTGGTTCCAGTCGCGTTACGATAAGGGGTCAGGCCGCGACTATATCAACTGTCCGCTCGACCGCGCACAGTACGAGGCGTTCGTCGCTGCCCTGCTTGCAGCGGAGAAAACCGCGTTCAAAGAGTGGGAGAAATCGACGCCGTATTTCGAAGGTTGTCTGCCCATCGAGGTGATGGCCGAACGCGGCTTGGACACGTTGCGCTTTGGTCCGATGAAGCCCGTCGGTCTGATCGATCCCCGTACCGGGCGGAAGCCCTATGCGGTGGTGCAATTGAGGCAGGACAACGCGCTCGGCACGCTGTGGAACATGGTGGGGTTTCAGACGAAGCTAAAATATGCCGAACAAATTCGGGTTTTTCGTATGGTTCCCGGGCTTGAGGCGGCTGAATTCGCCCGCCTCGGTGGGCTGCACCGCAACACTTTTATGAACTCACCACGCCTTCTGGATGCGACGCTGCGCCTCAAGGCTGCCCCGCATCTTCGCTTCGCGGGACAGATTACCGGCGTGGAAGGATACGTGGAGTCAGCCGCGATCGGACTCCTCGCCGGACGGTTCGCGGCTGCCGAGATGCTTGGCCGGTCGCCTTTACCGCCGCCGGCCGAGACCGCGATGGGCGCTTTGCTTGCCCATATCACGGGCGGGGCAGAGGCTGAGACCTTCCAGCCGATGAACGTGAACTTCGGGCTTTTTCCCCCGCTTGCAGAGCCGGCGCGTGGCAAGGACCGCAAGCGCGCCTACTGCGAACGAGCGCTCGCGGCCTGCGACAACTGGCTTGGTTTGCCGCGTCGCCTGCCGAAAGAGCGGCAGGCGGCCTAGCGTTTCAGGACGCATCAGCCTCGTCTGACACGCTGAGAACGACCCTCACCGAGCCCGGCCGCTCCGCACCCGCTTGAGAGTGGCAAAGCCGATCCGGCGCGTGGGCGAAGGCTCCCGTGCCGGCAGATGTTGCCGCCCTTCACGTGACGAGACAGCCCAGCCCGAAGGGCCGGGGAGACGGGGGACGAAACGGACGGTTCATCCCAGGGCGAACCGGCGGCGTCCCGGTGCCTCTGCCTGAAGCGTCAAGCCGCGCGGCGAGTGCCTTGCTGCAGCCGGTCGAGCAGGCCCGCCAGGGCACTCGCCGTCTGTTCGGTCTCGAGCAGCATAATGCCAAACCGCCCGGCCGCGACGTGAGCAAGACGCCCCCGCACCGGACACGACACTCCCTCGAGGACGACCTCGACCGCCACGCCGACCCTAAACCAATCCGGCAGCGACTGAGCCTCTCCCCCGACGCCGAATCGCCCAACATCGGTTGATCTCGCCTCGACTGCTCCGTTCGCACCGATGACGCGCAGCGCGAGGTTGCAAGGGTAGCGTTCGAAGCGCCGCAAGTCGGTATCAAGATCGAGGGCTTCGGTGAAAGTCCGTACCTCTCGCTCGATGGCTACGGTCTGATCTGACAGCAATAACGCGGTCTCATGCACGTCGTTGGCAGCGCCTGTCGCGTGGTCGACCTCTCCCGCCAAAGCCGCATTGCCTTGTGCGACCTCTGCCGTTCGGGCGGCGAGGCGGCCGACAAGCTGGGTGATCTCGGCAGTTGCCAGAGCCTGCTGGTCAACGGCGGTCGCAATGCTACGGGCCACCTCGTCGATCTGCTGCACGGTGGCAAGGATGCTGCGTACGCCGGCGACTGCTTCCGCCGTGGCGGTCTTCACCGCCTCAATGCGATCGGCGATCTCCGCCGTACCACGCGCAGTCTGCGCGGCCAGGGTCTTTACCTCTTGAGCGACCACGGCGAAGCCCTTGCCGGCCTCTCCGGCACGAGCTGCCTCGATGGTGGCATTCAGGGCAAGCAGGTTGGTCTTGGCGGCGATCTCGTCGATGACCTTGACCACGCCGCCGATCTCGCCCGCGGTTCGGGCCAAGCTGTCGACCAGACGGTCCACTTCTCCGGCACGCGCCACCGCATCGCGGGTGGTCTGGGCGGTGGTTTCCGCCTGGCGGCGCACTTCCTTCGCTGAGCTAGCGAGTTCCTCTGTCGCGGCAGCAACACTATTGAGGTCGACTGCTGCCTCCTCGGCCCGTGATCGCGACTGCGCAGCGCGAGTTTGCACGGTGGCGGCAATGGCGCGCATCCGGTCGGCCACACCCAGCATTCTGCGCGACGCCTCGCCCAATTCCGTAAGCACCCCGCCGATTGATCCGCCGAAATTCCGCATCGCGGCGACCATTTCACGCTGCGCCCGTTCGCGGTCTGCCTTCGCCTCGGCCACTCGCTCCTCTTGCCGGCGCTTCTCGCGCAACGCCTCGCGGAACCCGTCGAGGGCGCGAGCAAGGATCCCAATCTCATCGGTCCGGGTGATACCGCTGACCGCCGTCTCGAGCTCACCCGCCCCGATGCGCGTGGTTTCCCGCGCCAGGGCACGCACCGGATGCGACAGGCTTCGCCCAACCCAAAATGCGACCACTACGGCGAGCAGGAGAAGACCGGCCGACAGACCGAACAGCAGAAGGCGGGCGCGATCCTGCGCGGCGACGAGTGCGGTCGCATCGCGCTCGACCACAACGAGGGCAATGGGACGTCCGGAGAAATCGCGCAGTGGCACCAAACTGCGGATCACGGGCTGGCCTGCCGCCGTCTCAAGTGCCCCGGAGGCAACTCCGGCCGCCAAGGCAGCGTCAAACGCTGCTGCCGTGATGGCTCCGAACTCCGGCCGCGTGGTTGCCAGCACTCTTGGCCCGTCCCGCGTCGCCGCGGTCAACGCAACCTCGGCGCCGAGCCGCGCGCCAACCTCCTGCACAAAGCTGCGCCCGATGGAAAGCCCGATTTCGACCGTCCCGAAGTGACGGCCCTCGGCGGCGACCGGCACCACGCCACGAATGCCCAATCCCGCCACGCCTCCCTCAAGCCCCAAAACCGGGCGCCGGTCGCGATTCGCTGTCACCACGGTCGCGCGGAACGACGAGAGGTCGTCACCAAAGCGCTGCGGTTGATGGACCCTGAGGAACGAGGTGGCGGGCGGCAGGTGAAACTGGAACTGGTCGACGGCGACGCCACGCGCCTTCAGCCCCTCGAAGATGGGGGCTGTCAGGGCAAGCAGGCGGTCCCTGTCCTGGCCGAAGAAGGCGTCCGTGACCGCAGGGTTGGCCCCAACCGCAGAAGCAATCGAGGCAGCCTGTTCGCTTTTCGCCTGCACGATGGCGCCGACCGCCCCATCGATCGCCGCGATCTCCCGCTCCACCAGCACCTCGCCAAGCCGCCGCTGGGCAAGTTCGGCCACCAGGATCAGCGCGGCGGCAATCACCACTGTCACTGCGGCAACCACGACCCCAATGGTCTGCGCAAGCGAACGCAAACGAAGACTCATGCTCAATCCCTCCCGGCACGAACCAGCGCGAGAATGGCGAAAGGGGGTTAAAGACGGGTAACCGACGCAGACGTCTGGCCGGCAAGAGGATCGGCCCGAGCACGCCTCCCACCCCCGCCAGCAGGCCGACAACCTCAACCGATTGTGGCGACGACCCCGCTTGCCCTACTGTCCCTCGCCTTTGCAGGAACTGACCATGAATGACCTTTTCGATCGCGCCACAACCAAGCCCGACACCTATACGGCGAAGGACATCGAGGTGCTGGAAGGGCTCGAACCCGTCCGACGCCGCCCTGGCATGTACATCGGCGGAACGGACGAGAACGCGCTGCACCATTTGTTCGCCGAAATCCTCGACAACGCCATGGACGAGGCGGTGGCGGGGCATGCGAGCATCATCGAGGTGACGCTTGAGGCAGCCAACCGTGTGGCGGTGCGCGACAACGGGCGAGGCATCCCTGTTGATCCACATCCGAAGTTCAAGGACCGTTCCGCTCTCGAGGTGATTTTCACCACGCTGCATTCGGGAGGCAAGTTCGGCGGCATGGCGTATACGACCTCAGGGGGCCTGCACGGTGTCGGCGCTTCGGTCGTCAATGCGCTCTCGGAACATCTCGAAGTGGAAGTGGCACGGGATCGCAAACTCTGGGCGATGCGTTTCGCGAGAGGGCGCCCTCTCGGCAGGCTTGAGGAGCGGGGGCCAGCGCCGAACCGCCGCGGCACGCTGGTGCGCTTCACGCCTGATCCTGCCATTTTCGGCGACGCCCGCTTCCGCCCTGCCCGCCTGTTCCGCCTGTGCCGCAGCAAGGCCTACCTGTTCCGCGGGGTGGAAATTCGCTGGCGCTGCGACCCCGCCCTGCTCGCCGCCAACGACGCTACACCGGCCGAGGCGGTGCTGCACTTCCCGGGGGG
>CALLUO010000072.1 GCA_938010425.1 uncultured Elioraea sp.
TGGCCAGCTTGGCTGACCCAACGCGGCTTGCCGTGCTGCGTTTGCTGCGAGATGGGCAGGAACACTGCGTCTGCGACCTGATGCATCGGGTCGGCGCCACCCAGTCGCGCATGTCGCGCCACATGCAGGTGCTGCGGGCGGCCGGGCTGGTGACGGCGCGGCGCGACGCGCAATGGGTGCGCTATCGGCTGAACCCTGGCCTGCCTGCCCCCGTGCGCCGGCTGGTCGAGGCCGCACTGGATCTCCCCCCTCCGGCGGAACGGAGCATCGCCGCATGAACGTCAAAACCGAGGCACTGCGTGCGCCAGCCACCCTGGTCTGGGTCGGCGGCGTTGCCGCGGGGCTCGTGGTTTGGACGCTCCTCTACAGCCAGCTTGTTCCCTTCTCGGAATGGGCCGTGTCTCTCCTGCCGCTCGAGCGACACAGCCATCTCGGCGAAGCGATCGCCTTCTTCCTTTACGATGTGCCGAAAGTTTTGCTGCTGCTCACGCTGGTGGTGTTCGCGATGGGCGTGGTGCGCACCTTCTTCTCGCCCGAACGCACGCGGGCTCTGCTGGCCGGCCGGCGCGAGGGCGTGGGAAACGCGATGGCCGCCGCGCTCGGCATCGTGACACCCTTCTGCTCTTGTTCTGCGGTTCCGCTCTTCATCGGCTTCGTTTCGGCCGGCGTCCCGCTCGGCGTCACATTCTCCTTCCTGATCGCCGCACCGATGGTGAACGAAGTGGCACTCGGGCTGCTGTTCGCCCTGTTGGGATGGCAGGTGGCGCTGACCTATCTTGGTTTTGGGCTTGGCGTTGCCATCGTCGCCGGCTGGATCCTCGGCAGGTTCAGGCTCGAAACCTGGCTGGAGCCCTGGGTGTTGCAGATCCACGCCGGCGCCGCCGGACCCGCAGAGCGCGTCATGAGCTGGCCAGAGCGCATTCGCGCCGGGTGGGAGGCGGTGCGCGAGATCGTCGGCCGCGTCTGGTACTGGATCATCGCCGGCATCGCCGCGGGCGCGCTGATCCACGGCTTCGCACCTGAGGACCTGCTCGCCTCCATCATGGGCAAAGACGCGTGGTGGTCAGTGCCAGCGGCAGTCATCATCGGCATTCCGCTCTATTCCAACGCCGCCGGGATCATCCCAGTGGTCGAGGCGCTGCTCGGCAAGGGGGCCGCGCTCGGCACCGTGCTCGCGTTCATGATGAGCGTCACCGCCCTGTCCCTGCTGGAGATGATCATCCTGCGCAAGGTGCTGTCCGCGAAGCTGATCGCTGTGTTCGTCGCCATCGTCGGCACAGGAATCCTGGCCGTGGGCTTCCTGTTCAACCTGCTGTTCGCCTAAAGGAGCGCATGCGATGAAGGACGTGAAGGTGCTCGGCCCCGGTTGCGCGAAGTGCAAAGCGACCGCCGAGGTGATCGCCACCGTGGCGAAGGAAACGGGGGCCGAGATTGCGCTCGGCAAGGTCGAGGACATCCGTGAGATCATGAGCTACGGCGTCATGTCGACCCCGGCCGTGGTGGTGGATGGCCGAGTGGTGCACGCAGGCTCGGTGCCGGGACGCGCCATGGTAGAGGGGTGGCTGAAATGAGTGCGACCGTGAAGAAGGACCTGCCCGAAGCGCGCGAGGTCTGCCCCAGCACTGCCCGCCGGCTGCTCGCCGAAGGAGCGCTGCTCGTGGATGTGCGGGAAGCCGAAGAAGTCGTTCGCCTTGCTTTCGCCGAGTGCGGGTAGCGGAACATCCCGCTCCGAGCATTCGCGCGGCCGCCCGGGGGAAGTCCTGCGACCGATCATCGGTGCCCTGCACATCGAGGCGCACTGCACGGCGGCACGCCTCTCCAAAAGCCGCCGCGCCATGCCGCCTCGGCCGCACCAAAGCCGGGCCGAACGCGGCTCTGCACGCCGTCTGCAACGAAGGCACCCGGGTGCTCCCGGGGAAACGCGGGTGACCCTGGGCCGCCCTCACCGATCGCCCAATCGCCGCCGCCTTGTCGGCAGCGCAAACACTGCCTCCTCAGCCTAGGGCTTAAGGTGTACCCAGCCCGCCAACATCTTCTCGACGATTTCCGGCAAGCCGTTCTTCACCACCTCGACCCCTTCCAGCAGATCGTCATGCGGGCGACCCATGCTCTCGAGCGTGTTGCCGCAGGCGATGAAGGTGATGTCGTAGGCGCGAAGCGAGGCCACACGGTCCGCCACTTGGCTGTCGCCCTTCAGCACATGGCGCACCCCTGGGCCATAGAGCACGATCGCGAGTTCCACCCTGTCCGGCCCGTAGAATTCCTGGATGTTGATCACGTTGGAGAACACCGCGTTGGCGCGCGCGGGGTCGGCTTCAGCAAGGGAGACGACGATACGCCGCGGCGACTCGATGCTGGGCCTTGGGTCGGCCAGTTCGGTCTCGCGCTCGCGCGCAAGCGCCAAGGGAGACACGACCAGCAGGGCGAGGGCGATCAACACTGCGCGCTTCATGGCCATCCTTTCCCTCTCCGTGACAGAGGCGGATTGAACCGCTTCCTCTCAGTTGCCATCTTTGGCGAGAGAGAGGGAGGGGTCGATGCCGAACACCCGCCGCAGTCTGCTCGCCGCACCACTCCTCGCCGGCGCCGGCCTCCTGGCTCCCGGCGTGCTGCGCCCCGAACCCGTGCGCACGGATCACGGCTGGACCCAGTCCTGGTTCCTTGACACGTTCCTTCGCCTGCCCGAGGACCTTGCCGAGGCCCGCGCGAGCGGTAAGCGATTTGCGGTCGTGTTCGAGCAAAGGGGCTGCCCCTACTGCGTCGAAATGCACACCGTGCATCTGGTCGACCCCGGGATCGCCACCTATGTGCGTGAGCGCTTCGCTCTGGTCCAGCTCGACCTGCATGGCTCGCGCGAGGTGCAGGATTTCGATGGGGCGACCATGGAAGAGCGGGCACTGGCGCGGCGATGGAGGGTGCGCTTTACGCCCACGATCGTCTTCTTCCCTGACATGGACGAACTTCCGAAGACGCCAGGGCACGAGCTCGAGGTCGCGCGCATGCACGGGCTTCTCAAGCCCGACCAGTTCCTCGGCATGTTCCGCTACGTCGCTGAAAAAGCCTACGCTGACGGCACCCCCTTCACCGCCTGGTGGGCGCGCGGCGCACGCGGCTGACGGGCTTTGTCCAGGCGGCCAGCACTGTGCCGCCATCGCCCCTCAGCCAAGGCGGGAAAAGATCGGAAACGTTTCCAACAGCCAGTTTCCGATCACGTTGAAGGTGCCAGTCATAATCATCACTCCAGTGACAACGAGAAGCCCGCCCACAGCAAGCTCGACGGCGCGGAAATAGCGGCGCATGCGGTGCACAAAGCCGAGGAATTGCGACGCAAAGAGAGCGGCAAGCATGAACGGCACGCCGATGCCGGCGGCATAAACCGCGAGCAAGGTAGCACCGTAGCCGATCGACTGCGAGGAGGCAGCGATGGTGAGAATTCCTGCGAGGATCGGCCCGACACAGGGCGTCCAGCCGAAGGCGAAGGCAAGACCGACGACATAAGCGCCCAAAGGCCCAGTCGGCTTGCGCTCCACCTCGAAACGCTTCTCGCGATAGAGGATACCGAGGCGAAGGATGCCGGCGAAATGCAGCCCGAACAGGATCAGCACCACGCCGGCGATGAAGGCGAAAGTCTCCATATGCTCGGCAAGAAGCCGCGAGATCGCGCTTGCCGAGGCGCCGAGAGCGACGAACACGGTGGCAAAGCCCAGAACGAAGAAGAAGGCGGCCGAGACGACGCGCAGCCGATCCGCCTGCACCACCGTGCCGGCAGCGCCCGCTTGTAGGGTCACGCCGCCGATAAAGCCCAAATAGGGAATGATCAGCGGCAGCACGCAGGGCGAGAGGAAAGAGAGGATCCCCGCAACCAGAGCCGTGCCATGGCCGACATCCATGGCCCGAAGCCTACCCTGCACGCGGCACAAACATCGGAGGTGGCGGATGGGACGCGCCTGTTGCCCTTGCCGCGTGATGGGCGCCCCGCCGCATCATTCTTCTCTCGAAGCGAGTGCTGGCCAGGCCTCAGCTGCGCACGAGACGGATCGCCGTGTTTGGCTTCGGCGCCACCGTGCCAAGGCGGGCGATATGCTTCTCTACCAACTCCCAAATCGGCGGGCCTTGCGTACCCTCGTTCACCGAGGCCCAACCGGCGAGCACGTAGCGCTTGGTGGCGTCGAGCGGTTCGTTGCGGCGCAAAAGCACCATGTCTGTAATGCGCTGCCCTGCCGGTCGATCGACATGGATGGTAAAACCCAAGCCACCAACCCGCACCATGTCGCCGCCTTGCTGGTAGTAGGGGTCGGGGTTGAACAGGTTGTCGCAGACGTCCTCCAGGATTTCCTTTACCTGGGCGCCAGTAAACTCCATGCGCCAAGCGTTCGGATAAGTCATCGCCGTCTGTTCGTAAATGTGCTCCATAGTGATCGCGCTGCCTGGCAAAAGCGAAGGACCCCAACGGAAGCCGGGCGAGAGGGAAATCTCGGCGTCGCGTTCAGCTAGCAGCGCCTGGCAGATCAGATCATCCCAGGTGCCGTTCAGATTGCCGCGCCGGTAGAGCGTGGTTTCCGTATGCCCGACCACGCGCGTGAGCATCGCCTCGTGCGGCGCGCGCAGCCGCGCAATGGCGGCTGCCATGTCGGCATCGGGGCGGATCGCGTTGGCGAAGACCGGGATCAGGGCGTGGCGGTAGGCCACCACCTTTCCACCCCGCACCTCGAGGTCGAGCCGATTGAGGAACTTGCCGTGCGCGCCGGCGGCGATCAGCAGCGTCTCTCCAACCTTGATCGGCTCTGGCGTGCAGTCGTGGGTATGACCGATCAGGACCACGTCGATGCCTCTGACGCGGGAGGCAAGCTTGCGATCGACGGCGAAGCCGTTGTGCGAGAGGAGGACCACCAACTCGGCGCCGTCCGCGCGCGCCTCCTCGACGCGCTTGGCGAGCTTCTCTTCCTGGATGCCGAAGCTCCAGTCGGGGATCATCCAGCGCGGGTTGGCGATTGGCGTGTAGGGAAAGGCCTGGCCGATCACCGCCACTTTCACCCCGCCGCGCTCGAACATCTTGGCGGGGGTAAAGACGTCCTCGTTCCATTCCGTGTCCTGAACGTTGCCGGCGAGGAACGTGCAGCCCGCGGCTTCGGTCTGCTCAACCAGTTCCTTGACCCGCTTTGTACCGTAGGTGAACTCCCAATGTGCGGTCATCGCCTCGGGCTTGAGTAAGCCCATCAGCTCGACCATCGCTGCACCGGCTGTCGCAAGCGCCACGTAGCCGCCATGCCAGGTATCTCCGCCATCCAGCAGCAGAGTCCGGTCGGGCCTTTCGGCGCGGATCGCTTTCACGAGCGTAGCGATCCGATCGAGCCCGCCCATCGGGCCGAAGATGCGGGCGAGCGTTTCGAAGTCTTCGTGGCTGACCGCATGCGCCATCGCCGTGCCAGAGGGCAGGCCAAAATGCTCGCGCAGCGCGGCACCGGTGAGGAAGGGCGGGCGGCCGCGGCCTTCGCTGACCCCCTCATTCACCGAAGCCTCGCGAAAATACATCGGCAGCATCTGCCCGTGCAGGTCGGTGATATGCAGGATCGTGACCTGGCCGAGCGGCTGGAAGCGAAGCAGGTCGGCCTCCGTAAGCGTGCCTTGCGCGGCGGCGCGCAGAGCGGAGGGGCCGAGTGCGGCCAGAGCGCTCGCTCCGGCCAACAGGTCACGACGCGTGATCATGGGTCAGGTCCTACGCGGCAATGCAGCAAGATAGCGCGGCCGGGCCGCGGCAAGCGAAGGGCCTGCGCGGCCGCCCGTCGAAGCAAGACAGGGCGGCCGCCCAAGCGAACGGCAGGACGGTCAGCCGACCTTGAGTTCTGACTTGGAGGTGGCGCGGGTGCCCGCGTCGTTGATCCAGGTGAACTCGAAGGTGCCCGACTTCTCCGCCTTAAAGGCGAAGGCAATGTAGGGGTTGGCCGAGATTGCCGGGTGGAGGTCCATGCGGAACACCTCCTGCCCGTCGAAGGTGGCGATAAAGGTCTTGATGATGTCGCGCGGCACCAGATTGCCCGACGAGTCGCGGCGTGTGCCGGTCTCCATCGGGTGCGAGATCAAGGTGCGGACCTCAATGATGTCCCCCGCCTTCACGTTGGAAGGAAGGCGAACGCGCGGCTGTCCCATCGGTGCTGCCATGGTTGTGTCCCCGTCTTGCTCGTTGAACCGCTCAGCCGCCGCAACCGCCGATGGTGACCTTCACCTCCTGGCGGCCAATGAACAGCGACCCATCGCTCATCTCGGCGATGGCGACGACATCTTGAGTCTGGCCGAGGCGGATGCGGGTCGACACTTCGGCCCTGCCCATCGCAGGCGTGAGGGTAAAGGAGGCGACATCCGGAGTCGGGTTGCGGTCGGCGAAGATGTGCACGGCCTTGACATAATCCGCCGCCGTCATCGGGCTCTCCACCGCCACGGTGAGGGGGACGGTGTTGCCGTTCTCGGCGATCGGCGGCAAGCGCAGGGTGATGCGCCCCTCGCTGAGTTTTTTCTCACCGATCAATTTCTTCATCGCCGCCTCCGTCGCCGGCTGCAGCGAGGCAGACGCGGGTTTCGGCGCAAGCGTGATCGCGACAACCGCGCCGGCTGTACCGAACAAGGCCGTGCGCCGGCTTAACGCAAGTTTCCTATCCATTGCGGCGTCTTCTCCTCTCCCTAGTCCTTTCAGACGAACGACACCCCCGGCGGTGAGTGTGCCACCGGACCTCTCAGCTCGGTAAAGCCGCGTGGCTTTCCCTCGACCCTGCCGGTGCGTTCCTCCCACCTCGTTATCTTCGCAGGAGTGAACATGGTTCGCGACCCTCTGGCAAGCGTTTCTTGACGGACCCCTCAAAATGAACCCCAGGCGAAGGTGAGCTCATGCTTGTTGTGGCTCACGTGCTTAAGCCAAGCGCCTGGAATGGCGGCAAACGCCTCTGCAGTGTCCTGGTCGGTCGCTCCCTGAAACTTTACCGTGCAAATGATGCGCTGCGCTGCGCCGGCCGCCATCCAGGCGCGAACCAGCCTGAGCAGGCGACGCGGGTAAGCGACGATATCGCTGCACAGCCAATCCACCACACCATGCCTCTCGCGCCAGCGCGCGGGGTCGAGGGCGAAGGCGCTCTCTTGCCGCACCGTCACGGTCGGCAGCGCAGCGATGCGGGGATCAAGCGGTGCCTTGTCGATGGCGATCACCCGTGCGCCTAAAGAGGCAAGCGCCCAGGTCCAGCCGCCGGGTGAGGCGCCAAGATCGAGGCAGGTCTCGCCCGGCTGCGGCCAACGACCGAGCAAAGCGAACGCCTCCCACAACTTAAGGTAGGCACGCGAGGGCGGCCCTGCACGGTCCTCGACAAACCGCGCCTCGCCGTTCGGAAAGGGCGAGGAACAGTCCGGCGAGGCAAGCACAAGGTCCGGTGCAAGCAGGGTGAAGGAGCCAAGCGGTGCTTGCGGTGCGGAGCTGGGAAAGACCAGCGGCTTTGCTGAAACGTGTGGCAGGCGCTCGGCAATCAGCATCGCCCGCCGATAATGCTGCGGCGCATAGGGCCACCAGTTGCGTTGCAGAGCGCGCAGTTTTGCTGCGGCATCGGCAATCGAGCTGATCGGGATCGCGCGCGGGTCGCGCCAGATGTTGAGCGCCCATGCACTCGCCACCGGCGCGTCCCTGCAAAGCGCAAGCCGACCGTGCCAGCCCGCCACCGATACGCCTCGGCGCGCCAGTTCCTCGGCGAGCTGCCTCTCGTAGCCTTCGGCGGCGAGATAGGCGGAACGAAACGTCCCGGCGTTCACCTTGGCGAAACGAAAGCTGTGTAAGCGAGGACAAGCCAGCCGCCGATCAGCGCCACACCGCCGATTGGCGCAACGGGACCGACCGAGAGGCCAAAGAACGCGCGCGTGAGCACAGAGCCGCAAAAAAGCACGAGCCCTGCGATGAACAAACCAACAGCGACGGCAAGCGGTCGCCGGGGCAGCTGCTTGGCGAGCGCTCCAGCACCGATCAGGGCAAGGGCATGCCAGCCCGCCATGGTCAACGCACTGTCCACCAAGGCGAGAGCGGAGGCATCGAGGCGTGCGGGCAGGGCGTGGGCGCGCAGCGCGGCGAGGCAGACAGCCGCGGCACCTGTCAACGCCCCGGCGCCGAGAGCAAGGCGGACCATGGCGAGGACCCTCGCGGGCCAAAGCGCCTCGCGCAAGCCCTCCTCGCTGGCCGACCGAGCTGCACGGTCTCGGCGATGACCCCCTCTCCGTCCGCCGTCGCAGAGGTTTCGTTGGCAGCAGCGCAGCCTTTGGCCTTCGCTGGCGCGCTGATCCGCGACCCGGCCGGGCGCTACTTGGTGCAGATCCGCGACCACAGCCCCGGCATTCTCAGCCCCGGCGCCTACAGTCTGTTCGGCGGCGCGATCGAAGACGGCGAAAGCCCCGATGAGGCCGTCCGGCGCGAACTCCAGGAGGAGATTGGCTGGATTCCCGACGATCTCGCCTTTTGGCGCACGCTTTGGATCCCGGCCCGCTACCCGGGTGCTCCCGTGCGGTCAGCGCGGGTCGAGGCCTTTCAGGGGACGATCACACCCGAGCGCGCGGCTCGCCTGCGTCAGACGGAAGGAGCGGGGCGCGCCTTGATGCCGCCGCGCACGCTGCTGCTCGAGGCGAACGTGTCTACCGTGGCGCGGCTGGCGATCGGCCTGCACGCGCAACAGGCCATGTCGGACGGCGGAAGCGAACCCCCCGCCATGCGCTGGGAGCGTTGAACTAACTCTGCCCCTCCGCCGCCCTCAGCGGCGGCGAAACAAGCGCAAGATGGCAGCGAACAGCCCGCCGCGCGATTGCGCTGCAGTGCCAAAGGCGGCAACGCCGCGGCTCGCCGCATGTGGCCGCGCCGCCGGCGGCGGCAGAGCAGACGCCACCGAATAAGCGCGCACGTCACCGGCCGCGATCAACCGCCGCTCGAAGGCGACCACGCGATCCACCGGTTCGGGCAGAGCGCCGCGCTCCAACGCATTTGCCTGTGCCGCCGCCCCCCCGAAATCGCCTGCCCGGCGCAGGATATCGACGATGCGCACCTGTTGTTCGAGATCGGGCGGCGGGCCCTGGCGGAAGAGAGCGACGGCGGTGAGCCGCCATTCGCGGGCAAGGTCGGGGCGGCGCATGTCATCGGCCACCCAGGCGGCCTGCAGGGTTGCCTCAGCGGCCGCGTGCAGCTCGCCCGTTTCCTCCAGGATCATCGCCCGGCAGAGGAAGCGGCGCGCCAGGGCCGGGTAGTTCGTCTCGGCGAGGAGAGCGCGATACGGCCCAGACCACACCACCGCTTTTTCCGCCTCCGTCGCCCGATCCAGCCGGGGGGCGACATAGCCGCAGCCAGGGCAGGCCTGCAGCCAATAAGCCATAGTGCTGCGCACGGCATCGCGCGGCCGCAGGTCGAGGTCGGGCGGCCCCGCCTGCCCTCCTCCCTTGACATGGCGCTGCCGGCTCTCATGCCCGCAGACCGCGCACGCGACGGACGTCTCCACCACGCTCGGCATCGTGCTAGAGCCTAGCGAACGAACGGGCTGCGGTGAAGCACAGCCGTGCTCACGCCGCGATCAGCTTCACCCACATCCCGGGCCGCACCTCCTCTTCCGCCCCGAGACCATTCATCACCCTCAGTCTCTGGTCGGCCTGAGGCAAGGGCAGGGCGCGGGCGAGAGAGGCGACCGTGTCTCCCGCCCGCACTTGGTGCGCGCGAAGCCGAAGAGGACGAATGCCCTCCGCCTCTTCGCGGCTGAGGCGGCGGAACGAGGCGAGCATGGCAAAGAAGCCGGCCTCGAACGCCTCCAACCGATCAGCCCGCGCAGCGAGTTGAAAGCGCCAATATCGCCCAGGCGCGAACCGGGCGGCAACCAACACGAGGTCGATCGTGCCCTGCCGCGTCGCGACCCGCCCCCGCGCCGCCGCCGCCGGCCAGCCGCCGACCTCGAGCGACGACACGGTGCCCAGGCGAACGTTCTGCGCCCAGACGCGCGTGAGGTATTGGTCAGGCGGGATATCGCCACGGATCCTTGCGGCATCGAACACGATTTGCGCCCCTTCTCGGTGTGTGGCCGAGACCGCGTCCTTCCCGTTCACCACCCGAAACCCCTGAGGGAAGTCGAGCCGGATGCCGAGCCGGGGATGGAGAAAGGTGCGGCCGCGCACCACGCCTTCGTTCACATCGTCGCCCCAAACGAGGCCATCGAGCCGGCGTATGTGGTCGTCACGCGCCGTCCGCCCCCGCGCATCTCCCCCGGCCTGGGCAATCGCGGCCCGCACCCGCTCCGTTGTGCGCGGGTGGGTGGAGAGCCAGGAGAACTGGTCCTCCCCCGGCCGCCGCCCGGTGGCTGCAGCATCCAGCCGGTCCCAGGCGTTCATGCGATCGAGGAAGGAGGCCATCGCCTCTGTTGTGTAGCCCCCAGCGCGCAGCAGACGCACCCCGTAGGTATCAGCCTCGAACTCCTGTTCGCGCGAGTAAGCGGCGAGCCAGAATTGTCCGGCCAGGCCTGCAATCTGGCCTGCCCCGCGCACGCCGAGGAAGATCTGGCCGAGGATCTCCGCCGCCACGCCGCCAATCTGCGCGCCCACCTGCCGGTCGTAGCGCTGGGCGGCGTGGCGGTGGATAACGTGGCCGATCTCGTGCCCGATCACGGCTGCGAGTTCTGCCTCGTCAGCACACAAGCTCATCAGCGCTCGAGTGACGTAGATGTACCCCCCAGGCAGCGCAAAAGCATTCATCACCGAGGTGTTGAGAAGCGTGAACGTCCACCGCTCGTCCGGCCGATCCGACAACTGGGCGAGCCTGCCGCCAAGGTCGCGCAGATACGCGGCCTGCGGCCCCTCCATCGCGCCGCCGAACTGGGCGAGGATTTTTGGATGTTCCTGCGCGCCGAGACGGGCTTCGGCCTCGCGCGAGAGGAAGATCTGCGCCGCCGCGGGGCAGGCAAGCAGGAGTGCGGGGCCAGCGGCCAGGAAAGGGCGACGATTCAGCATGCCGCATCATGTGGTGACGCCCTTGCCGACCGTGCCGTCCAGCGCTGCCGCTGGTCGCTCAGAACAGCGAGAACCAGCGCGCAGGTTCGGTAGGCGGGCGCGCTGGAGTGTCAGCCACCGCGTTTTGGGGGCCGAAGGGCCGAGGCTCCGTCCAGCAATCGATACTCCCGAGAGAGCGGGTACAAAACGGCGGCTCCACTGGGGCTTCGACAGTTCGGCAATACTCACCGCGGTGTTCGAGGTGCAGGACCGAACAGTCTTGTCCGGTGACCAGAGAGTAGATGGCATCCAGCGGGCCTCTCTGCAGCACAACAAAGGAGCCCGCCGCGACCCCTGCGCCGACGAGAGGAGCAGGTGTGCCCTGAATCTTCGTCCCGCAGGCGGCCGAAGGCAGGGCGAGGAGGAGAAGGAGGAAGCGCCACATCGGGCCCAGCAGAGCACGGCGGAGTTTCTAGAGGGTTGACGATCCTCTTCCCGGGTAAGGATCGCCGCCATGCCAGAGATCTCGCCTTCCCCGCCTCCGCCCCGGCCCAGCCGAGATCAGGCGGAACGGCTGCTCGAGGCTGTCTCCGCGGCCCTTGCGCTGCCGATCCCTCCGCCCTGCCGCGCAGGCACGCTCGAGGCGCTGGTCCGCCTTTGTAAGGCGGCGGCTCTGCTGCTGAGCTTTCGGCTCGGCAAACGCGACGAACCCGCCCCGGTGTTCCGCCCATGAGGGCGGGGGCCTTGCTCGATCAGGGCTCGGCCGCGCTTGCCGAAGCGGTGCTCAGGGCGGGCTGAACATGGGCGAATACGCCTACGACTTCACTCGCCGTGGCAGCTACGACTTCACTCGCCTTGGCGGCGCGTTCGACATCGGGGCGACGGCAGAGGTTATTGCGGCCGTCAACGACTGCGCCGCCGCCCTTGGTGTCGCCCGCAGCATCAACCTGCCGGAGATCCCTCGCGCCCGCGCCTCAGCCCAGATCATCACCGCGGCGGAGGCCGGCGCTCTGCATCTCGACCGCCTGCGCACGCGCGCTCTCGACTACGACCCCGCCACGCGCGACCGTTTCCTCGCCGGCGCGCTCGTTTGCGCGCCTTGGGTCTACGCCGCGCAACGCTTCCGGCGCTGGTTCTTCGAGCGGGTGATGGAGACCTTCCGCGGCGTGGACGTTCTGGTCGCTCCGGCAACCCCCTTCGCAGCCCCGCCCATGGGCAGCGCGGGCACGATCGAGTTCGGCGGGCGTGATGTGCCGGTGCGCGCCGCGATCGGCCTCTTCACCTCGCCCTTCTCCCTCGTCGGCCTGCCGGTGGTCAGCGTGCCGACGGGGCGGTTTGCTGAGGGGCTTCCTTTGGGCGTGCAGATCATCGCCGCACCGTGGCGCGAGGAGCACGCGCTTCGCGCAGCCGCCGCCTTAGAAGCGGAGGGGTTCGCCTCTTGCCCGGCTCCGGCCGGTTGACGCGGCACTACGAACAACGCGCGCCTCGGCCTAAGCCGGCGCCGTACCAGCCGCGCGTGCGCCGGAAGATGGCGACCAGCGACAGCATCACCGGCACCTCGACCAGCACACCCACCACCGTGGCCAGCGCCGCACCAGATCCCAGGCCGAACAGGCTGATAGCGGTCGCCACTGCCAGTTCGAAAAAGTTCGACGCCCCGATCAATGCTGAGGGCGTACCGATCTCGTGCGGCTCACCGAGCACGCGATTGGCGAGATAGCCGACGAGAGCAGTGAGGTAGCCCTGCAGGATGATCGGCACGGCGAGCAGGGCGATGATCATCGGATCGGCGAGAATCCGATCACCCTGGAACGCGAACAGCAGCACGATGGTGGCGAGCAGAGCCACCACCGAAAACGGATTAAGAACCGCCAGCACGGCGGCGAAGCGCCCAGTGGCGAGCAGCCTTCGTCGCCAGAGCTGAGCCACGACGAGCGGCACCACAATGTAGAGGACAACCGACAACAGCAGGGTCTGCCACGGCACCACCACCGCTGAGAGACCAAGTAAGATGCCCACGATCGGAGCGAAGGCGAAAACCATGACCAGGTCGTTCAGCGCGACCTGGCTTAGCGTGAAGTTCGGCTCGCCGTCGGCGAGGTTTGACCAGACGAACACCATCGCTGTGCAGGGAGCGGCAGCGAGCAGGATGAGCCCCGCAATGTAAGACTCGATCTGATCCTCGGGCAGGAGTGGGGCGAAAAGAAACCCCACAAAGAGCCATGCTAGCGCTGCCATCAGGAACGGCTTGAACGCCCAGTTCACAGCCAGCGTGACACCGATGCCACGCCAGTGCCGCCCAACCGCAGAGAGTGCGGACAGATCGACCTTGAGCAGCATCGGCACGATCATCGCCCACACCAGTGCTGCGACGGGAATGTTCACCTGGGCGATTTCGGCTGCAGCAAGCGCCCGCACGAGGCCCGGGGCAAGTGTGCCGACCACGACTCCCGCTGCCATGCAGAGCGCGACCCAGAGTGTGAGATAGCGCTCGACCACGCCGAGCGCGGGCGGTGGTGTGAGGTCAGGGGTGTCTCTCATGTGGCAGGCGCCTCCACGGCAGCGGCGTTGCGTGGCAAAAGAAGGGAGACGGCGCTGCATGCTGCGAGCATGCCCGCCGCCCCGATCAGGCAGCCCTCGATCCCCGCCACCTGGTAGAGAAGGCCCGACAGAAGCGTGCCAACAAGCCGCCCGGTCGCGTTGGCCGCGTAGTAAAACCCAACATCCTCCGCCACCTTCTCCGACCCGGCATAAGCGACGATGAGGTAGGAGTGCACAGAGGAGTTGATCGCGAACACGATGCCGAACAGGGCAAGCCCGGCCACGATAATCGTTTCAGCCCGCGCCGGGGCTGCGGCAAGCCCGGCCAGCATGAGAATCGGTACCAACAAGAGCACACCGGCCCAAAGCCGCGCCGCCGGCACCTCGGCGGAAAGCCCATCCGGCGATCGCGGCACGATTCGGTAGGCGAGCCCCTGGACGATGCCGTAGCCAATGGTCCAAAGCGCGAGGAAGCCGCCCACTTCGGCGAAGCTCCAGCCCGCGGCGTAGAGGAAGACGGGAAGCCCCACCACGAACCACACATCGCGCGCACCGAACAGCACGATTCGCGCAGCGGCGAGCAGATTGATCGCGCGCGTTTTGGCGAAGAGTTCCCGCATGCGCGAGGCCTTCTTCGCCTTGCCGAACATCCGCGGCAGCGACAGCGCAACTGCGGCGAAGACGACCGCAAGCAGCCCAGCCATCAGCCACAGCGCGGGTGCAAAGCCAAACGCCGACAGAAGAAGGCCGCCTAGGAAGAACCCAACCCCCTTCAGCGCGTTCTTCGACCCGGTCAGCCAGGCGACGTAGCGGAACAGGGTCCCCGAATCTCCTTCGGGGGTCACAAGCTTGATCGCGCTCTTCGCACTCGTCTTCGTCAAGTCCTTCGCCACGCCGGCCAAGCCTTGCGCGACCACGACCCAGACGACGGACCAGATGCGCAACCAGCCGGGATCGAGCGCGGAGAGCATGACGAGCGCCACCACCTGCAGCGCAAGCCCGGCCGACAGCGTGACGTTGACGCCAAAGCGCGCCGCCGCCCAGCCGCCAAACAAGTTGGTGGCCATGCCGGCGATTTCGTACAGCACAAACAGGAAGGCGAGCTCGAACGGCGTGTAGCCCAAGGTAAAGAAATGCAGCAGCACGAGCATGCGCAGAGCGCCGTCGGTCAGCGTAAAACCCCAGTAGGCGGCGACCACCGAGGCGTAGGCGCGGCGCGGGCTCAT
>CALLUO010000073.1 GCA_938010425.1 uncultured Elioraea sp.
GGGCTCAGCCCCCGTCCGCATCTCCCGGCTGGTCCTCCACCGGGTCGCCGAACACCCGTGCCAAGATCTCGTCCACGTGGGCGAGATGGGTGCGAGGGTCCATCGCCCGATCGAGTGCTGCGCGATCGAGCCTGCCCGCCACCTCCGGGTCTGACTCCAGGTTCTCGCGGAAGCTGCGCGCAGCCTCGGTGCCTAAGCTCATCCAGGTCGCCATCGCGTTGCGCTGGACGATGCGGTAGGCGTCCTCGCGGCTAACCCCGGCCCGGGTGAGCGCGAGCAAAACCTCCCCCGAATGCACAATGCCGCCAAGCGCCTCGAGATTGGCCGCCATTCGCTCAGGGTAGACGATCAGGGTCTCGATGATGCCAGCGAGCCGCTGGAGAGCGAAATCGAGCGCGATGGTGGCATCGGGCGCGATCACGCGCTCGACCGAAGAGTGGGAAATGTCGCGCTCGTGCCACAGGGCCACATTCTCCAGCGCGGGGATGGCATAGCCGCGCACGAGCCGCGCAAGCCCCGTTAGGTTCTCCGATAGCACCGGGTTGCGCTTGTGCGGCATAGCAGACGAGCCCTTTTGGCCAGCGTGGAAATACTCCTCCGCCTCTCGCACCTCGCTCCTCTGCAGGTGGCGGACCTCGACGGCGAGCCGCTCAATCCCCGAGGCGATGACGGCGAGCGTGGCGAAGAACATCGCGTGCCGATCGCGCGGGATGACCTGGGTAGACACGGGCTCGACCGAGAGCCCGAGCGCCTTGGCGACATGCGCCTCCACCACCGGGGGGACATGGGCGAAAGTGCCGACCGCGCCGGAAATGGCGCAGGTTGCCACCTCCTCTGCGGCACGGGCAAGACGGGCGCGGTTGCGCGCGAACTCCGCCCAGTGCCCGGCGAGCTTGAGCCCGAACGAGGTGGGTTCGGCGTGGATGCCGTGGCTGCGGCCTATGGTGAGGGTGTGGCGGTGCTCAAGCGCGCGCCGCTTCAGCGCCGCAAGCAGCCGCTCAAGCCCCGCATCGAGCAAGCGTGCGGCGTCGCGCAGCTGCACGGCAAGGGCGGTGTCCAGCACGTCGGAACTGGTCAGCCCCTGGTGCAGCCAGCGCCCCTCCTCGCCAAGGCCCTCGCTCAGCCAGGTGAGGAAGGCAATCACGTCGTGGCGCACCTCGCGTTCGATGTCTTCGATGCGCGCGAGGTCGGCCTCCGTCATCGCGGCGACACGGGGCGCCCCCTTCTCGCGGATCGCGCGCGCGGCCTCGCGCGGGATCTGCCCAATCTCGCCTTGCTTCTCGGCCACTAAGGCCTCGATCTCGAACCAGATCCGGAACCGGTTGCGAGGGTCCCAGATTGCAGCCATCTCGGGGCGGGAATAGCGGGGGATCATGTGGGCCTGGCTCTGCAGCGGAGGCTGGCACGGATGGCGCGGCCAGGGCGTGCTTGACAAGCCCCGCCGCTGAGCCGTCGGATGCCTCAGTTTTGGAGGATCATCCGCGCCATGGATCTTGGGCTCGCGCAGCTCTGGTCGCTCGCCGCCGTCATTGGCATCGACATCGCGCTCGCCGGTGACAATGCCGTGGTGGTGGGCATGGCGGCGGCGGGGCTTCCGCCTGAACAAAGGCGGCGCGCCATCGTCCTGGGCATCGCGGCGGCTGCGGCCCTCCGCATCCTCTTCGCCCTGATCACCACCCAGCTCCTGCAAATCACCGAACTTCTCTTCGTGGGGGGCCTTTTGCTGCTTTGGGTGTGTTGGAAAATGTTCCGCGACCTCCGCGCTGAGCGCGAGGCGGAAAGCGAGCAGGCGGCAGCCGCGTTCGGTGCGGAGCCGAAATCCTTCGCCTCAGCAATGAGCACGATCGTGGTCGCCGACGTGTCGATGAGCCTCGACAATGTGCTCGCGGTCGCGGCAGCGGCGCGCGAACACCCTTGGATCATGGCCTTTGGGCTCCTGCTCTCCGTCGTGCTGATGGGCGTGGCCGCCACCGTGATTGCGCGGGTTTTGGATCGTCACCGTTGGATCGGCTGGACAGGGCTTGCATTGATCGTCTACGTCGCGCTGAAACTGATTTGGGACGGCTGGCCGGGGGTGGCGATGCATGCCGGGCTCGGCCCGGATCCGACCGTCGTGACGGGCCTGTTTGCTGCCTCCTTGCTTGCATACGCTGTTCTCGACCTCGTGGCACGCCGACGCCGCACTGCGTGAGCCGAACGGCCGACGAATCGCCTAAGGCCACCAGGGCTGGCGCACGCGCGGGCCATCTCGGCCATGTGATCTCGCCCCTGGATGATGCTGGACTTGGGCGCTAAACCTCGCTCTTGATCACCGCTGCGTGGTGGCTTGGGGATTTCGGGGGACGGCGATGGGGCCGAAGCGGGGCGCAAGCGCAGAGGGGCGCCGCGGCCAGGACAGTCGCGGGCATCGGATCGCCTTGGTGCTCCGCCATTTTTCCGGCGTCGTCGGCGGGGCGGAGAAGGTCGTCTGCCAGCTCGCGACGGGCTTGGCCGAAGCCGGGAATCGCGTGACGATCCTGCACTGGGACAAGGCGGACGGCCCTCCGGCCTTCCCCCTCTCGCCCGCTGTGCGGCGGGTCAATCTCCATCGCGGCGACAGGGTCAGCTGGATGCTCCTGCAGGCAGCACGGCATGTGCCCTATTGGCGGCTTCGCCACCGCCTGCAGTGGCAGGCCATCCACGGTTCCTTCCGCGCTGGCCTCGCGGCATGGCTGAGGTCGAACCGGCCCGACCTCGTCATCAGCTTCATGCCCAACGCAACAACCTGCACTTTGCTCGCGGCCAAAGGCACCGGCATTCCCGTCATCGCCTCATTTCGCACGGATCCGCACTCCGATTTCGTCAGCCGATCGATGTGGGATCAGAATGAACACGACCGCAGACTTCGCCTGTCCCTCCTGCGAGAGGCCGCCGCAGTGCATGTGCTGTTGCCGGAGTTCGTCTCCTTCTTCGTTCCCGAAATCCAGGCGAAAACCGTGGCCATCCCGAACGGTCTGCCGGCAGGGATCGCCAGCGCTGTGGGCACGGTGCCGCGGCGGCCCGTCATTCTCGGCCTCGGTCGACTTGCCGCCCAAAAGAACTTCAAAGACCTGATTGAAGCCTGGGCGATGATCGCTGCCGACCATCCTGACTGGTCAGTCGAAATCCATGGCGAGGGCGAGGAGCGGCCGATGCTCCAGGCCCTGATCCGAGACCGCGGTGTCGAACGGTCCTGCCGCCTACCAGGCGTGAACAGGGACGTGCCCCGGCTTCTCGGCTCGGGGAGCATTTTCTGCCACCCATCAACCGCCGAGGGCTTTCCTCGTGCGCCGACTGAAGCACTGATGTGCGGCCTGCCGGTGGTAGCCTACGACGATTGTCCTGGCCTAAGCGCGCTGGTGCGGCACGAACAGAATTCTCTCGTCGTCCCCCGCGTCGCAGGCCCCGCTGGATTGGCCGCCGCTCTGCAGCGCCTGATCAGGGACGAAGCTCTGCGCGCGCGGCTGGCCGCGGCCGCCCCCGCCTCCGTCGCCGACTTCACCGAGGAGGCCTGCATGGCACGCTGGTGCGCGCTGATTGACCGCGTCATCGCCCGGCGCCCGCTTAAGGAGCCGATCGCCGCTTGACAGCGCCCTGCCAGCATGGCGCGGGAAGCCCCATGCCAGCCGATGCCGCGCAAGCCCCTGCCGCCGACACCCCTGCCCCCCTCGCCCCAGACCGCGCACGGGAGCTCGCCACCGTCTTCGGCCTGACGTCGGATGAATATGAGCGCCTGCTCGCTATCCTCGGCCGCACCCCCTCTTTGACAGAGCTCGGCATCTTTTCCGTGATGTGGTCCGAGCACTGTTCCTACAAATCCTCCCGCGTCTGGCTGAAGGACCTGCCCACCACCGCGCCCTGGGTCATCCACGGCCCGGGCGAGAACGCTGGCGTGATCGACATCGGCGAGGGGCTGGCCGCGGTGTTCAAGATGGAAAGCCACAACCATCCCTCCTTTATCGAGCCCTACCAGGGGGCGGCGACCGGGGTGGGCGGCATCCTGCGCGACATCTTCACCATGGGGGCACGTCCCATCGCCAACCTGAACGCTCTCCGCTTCGGCTCGCCCCAGAGCCCGCGCACGCGGCGCATTGTCGACGGCGTGGTGCGGGGGATTGGCGACTACGGCAATTGTGTGGGCGTGCCCACGGTGGGCGGCGAGGTGAATTTTCACCCCGCCTATGACGGCAACCCTTTGGTGAACGCGATGACGGTGGGCATCGCGCGCGCCGATCGCATCTTCCTTTCCAAAGCGGCCGGGGTAGGCAACCCAGTGGTCTATGTCGGCGCGAAAACCGGGCGCGACGGCATCCACGGCGCCACCATGGCCTCGGCCGAGTTTGGCGGCGAAGAGAACGACGAGAAGCGGCCCACCGTGCAGGTGGGCGACCCCTTTACCGAAAAGCTTCTCATCGAGGCCTGCCTCGAACTGATGGAAACCGACGCCATCGTCGCCATCCAGGACATGGGGGCAGCGGGGCTCACCTCCTCCTCGGTCGAGATGGCGGGCAAGGGCGGGGTGGGGATCGAGCTTGATCTCGATCGGGTGCCGCAGCGCGAAACGGGGCTCACCGCTTACGAAATGATGCTCTCCGAAAGCCAAGAGCGGATGCTGATGATCCTTCGCCCAGGGGCTGAGGAGCTGGCACGCCGCATTTTCCAGAAATGGGAGCTCGACTTCGCCATTATCGGTCGGCTCACCGACACGGGCCGGATCGTCGTCCGCCACCAAGGCCGGGTGGAGGCTAACATCCCACTCGCCCCCCTCTCAGACCAAGCCCCGCTTTATCGCCGCCCGATCGAGGAGACGCCGAAACAAGCCCCCCTCTCTGCGCGCTCTGTCTCTGACCCGGTTGGGCTCGAGGCGGCACTTCTGGCCCTCATCGGCTGCCCCGATCTCTGTTCCCGCGCTTGGGTGTGGGACCAATACGACTCCACCGTGGGCGGGCAGACGGTGAAGCGGCCCGGGGCGGCAGATGCAGCGGTGGTGCGCGTCTCGCCCTCGGGAAGAGCCTTAGCGCTCACCTGCGACTGCACGCCCCGCTATTGCGCAGCAGACCCGGAGGAAGGCGCCAAACAAGCGGTGGCGGAAGCCTGGCGCAACCTTACCGCGGTCGGTGCCCGCCCGCTCGCGATCACCGACAACATGAACTTCGGCAATCCCGAACGCCCGCGCATCATGGGCCAATTCGCCGCCGCCATCCGCGGCATGCGCGCCGCCTGCCTTGCGCTCGACTTTCCGGTCGTTTCGGGCAACGTCAGCCTGTACAATGAAACAGAGGGCCGCGCGATTCTGCCCACACCGGCCATCGGCGGCGTTGGCGTTCTTGAGAACGCGGCACGCGCGGTGGGCATCGCGCTTTCGCCGGGGCTGGATCTCGTGCTGATCGGGACAACTCAGGGCTGGCTCGGCCAATCTCTCTGGCTGCGCGAGATCGCAGGCCGCGAGGAGGGCGCACCGCCACCGGTCGATCTCACCGCGGAACGACGCTATGGGGACGCGGTGCGCGGGCTAATCGCAACAGGGCGGGTGGCTGCCTGCCACGATGTCTCCGACGGGGGGCTCCTTGTCGCCGTGGCCGAGATGGCGCTCGCCGGCGGGGTCGGCGCCACCTTGCTGCCGGGGCCAGACGAGGTTCCCTCGCACGCCTTCTGGTTCGGCGAAGACCAGGCGCGCTACGTGCTCGCCGCTGCCGATGGGGCGGGCGTGGTGGCCGCAGCGCGCGCGGCCCAGGTGCCGGCCGCGCTCATTGGCCGTTCCGGTGGGGCGGATTTGACTCTGCCCGGTGCGCTCTCCATATCGCTGGCACGGTTGCGCGAAGCGCACGAGTCCTGGTTTCCGCTTTGGATGGGCGAAAGGGCCTAACCCCCAGGGGCGAGGGGGCGAGGCAGTGGGAGCAGCCGGAGCGGTGGGAAGAGGACGACGCGGCAGCGTTTCGCGTGCGCACGGGATGAACGGGGATGGCACGATGCCGATGTCGGCAGCGGAAATTGAGGCGCTGATCAAGGCGGCCTTGCCGGACGCCCAGGTGACGGTGGAAGACCTGCGCGGTGATGGAGACCATTACGCGGCAACCGTCGTCTCACCCTCCTTTAAGGGCAAGACACGGGTGCAGCAGCACCAGATGGTCTATGCTGCCCTGCAAGGGCGAATGGGCGGTGCGTTGCATGCGCTCGCGCTGCAGACCGCTGCCCCGCAGGACTAAGCGGCGCAGGACGAAGCGGCGAAGACTGCATACGGGCCAGCGGGCGGCCTACGAGCGCAACTTCAGGGCAAGCGGATGAACCCAGAGAGAGGGAAAGGCGAAAGCGGAATGTCCAACCCGGTCTTCGAGCGCATCCAGGCGGAAATCAACGAAAACCCGGTGGTGCTGTTCATGAAGGGCACAGCGATGTTCCCACAGTGCGGCTTCTCCGCTCGGGTTGTGCAAATCCTCACGCACATGGGGGTGAAATTCAAGGCGGTGAACGTGCTCGAGGACCCCTCTCTGCGCGAGGGCATCAAGCAGTTTACCAACTGGCCCACCATCCCGCAGCTCTATGTGAAGGGCGAGTTCGTCGGCGGCTGCGACATTGTGACCGAGATGTTCCAGTCCGGTGAACTCGGCCAGCTCTTCGCCGAGAAGGGTGTAGAACATCGACCGGTGACGGCCTGACGCGCGGGTCTTCCTCCCTGCCTCCTTCGAGGTTGTCACGAGACCTGTCGTATCGTCGGTTGGGGCGGCCCTGTGGCGACCCCTGTCGGTGGGTTTTGGCATCGCCCACCGGGTCTGGTTCCGCAAGCGCTGACAGGGTCGGTCACCCGGAGTGCGGAGTGCGCATCGAGCAGGCGGACTGTGCCGCTGCCTAGCCCCGCCAAAACCGCTCCATCGCGGCAAGCAGCGCGGCCCTGATCCCGGGCTCGAGTGCCGAGTGCCCGGCATCCGGCACCATGGTGAGCCGTGCGGCTGGCCAAGCTGCGGCTAGGTCTACCGCACTTTCCGGCGGACAAATCATGTCGTAACGCCCCTGCACGATCTCGGCCGGAATGGACGCGATCCGCCCCATTCCCGCCAGCAACCCGCCCTCCGGCAGGAACAGCCGATGGCGAAAATAGTGCGCCTCAATCCGTGCCAGGCCGAGGGCAGTTCGGTCCTCGGCAAAGGACGCCACCGTCTCCGGCGACGGAAGCAAGGTGGAGCACGAGCCTTCATAAATGCTCCATGCCCGCGCCGCCGGCAGGTGCACCTTGGCGTCGGGGTGGGTGAGACGCTTCCAGTAAGCCTCGAGGAGGTCCCCCCGCTCCTCCTCCGGCACCTGGGCTGCAAATTTGCGCCAGGCGTCCGGGAAGAAACGCCTCAGCCCGTACAGGAACCACGCCACCTCCTCATCGCGGCCGAGGAAAATGCCCCGCAGCACAAAGCCTCGCACGCGCTCCGGGTGCGCCTGGCCATAGGCGAGGCCCAGCGTGGAGCCCCAGGAACCGCCAAAGACGAGCCAACGCTCAACGCCGAGATGCACGCGCAGCCGCTCAATGTCGGCGATCAGGTGCGGCGTGTCGTTGGCGACCAGCGAGCCCAGGGGGCGGGACCGCCCCGCCCCTCTTTGGTCGAAGATCACAACCCTGAATCGGGCGGGGTCGAAGAAGCGCCGATGCACCGCCCCCGCTCCCGCTCCAGGCCCGCCGTGAAGGAACAGCACGGGCATCCCGCTGGGCGTACCCACCTGCTCCCAATACATGACGTGCCCGTGGTCGAGAGGCAGGTAGCCGCTCTCGTACGGCGCAATGTCGGGGTAGAGGTCACTACGCGGCATGGTCCCCGCACGCATCATGGACCGTCGGTCCGACCGTCCCTAGCGCTTTATTCCAACCTTGCCCGCAGCTAGGCTTCAAGCACCCGGCGCGAGCGATTCAGCGCCGCACCTCGTACATCGTGCGCCGCATCTTTCGCCGCCAGCGGATGAGCCAGGCTACGGCCCTTTCCTTCCCTTCGTCCATCTGGCGCGTGTAGCGGGGAAACCGCCGCCGCAGCCAATCGATGGTGCGGCCCGCCCAGGCATATTCGTCGCGCAGGATGTAGAGACCGAAAGCGAGAAAGAGGAAGCCCTGTACAAAGGGCAAGAAGAGCCCCGCCACCCCGAGGGCAAGGAAGCCCCAGCCGGCGAGGATTTTTCCGCGCCGCGCCCAGCGCGAGGGCGGTTTAGGCGGCAGCATGCGGGGAATGACGAGGTATTCGCGGCGTCGCGCCATGGCCGGCGCCCTATGCCGTCTCGCCAGCGTTGGGGCAAGTCCGAGGCCTCAAAGGGGCGGCGGCTGCGAACGGATGATGCGCTCGACCGGAAAGCCGCGACCGGCGGCGAAGGCGAGCCATTCCTGCACCACGGGTTCGGGCAGGGTGGGGGTTCGAGAGAGAAGCCAGAGGTAATCGCGCGTCGGGCCCGAGACGAGCGCGATCCGATAGTCTGGATCGAGCCTGATCACGTGATAGCCACCCTCAAACGGCCAGCGGAAGGTCACTGCCAGCGAGGCCACATCTCGGGGGCCGAGGAAGCGCGCCCGCCCCGTCACCGCCCGCTCTGTCCCATCAGCCCTCCAGCCGCGGTTTGTCACCGCAATCGACCCGTCCGGGTTCAGCGCATAGGTCGCTGTTGCCGCCACATCGCCGCGCTGAAAACGGTGGTCAAGTCGCGCGATCTCGTACCAGGTGCCGAGGTAGCGGTCGGGGTCGAAGCGGACGGGGGTGACGCCATCAGGAGCCCCGGTGCATGCCGCGGCCAGCACCGCCACGGCCCCCGCCAGCAGAACCCCCCGCCGCGAGACGCCCTGTGCCCCTTCCCAACCGATCATCCCCATCTCCATCAGTCACCAGCAAAATCACCAGACCAGCGTCGTCGAAATTTCGTTTGCGCGACCACGAAGACTAGGGGCACACGAGCAGGATTGAGGGAGCGCCCAAGAAGGGACCACGCCGGGTCATGCTCAGCATTCGCCTCATCCCCTGCCTAGACGTCAAGGACGGCCGCGTCGTCAAGGGCGTGAACTTCGTCGGGTTGCGCGACGCGGGCGACCCGGTCGAACAGGCCCGCGCCTACGACGAAGCGGGTGCGGATGAGCTCGCCTTCCTCGACATCACCGCCTCGGTGGAGAACCGGGGCACGCTCCTCGACGTGGTCGCTCGCACCGCAGAGTGCGTGTTCCTGCCGCTGACCGTCGGCGGCGGTGTGCGCAGTGTGGCCGACGTGCGGGCGTTGCTGCTCGCTGGGGCGGACAAGGTGTCGATCAACTCCGCCGCCGTCGCCCGGCCAGAGCTCATCGAGGAGGCGGCCGGCACGTTTGGCAGCCAGTGTATTGTGGTCGCAATCGACGCTAAGCGCACCGCCCCTGGCCGCTGGGAGGTGTTTGTGCAGGGCGGCCGCACGCCCACAGGGCGTTGCGCCATCGCTTGGGCCGAGGAGGCCGCGCGCCGCGGCGCGGGCGAAATCTTGCTCACCTCGATGGACCGCGACGGTACGGGCGAGGGCTTCGATCTCGACCTCACCCGCCGCGTGGTCGAGGAGACGGGGTTGCCTGTCATCGCCTCGGGCGGCGCAGGCCGTCCTGAGCACTTCGTCGACGCCGCGCGAACGGGAGCGACGGGCCTTCTCGCTGCGAGCGTGTTCCACTTCGGCACCTTCGCCATCGCGGAGGTGAAGCGGGCGCTGGCCGAAGCGGGTTTGCCCGTTCGGTTTCCGACGCCTGAACTGGCCTGACGCCATGGCTCAGCGCGACAAGGACCGCGACAAGGACAACAAGGCCGGCAAGAAAGACCGCGCGGTGCTTGCCTCCCTCGAGCCTTTGCTCGTGCCCCCCCGCTTGCCGGACGCCACCCTGCTCGACCGCCTCTACGCCACAGTGCTCTCGCGCAAGGGGGCCGACCCCGAGTCCTCGCACTCCGCCCGGCTGCTTTCCCGCGGCACCGCCAAGGTGGCGCAGAAACTGGGCGAAGAGGCGGTAGAGACAGTGATTGAGGCGACCCGCGGCAACCGCGCGGGGCTGATCGCGGAGAGTGCTGATCTGCTCTATCACCTCATCGTTGTCTGGGTGGACGCGGGGGTGCGGCCGGAGGAGATCTGGGCCGAACTTGATCGTCGCCAGGGTATGAGCGGGATCGCTGAAAAAGCGGCCCGTGCCCGCGCTCTGGCCCAGCCGAAGCTCGCGCCCCGCCTGCCGAAAAGCCGCAAGCTGTGGTAGCCCTCCTGCGAGCGAAGCGAGGACCACACAATGGCAGTGACCGGCCTTCCGCCCTACGACGAGACCAATGTCTTTGCCCGCATCCTGCGTGGAGAGATCCCCTGCAAGACAGTCTACGAGGACGAGTTCGCCCTCGCCTTCCACGACATCAACCCCCAAGCCCCCGTGCACGTGCTGGTGATCCCAAAAGGCCGCTACGTCTCGATCGCCGACTTCTCGGCGAACGCCTCCGATGCCGAGTTGGCCGGGTTCTGGCGCGCGGTCGGGCGGGTGGCGAAGACGTTGGGGCTTGAAGCCACGGGCTATCGGGCGCTCACCAACATGGGGCGCGACGCGCATCAAGAGGTGCCGCATTTCCACGTTCACCTATTCGGCGGGCGGTCGCTCGGGCGCATGCTATCGCGGGAGTCGTGAGGCGCGCTGACTTCCTAGCTGCGGCGCTGGCAGTGGCGCCCCCCTCGCCGTGGCCTAAGGGAGGCCAAGCAAGACGGTTTTAAAGCTTTTCCAAGACAGCCGAGCGCAACGTACGGGCGGACGAGCTGCACGCGAGCCTGCGTGCGCACGCGCAGGGAAGTTCCGTCGCCGCCGTGCAGCAGGCGGTCAATCGTGCGGCCCAGGCTGCTGTCAAGCGCGCGCGCCGTTCCCGGTGTTGCGGTGTTGGTGTTGCGGTGTTGCGGTTGCAAAGGGCGGCTATCGCACTTGGCGCGAGGGGGAGAGGCTGCAGGCGCGCGCCGAGCGTCTGGCGGGCGTGTTCGGGCTGAGCGTTGCCGGTTTCCGCGAGGTGCGGGTCGATTGGCCCGCCGGCGAAACGGGGCAGATGCCGCGCGCCATGGCCGCCGCCCGCGCCGAGACCGTACCGCCGGCGGCGGAACCGCAGGAGGTGCTGCTGACCGCGAGCGTCGAAGGCGAGGCGATTCTGCTGCGGCGTTGAGGCGCTCCCCTTCCTCCAGGGGGTTCGCTTGCAACCGCCGCGCGAATACGGGAGCGCTCACGCGAGTGTGGGATTTGCAACGTCGCGCCCTTGCGCTATTGTGTACGGGTCGGCGGGAATTGAGCGCCGAGTTTCCGCGGGGGCGGTCTCCCCTGCCGTTGCCCGCGGGTATTCCGTACGGAAGAGGATGGCGCCCGGTTACCCCCCTAACCGGGCGCTTTTCTGTTCTCACTGGTCTCCCATCGCTCCCCAGTATCCCGTCTCTGCCAACGCATGGTCGCGCGCCTCAGTGCGCGGCCTCCCAGTTCGGCCCGACCCCGGTCTCCACCACCAGGGGCACGCGTAAACGGGCCGCCCCTTCCATCACCCGCTTCACGAGAGCGACGGTCTCGCTCGTCTCTGCCTGAGGCACCTCGAACAACAGTTCGTCATGCACCTGCAGAAGAAGCCGTGCGGAAAGCCCGGCCTGCGCTATCGCCCGCGGCAGCCGAACCATCGCGCGCTTGATGACGTCGGCCGCCCCACCCTGCAAGGGTGCGTTGATCGCCTGGCGTTCGGCGAAGGCGCGCCGCGCCGCGTTCTTCTCGGCGATCCCCGGGATCCAGCAGCGGCGTCCGAAGGGCGTGGTGACGTACCCCTTGATCCGCGCCTCCTCCTTCATCCGTTCCATGTAGTCGCGGATCCCCGGATAACGTTTGAAATACGCATCGATATAGGCCTTTGCCTCGCCTGGGGTGATGCCGAGCTGGGCGGCAAGCCCGAAGGCGGAGATGCCATAGATGATGCCGAAATTGATCGCCTTGGCGCGACGCCGCAACAGAGGGTCGAGCCTCTCCATCGGCACGCCAAACACTTCAGAGGCGGTGCGGGCATGAATGTCCTCGCCCCGGGCAAAGGCCTCGGCCAGCGCCGGAACTTCGGCGACGTGCGCGAGCAGCCGAAGTTCGATCTGGCTATAGTCGGCCGAAAGCAGCACCTGGCCGGGGGGGGCGACGAAGGCGCGGCGGATTCGCCGTCCTTCCTCCGTGCGTACGGGAATATTCTGCAGGTTAGGGTCAGTGGAGGACAGACGTCCTGTCGCTGTGCCGGTCATTGAGAAGCTGGTGTGCACCCTGCCCGTTGCGGAATCGATCTGGTTCACCAGCGCATCGGCATAGGTGGATTTGAGCTTCGCGAGCTGACGCCACTCCAGCACTTTGGCGGGAAGCGGATGCTGTAGGGCGAGTTCCTCCAACACAGCCGCATCAGTAGCGAATTGCCCGGTAGCCGTCTTTGCCCGCCGCCCGCCAGGGGGGGCGAGCTTGAGGTCCTCGTACAGCACGGCGGCGAGCTGCTGTGTCGAGCCGACATTGAAGGAACGCCCCGCCAGGCGATGGATCTCAGCCTCGAGAGCGGAGAGCCGGTCGGCAAACTCAGCAGAGATTTGGCGCAACTCGCGCGCATCAACGGCGACGCCATGGCGCTCCATCGCCGTGATCACCGGGATCAGCCGCCGCTCGACATGTTCGTAAAGCGCCAGCACGCGGTCAGTGCGCAGGCGCGGCTTGAGCAAAAGCCAAAGCCGCAGTGTCACGTCGGCATCCTCCGCCGCGTAAGCCGTGGCGCGGTCGATCGGTACGGCGGAGAAGCAGATCGCGCCTTTGCCCTTGCCCGCCACTTGCTCGTAAGTGATCGTTTCGTGGCCGAGATGGCGGCGCGAGAGCTCGTCCATCCCGTGCTCCCAGCGCCCTGCATCGAGGCAGTAGCTGATCAGCATCGTGTCCTCGATGGGGCCGAGCCGCACCCCGCCATTTTCCTCTCGCGCCAGCACCGAGAGATCGTATTTCGCGTTGTGCAGGATCTTCAGCACGGAGGCGTCTTCGAGCAGAGGGCGAAGCACGGCAAGCGCCGCCTCGAAGGGGATCTGTTCCGGTGCACGCCCGGCAAGATCCTCTCCCGCATGGCGCAAAGGCACGTAGCAGGCGCGCCCCGGCGCGAGTGCGACGGACACGCCGACCAGGCGTGCGGCCTGCGCATCGAGACTGTCGGTTTCCGTATCGACGGCGCAATAGCGTTGTTCGGTCGCCTCCGCCACCCAAGCCTCGAGCTGGGAAAGCTCCGTCACCGTCTCGTAAGGGCCGAATGGGGCGTGGGTCAGACGCGCCTCGAGGCGCTCGGGCACGGCTACCGTCGGTAGCACCTCGCCCTCAAGCTTCAGCCTCTGCAGCACGGAGCGGAAATTCTGCTCGCGCAACCATGTCGCGAGCCTCGCGCGATCGGGCTCCTTCAGGGTCAGCGCGTCAAGAGGAAGGGGAAGCGGCGCATCCTCGGCCAAAGTCACCAGGCGTTTCGAGATCCGCGCCTCTTCAGCGTGCGCAATCAGCGCCTCGCGCCGCTTCGGCTGCTTGATCGTGTCGGCCTTGGCAAGGAGGGTTTCAAGATCTCCAAACTCCTCGATCAGCTGGGCGGCAGTCTTCACCCCGATCCCCGGCACGCCTGGCACATTGTCGGTCGCATCCCCCGCCAGCGCCTGCACATCCGGCACCTTCGCGGGCGGCACACCGAAGCGCTCCATCACCTCCGCCGCGCCGATGGGCTTCTGCTTAATCGGATCCCACATCTCCACGCCTGGGCGAACGAGCTGCATCAGATCCTTGTCGGAGGAAACGATGCGCACGCTGCCGCCGCGGTCACATTCTGCCTTGGCGTAAGCCGCGATCAGGTCGTCAGCCTCGTAGCCTTCCGCTTCGATTGCGGGCAGGTTGAACGCCTCCACCGCCTCACGGATCAGCCGGAACTGGGGGACGAGGTCCTCCGGCGGTTCCGGGCGCTGCGCCTTGTAGGCGGGATAGATGTCATGGCGGAACGTCTTCCGCGCTGCATCGAACACCACCGCGATTTTGTCCGCCGTGTGCTCGGTGAGGAACTTCGCCAGCATGTTGACGAAGCCGAACACGGCATTCACCGGCGTGCCGTCGGGCCGCGTCATCGGTGGCAGAGCGTGGAAGGCGCGGAAGATGTAGCCCGAGCCGTCGATCAGGATCAGGCTAAAAGTCTCTGGCTGTTTGTCCAAGGACGACTCCGTCGGCCGCCCCTCCGTCCCTCGCGCCGATGCTTTCCGCGTGCTCACGCCGCGCGGTCGCGCGCGGCCGCAGCCGCCGCTAGGCGTCGCTCCGCCTCCGATCCCTTCAGCACGTAGGTGCGCGAACAGTAGGGGCAGACCACCATGCCATCGACGAGCGTGAGGAAAACACGCGGGTGGCCGAGCACGCCGCCGCCGCCGTCGCAGGCAACGGTGGCATCCTGCACCGCGATCACCTCGAAGGGTGCCGGCACGTGGGGGTCGAGCGGCATCGGGGCTCCGTTCTTGTCGCCGAAGCGGCGGCGGATCATACCCGGGGCCATGCGCGGATCAACGTTTGTGCCACCTGGCAGACGCGGCCTGCTCGCCGCCGGTCTCGCGCTGGCAGCGGGCTGTGCGCCCCGCTTCGCACTTCCGGGCCCAGCGACGGGGGCGCCGCGCGACGAGGGCGAAGCCTTCGTGATGCCAGACGGGGCACGCCTTCCGCTCACCCTCTGGCGGGCAGACGGGAAGCCACGCGGCGTGATCCTCGCCTTGCACGGATTCAGCGACTATCGCCGGGCGTTCGAAATCCCAGCTCCGCTGTTCACCGCCGCCGGCTGGAGCGTGCTTGCCTACGACCAAAGGGGCTTCGGTTCTGCGCCGCACCCTGGGTTCTGGCCCGGTCATGAGGCGCTCGCCGCTGACGCGACTGAGGCGGCGCGCCTCACCCGCGCCCGCTTTCCTGACCTCCCCCTCGTCCTTCTCGGCGAGAGCATGGGGGCTGCGGTGCTGCTGTGCGCTGGCGCGAGCGCGACACCGCCACCTGCCGACGCCTACGTGCTTTCCGCCCCCGCCGTCTGGGGCGGGGAGGCGATGGGCGGAATCGGCCGCGCTGCCCTGCGCGCCCTCGCCCACATCGTGCCGCAATTGGGATTCGCCAACACCTCGCCGTTCCACCGCGCCTCGGACAACGACGCTGCGCTTGCCGCCATGGCGCGCGATCCGCTGGTCTTACGGTACACCCGGGTCGATGCGCTGTGGGGCCTCGTGCTAGCGATGGACACGGCCCTGGCGGCGGCGCGCTTTTTTCCACACCCTGCCCTCATCCTCTACGGCGGGCGTGACAATCTAGTCCCGCCGCACGCCATTGCAGCGCTTGAGGCGCGCTTGCCCGGCCTTGCCTCGGGGCGGCAGCGGCTGCTGCGCTACCCTGAGGGCTACCATCTCCTCTTGCGCGATTCCATCCGTTCCCGAGTCGTTACCGACATGCTCGTCTGGCTCGAGAGCAGCGTTGGCGGCTTGGCAGGGGCAGGCGGCCTCAGCTATAGCCTCTTGGGCAGGACCCGTAGCTCAGCTGGATAGAGCGTTGCCCTCCGAAGGCAAAGGTCGTGCGTTCGAATCGCGCCGGGTCCGCCAGACCGCTTCCTTGCCCCTGCCCCTTCCCACCCCCTGCCCCGAGCAGTCAGTTGAGGTCGAAGGCACGGCGGCCTGCATAGACTGCCAACCCGCACCACTCCCGTATCAACAGCCAACTCTGGCCCCAGCGGTCCGCCCTCGGCAGGAACGAATCAAAGTCCGGCTGGGGCAGCGGGCTCCGCCGCACCGGCGCAGCCGCAACTGAGAGGCCCGCAGCTCGGAACGAAATCAAAGCGCGCGGCATGTGCCAGCCGTGCGTGACCAACAGAGCGCTGCCAATCCCCTCCTGGCGCAACATGGCAGCGCTGTTGCGCGCGTTTTCCCACGTGTTGCGCGACTCGATTTCAAGCCAGCGCACGATCAGACCAAACTCGCTTTCGAACCGTTGTGCCATTTGCCCTGCAATCGGCGGCGAGGGGGAGGTAAGCGAGAGCACGCCGCCCGAAACCAGTATCGGCAGTCCCGTCTGCCGCGCGAGCGCCGCCGCCGCGGCCATCCGCTCAAGCGTCAATGGCCCGACTGTCCACCCCTCCTCAAGCCTCACCTGATCGGCGGCCAGCACGATAATCGCAGTAGGCTCCTCGCGCGGGGGGGCGAAGCGTGCAGCGAGCGCTTGCAAAGACACCTCAAGCCAACCGCTGGCATAGGATGTGGCAAGCAAGAGCTGCAACAGGATGAGGACGAACGCGCCCCAAGCAGCAGAGCGGCGGCCGCGCGCGGCGAGGAAACACAAAAGAAGCGCGGCGAGCGCAAGCGCCACTGGCGGCAGAACAAGCACGCTGAGCTGAAATGGCACCGACATAGGGCGTGCGTCGCACGGGTGTGCGTTTCGAGTCTAGGGCCGGGCGGGGAAATTTCTCCTCGAATTTCTCCTCGACCAGGGCGCTGGATGCATCCTTGACCCTCGGGCATGGTGACGCTGCTTTCCTGGGCGGAGGGACAGATGCGCTCGCTTGTGGCCTATCTCGGCACCTTGGTTGCTGCAGCGCCGGCGCTGGCGGCCACGCTCGAGGTCGGGCCTGGCAAGCGCTTCTCTCGCCCCTCCGAAGCCGCCGCCGTCGCGCGGCCAGGCGATCGGGTGGTGATCGCGCCCGGTCGCTACATCGATTGTGCGATCTGGCGCGCCCCTGGCCTGACCATCGCCGCAGCCCCTGGCGGAGAGGTGCTGATCACCGGCCCGATTTGCGCCAACAAAGCGCTGTTTGTCATTGCCGGCCAGGACGTGACCGTGGAGGGGATCACGTTCCAGAGTGCTGCCTTCGCGGGTGGCAACGCGGCCGGCATTAGGGCCGAGGGCGGCGACCTCACCATCCGCCGCTCCGCCTTTCTCGACAACCAAAACGGAATCCTGACCAAGGCCGACATGCGCAACTATCGCCTTGTTATTGAAGACAGCCGGTTCATCGGCAACGGCGCGCTGATCCATGAGTGCGCGCACGGGCTCTATGCCGGGCATTGGCGCGAGGTCGTGGTGCGCCGCACGCGCTTTGAGGCGACGCGCATTTGCCACCATCTCAAGTCGCGGGCGGAACGGACGGTGATTGAGGACAGTGCGTTCCTCGACACTCCGGGCAACCGTGCCTCGTATTTGATCGACATCCCGAACGGAGGGGATTTCGTCCTGCGCAACGCGACCCTGCGCAAAGGCCCCGATCACGGCAACCCAGAGGCTGCGGTGGTGCATGGCGCAGAAGGACGCCGGCACACGACTCGAGAAATCGCGCTGATCGGCAACCGCTTCGAAAACCTTCAACCGCGCAGCACGGTGTTCTTCCGCCTCTATGGCGAGGGGGAGCCGGTGATGAAGGACAATCGCTTCTCGGGCCCGGTCACGCCGTTCCAGCGCTTGCCGGGACGCTAACGGGGGCGGCTTTCGAACGCAGGGCGGCAGCGACAGCGACGATCCGCCGCGCATTGCCAGTCCAGGTCAGGTCGCGCGCAAGAACTTCCGCCCGCGCCGCCGCCCCCAGCCGAGCGCGCAAGGACGAATCACCGGCGAGGCGAGCGATTGCCGTCCACATCGCTGTTACGTCACCGGGCGGAAAGAGGAGAGCGGTCCGTTCGTGCGCGACGAGTTCGCGGATATTGGGCTGATCTGGCGCAACGATCGCCCGCCCCGCCGCCATGTATTCTACGAGCTTTAACGGGCAGGCGTATGGCACGGCAGCAGGCTGCAGGGCGATGTCGAAGGAAGAGATGAGGCGAGGGACGTCCTTGCGCGGCGCGAGCCCTGTGAACCGCACCCGGTCTGCCACGCCAAGATCCGCCGCCAGCCGCTCCAGCCCTGGTCGGGCTGGGCCTTCGCCCACCACAACGAGCGCGAGCCTCTGCCGCCCCTGCCAGGAGGCGATGCCTTGCACCACCGTCTCAAGCCCATGCCACTCGCGCACGAAGCCGATGAAGCCGAGCACAATCTCCTCTGCCTCCTCGCCTGACTGGCGAGAGGCGAGGTTTTCGGGGAAGGCCTCGCTGTCGATCCCGTTCGGCACGACGACGATCCGCTCGGCCGGCACACCGGCCGCTCTCACATACTCGGCAAGAACTTCGGTGACGGGGAGCACGAGGTCGGCGCGGCGCCAGATGAACCGTTCGACCCAGCGGGCAAGGGCGGGCCAAGCAAGGCCGCCGAAACGCGCCCGCTCTTCGGCGAGCGGGGAGTTCACCTCGAGCAGGAAGGGAAGCCGGTGCCGGCGCGCAACAAGAGCACCGGCAAGATGAAACAGATTGTATCGTTCGTAGAGAGCGTCGAACTGGCCAGCGCGGGCAATGCGATCGAGCCGAAGCGCGGCGGGTATGGCGTAGGCGAGTTCAGCGAGTTCGGCGATCGCGCGCGGCAGGGCGCGGCGCAGGCGCGTCACCCAACCGCCGTCCTCGCCGAAGCGGGCCTCGGCGTAGGCCGAGGGCCCGACCACGACCACCTCGTGCCCCTCTCCGCGGAGGGCGGCGATCAGGCTTTCGAGGTGCACCGCCTGCCCATCGCGCGAGGCGATGCGGTGGGAGTAGAGAAGTTTCATCGGCCAGCACGGAGATATCGTAGGGCCGCCCCGGCCGCATGCCGGGCGAGCGCCGCCGCCCCCAGAGGATGGCGTGGGTCGGCGATCAGGACGCCGATCAGAGGCACCCGCTCTGGCGCCCACAGCGCTTTGTAGGGATCGTCACCGCGGCCAAAGTCGAGCATGCGCACGCTGTCCTCCTCGATCAAATGCCGCACCATCAGCGCGGTGAGCACTGTGCCTGGGGAGGAAGCACGATAGGCTTCGTCGTGGAAGAGCTTGGGCACGGTGGCACGCCCGCGCTGCGGCTCGAGAAGCCAATACTGGGCAGCGATCGGGGTGTTATCGCGACGGTCGCGCAGCACACCGAGGCGAAGAAGGCCTGCATCCGCCGCCGCCCGCATCAGGGCGGGGTCGAACTCTGGGAACGGCTCGTTGGGCTTCCAGGAACGGGCGCGCACGGCGCGGAACGCTTCGATCGCGCGCTCGAGCCCCTCTCCCGGCGCGGACGTGAGCTCGAAGTGCGCGGTCCGGGCGGCGGACTTGAGGCGTCGGGCCAGAGTGTTGCGCAGGACAGAGGGGCGGGAAGCAAGATACTCTTCCCACGCCGTTCCAGGCCTCAGTCGCGCCACCCACCGTCCCGTGTGGGCGAACCGGGCGGTGACGATGCCGCCGGCGCGTATTCCCTCAAGGAAGGGGCGGAGCCACGGCGTATGTTGCTCGATGGTGTCCAGCCGGGCGGGGTCGCGGAGGCGAAGGAAGCGGGCGAAGCCGAACCCTGCCTCGCGCCACTCTGGCTCCGCCGTCTCCTCTGGCGCGAGAGGGCTCCAGGACTGGGTGTAGGGGGTGGTGAGGGCCGAAACGCGGCTTTGTTGCCGAAGCAAGGGCAGGATCGTTCGCCCGGCAGGCTGCCAGAGGGGCTCGGCGCCCTCTGGGAGAGCGTGGACGAGGGTCGTTTCGAACCAGAGGGCGGAGGCCCAGAGGGCGCTTTGGGGGGGGGCTGCCACTTGGCGTACCCGGTCGGGCAAAGGGAGACGCTGGGGGGGTGCTGAGGCTCGGGGCATGGGAAGCCGCCCTGGCGGCGAAGGCAGGGGCCAGCCGTCGGCAGTATGACCTTCGGTCGATCCCCACGCTAGGGTTGTGTCGGAATTCTTAACACCTGGCCCGGTTGGTTCGTTGACGGAACAGGTTTTTCGCCAGAATCTGAGAAGGGTATGATTTTTGCTACATCTGTTCTGGCCGGCAGATGCTGGCCACGTCTCAATGTTGGCACAACCCAACGGAGAAGGACACCATGCACTCCCTTCGTCTCATCCTGGTCACCGCCACCACGCTCACCGCCCTGCCCACTCTCGCCTCGCCGCTTACCGTCAGTGCCTTCGTCGGCGGCGCACCCACAGGCGTGGTGCGGGACAATTTCGACTGGATCAGCCCGCAGTTCGCACCGCAGTTTGGCACGACCACCCTGGTCTCACCGCAGTCCGGGATCACCGTCCGCCTCGTTGGCGGAAGCTCAGCTACCGCAAATGACCGAGCCGGGGCTGTGACTGGGGCCGTTGCCGGCAAGTATGCTGCTCCTTTTCTGTCTGGCAGCAATGGTATGGGCTTCGGCAACGACAACGGGGTGACCAACCCCCCAAGCCAGCAATCAAACCCTCGGCCCTAACCAGACAGTCTACCTTACGACCGGGTCCACTGGCGCAAACGCCTCTCCCGGCACAGAGATCGAAATTCTCTTCCCCGCCGGTGGTCCTTATTTCTACCTCGGCCTGCTCTGGGGCTCTGTCGACGACTACAACAGCCTTCTCTTCTATGACGGTGCTACCTTGATCGGAACCATCACTGGCAGCGATGTTACGGCCAGCCCGAACGGCGATCAGGGCGTAAACGGCACTCTATACGTCAACATCTCCTCCACTCAGGGGTTCAATCGGGTGGTTGCCCGCTCCACCCAGTTCGCCTTCGAGTTCGACAACCTTGCCTTCAACCGCACGATTCCCCCTGAACTCGGCGTGCCCGAGCCCGCTTCGCTCGCGTTGCTTGGCGTGGGCCTGCTGGGCTTGGGCTTCGCCGCAAGGCGCCGCATCGGGTGAGGACGGGCCAGGCGTGGTGATCCCAGCCACCACGCCTCTTCCTTGGCACGCCCCGCACATTCCCCATTCCCCGGCGCGTTTCCCTTACATAATCGTGACACCGCTTTTGTTTCATCCGGGTTTCAGCACATAATCGCGCGGGAGGACCATTGAGGAGTCCGAGAAATGACGGGTAACCCTCCACCGCTTTCCCGCTCCGCCGATGAGAGCGACGGCGGCTTAGCCATCGGCGGCAGCGACAGCAGGCTGAGCGTGCCTGCCGCGACAGCCACAATCGGGCTTGCCTCACTGATCACCTGGGCGGTGATCTGGACCGCCGCCAGACTCCTGTTCGGCTAAGCGGTCGGGAACCAGCCGGGACCGGCGGAGCCCTCTGGCCTGACCGCTGCCGGCCGGGCCGGTACGGCGACCAACACCGCGTGTGACGTTATCGAAGCCTTGCCTCCGTGCGGCCACCCGCTCGTCCTTGCCGGTCAACTCCCACCCGAGCATCCTACCATCCATTGCGGCCCGATGCGGCGCGGAACGAGGGTTCCGGCGGGTCTTCGCTTGCTGGTCGGCACGCGTGCCTACGCAGCTCCGCTGGCATGCCCGACGCGCAGTCGGGCAGGCGAGGGCGGACAGGGACGAGGCGGGCCCTCTGATCGCGCATGATCGTCGGACTGCGGCGAAAGCGGCGGCCGAGCTGCAGGGCCGGTGCCGGCGAAGGAGTCGCATCCCTGTTGACCACGCCCCCTGTGATCGGTATTTTTTCCTAATCAACGGACGCAGTGCGTCCGCCGCCACCTTGACGGCGCGGCCAGCTCTGGTCGTTCCCGCCAGATCGAAGTTTCCCATTCGCGCGGCGCGATGACCGCCTCGGTCACCGCCGTGCTTGGTTTAGCCCCAAATCCCCGTCTCTGGAGCCCAGGATGAACGTCTTCGTGCCAAGCCTGCCCTTCGCTCTTGCCTTCCAGCGCCGGCGGAACCAGCGCGGCGGCCAGCGCACCCTGACCATCGAGACACCAATGAGCCCGATCGCGCCCGGTTCTTCGGTCACCGTCAGCGGGACCTACACCGGAACCGCCACCACCATCGCTGTTGTATGGTTTCAGGACGGCGCCACGGTCGGTGCCCCCGTCATCGCAAGTCATGCAAGCGGGACGTGGCAAGCGCTCCTCGCCGCACCAGCAGCTGAAGGCATCTATCGTCTGCGCGCCACCCTCGACGGCGAGATTTCCGTCGACAGCGGGCCAATCGCTGTCGGCGCTGCAACGCCAGCCACCGTCGCCAACCTGCAGTTCACCGGAACCGGCCTGCCGGCCGATGTCATCGACGTGTTCGGCCACGCCTTTCCGCAGGGGGCCATTCCGAACAACACACCGGTTGTCCTGCGCGCTGCGGCGGACGGCGAGCTGCTGCGGACGCAAATGACGGTGCTGCGGCGCTGGCCGGACGAGTCCGTCATGACGGCTGTCTTCGCCGCCGAGCTGCCCGCCCTGGCGGCGGGCCAGGTGCTCGCTGCGGAACTTGTCTCGGGATCAGCGCATCCAGACCCCGGCCCCAACCTCTCCCTTCCCGCACTGCTTGCTGGCCGCAGCGCTGTCGTCCGCACCTGGGCCCCGGGCGATACGACCACGCCGCTGTGGACCTTCGACGTCGCTTCCCAGGCCCTGGCCTCAACCGATCGCTGGCAAGAGGGGCCTCTTGCTGTCGAAACGCGCGTGGAGACCCCAGTTCCCCCCACCGCTGTGCTCAACACGGCCGATCAAGCGGGCCAGATCGCGTCTGTCCGGTTGATCGTCGACCTGCTTGCCACCAAGGACGGATTCCTCGAACTCGACGTCTGCTTTTCCAATGATCGCGTGCTGCATCCTCAGGGGGGCATCGCTCGCTTCGGCTACACGATCGAGATCGACGGGCAGATTGTCTACGACCAGAGGCCCGCCTCAGGCCCCGCCCGCGACCTGTTGCAATACGCGCAGTGGATACGCCGACGCGCCCGCCATCCGAACGGCACCGTGCTGACAGGGTGGGACAATAACGACCGCCCCTTCTTCCGGCCCGACTTCGACGTGCTCGTCGCCTCAGGCGTGCAGCACAACATGGACCGTTCGATGCCGCTTACCGAATACGGCGGATGGGCGCCTTGGGTCTTGAATACGGCCAAGAACAACAGTCGCATTAACGACCCCTATTGGAATTACTCTTTGGCGCGCGACGCGGGCACTGCGGGCGGGCGGCCGGAAATCGGCTATCGCACCGTCGCCTGCATGCTGTGGCTGCGCGAAGGCAGGCCCGAAGCGCAGCAGCTGGCGCATCGCGAGTTCGAAGCCGCCTCAACACGCGGCATCTATTTTTACGATTGGGAGCTCGGCCGCTGGGTGAACCCAGTGGATTGGCCGCGCTTCAGCACCACTGGAAATGCGCCTGCCTCAGCGCCTGGAACGTCGCGCAGGACGGCGACGGGGCTGCCCTCGAACCAGCGCCCCACCCACAACCGCACCGACCACATCACGGTCGACCATGCCCATCACGGTTCGTTCAACTTCACGCCCGCACTGCTCTCTGGCCGTCGCCTTTGCTACGACGGTCTCGCCGCCCGCGCATGTTGGGCCCAACTCCACATCGACGACCGGCACGACGGTCTTCTGCCCGGGCAGTATAACGGCAATTGGACTCGCAACTGGCGAGACCTCACCCCTGACCACTCGACTGGTCGCGCCTGGGCCCAAAAGCCATGGTTCGACCAGACGAGAGGCTGGGCGTGGTGCTTCCGCGACATTGTCGATGCAGCGGCGATCCTGCCTGACAGCTATACAAATCGCTTGATGTACACACAGAGTGTTGAGGCTTGGGTCTCCTCAATTCGCGACATCAGTGACGAAGCTTATGCCAATCTTGGCGCCGAACTCGGTATGCCAATGCTACATGCGACCGGCGACCATATGCCGCCGTTCATGTACTCGTTCATCTTCTTCGGCCTGCTGAAGGCTGCGCGGCTTGGCCTTGGCGGCCCGCATTTGCCCTGGCTGATTCGCGAGTTCGGCAAGCTCCGCTCAGGCAGCATCCTCGACCCAGGATTTTCCTTCCAACACGCCGCGATGGGGCGCGACATCTATTTCCGTGCCACGAACGGTTCCTGGGCGCGGAACTGGAGCCAGGTTCTGACGATAACGCGCGACAGGCTGAGGGCCATCAATTCCGACATTACCGCAAACGATTACTCCGCTTGGACCGGCGAGGGCGATTGGCAGCGCAACGTGCTCGTCGGTCTCACGCTGCTCGCGGAATACGCTCCGGATCCCGAAACCAGGGCGCAGGCCGCCGACGCGCTTGTCTTCCTCCGCTCGCAGCGCGCGCAGGGTGTTGGCAACCATCCGCGCTACCGGCCGGAAGATTTCTTCGGTGCCTTTTTCCAGCTCAATTCAGTGATTGCGCCGCGCTTCATCTGGCGCACCGATCAGGCCCCTGTCATCTCGGCCGGACAGACGATGTCGGTCCCGCTCGATGCCGAGGAAGGCGCCCTTGTCGGCCTCGTGCACACCACTGGACCAATCCCTCGCAACTCAGCTGTCAGCGGCAGGATGGCGGAGGACGCCTTCGTCATTGTCTCTCAACCCGCAGGAAATCCGTTCCGCATCACTCAAGGTGGGGCGATCCGCGTTGCAAACACTACCGCCCTTCGCGCCCTGCCGCTCGGTCCAGTGTCGCTCCAGGTCTATTGCCGGACCTTCCACCAGTGGCGAGTGACCGATCCGGCAACCGAATACCGCAGTAACACCGCAACCATTACGGTTCAAATTACAGCGGAACTGCCCTTCATCGCGGAGGTGACGCAGCCCTTTGCCGTCGGCAACAACAGCCCCGTTGGCGCTGAGATTGGGCAGCTCACCGTCTCTGGCACCCGGCCGATCACGCTCAGCATCATCGCCGGCGACCCCAACGGTCTCTTTGCGGT